>JBILZC010000162.1:0-2897 GCA_044377415.1 Terrimicrobiaceae bacterium | reverse complement strand
CGCAACGGCATTGAGAAGGGTCGACTTACCCGATCCATTAGTGCCGATGATGATCGCAAAGCTCTCCGCCTTGAGATCGAGAGAGACGCCCTGTAAAGCGCGAACCTCGTTAGGCGTGCCGGGGTGGAAAGTTTTGCGAATGTCAGAAATCTCAAGCATATCAGGCGTTTTTTTCCACTGGGATGGGCTTCAATTTACGAAGAATGGACGGAGCAACTAGGGCGATGAATACAAATGAAGCGGTCACAATTTTGAGATCATTCGGATCGAGCCCCCATCGCAGAGCGATAGCCACCAGCAAGCGAAAGAGGAGCGATCCCATCACCGCACCGGTGATCAGAAGGCCAAGCCGACTCGATCCAACAAGGGCTTCGCCAATGATCACGCTAGCGAGTCCCCAGACAACCATGCCAACGCCCATCTGAACGTCAGCGAATCCCTCATACTGGGCCAGAAGCGATCCGCTCAGAGCGATCAGGCCGTTTGAAAGGGCGAGACCAAGAATGAGAAGGGCATCCACATTGACTCCGAGCGCCCGGATCATTTGAGGATTGTTGCCCGCCGCACGCATCGCGGTGCCAAGGTTCGTGCGGAAGAAGAAATAAAGGGTGAGACCACAAACGGCAATAAGGGCAAAAACGCCGACCAGCACTGCGGCGTCGCGCAGGCCGACAGACCATCCGATAACATGCAGATCGCCTTGAAGTCCGAAGAGGACTCCGGCTAAGCGCTCCGCCTCGCTGGCCAGCGTAGCTTGATTGGCCATGGGCAGATTACTTTTACCCATGACATGAAGATTCACCGAGTAGAGCGCCGTCATCACAAGTATACCGCTCAGGAGTCCGTTGATCTCAAATTTACTGGAGAGCACACCAGTGACCGTGCCCGCGAGCATGCCTGCGAAAAATCCCGCCATCGTCGCGATCCAAGGCGAATGGCCCTGCACAATCAGTATCGCAGACACCGCTGCGCCAAGCGTAAACGAGCCATCGGCCGTGATGTCGGGAAAACTGAAAACTCGGAAGCTCAAGTAAACACCTAGCGAGAGAAGGGCTAGGATTAATCCGACGGTTGTTGCTCCGATGAGTAGAGTCATGGTTTAAAAAAATCGCTCTTGGTTAGAAAAGAATGCCTTCACGGCTTGGTCGGAAGCGGATGCTCCTCAGGAATCTTGGTCTCCGAAGCCGCCCCCCAAGTGGCGGCCTCAGAACGGAGGGTGGCAGGGATTTGCCATGGATCGCGCAGACCAATGAGTGCCTTTTCATTAAAAAGAAAAGTCTTGGGGGCAATGTTTTCCACTGGAATGTCCGCTGGGCTCTTTCCATCTAGGACGTCGCTGGCGATCCCTCCAGTGGTCTTGCCGATCTCGAAATAATTGGCGCCGAGATCAAAAAGCGAACCCGACTTGACCAATGGCGGGAACGAAGAAAAAATCGGAATGTTCGCCCGCCGGGCAATAGTGATGATCGCATCTGCGGCAAGGGCTACCGTGATGTCACCGCTGATCCATATAGCCTGCACTCCCCGAGAGGTGAGCGCCGAGGCCGCTTCGAGGGCGCTGGTCGAGTTGTCCACGGTCGATTCAACAAGCTCGATACCGAGCCTCGCACAGACTTGCCGCGCTATGAGCGTCTGCGCTTGAGAATTGGATTCCGAGGGGTTCCAGATAAGCCCCACCGATCGGAGTGCGGGAAACATTTTTTTTGCGGTTTCAAAGGCTTCAGCGACCGGTTGCATGCATCCCGAACCCGTCATGTAGGGAGGGTGTTTCGAGTGATCCAAGGCATCGATTCCCGTTCCCGACGAGTAGGGATCCGTGACGAGGCCGAAGACATGCCTTGTGCGACTGCCTTGCCGATTGGCGTTGGCCACATACTGCAATGAGGGAGTGCCGATGGTAATGATAATGTCGTACTCGCCAGTTGTGACTTGCTTTGCGATCGCGCTAGCTGTCCCAGTATCGGCTTGAGCATTGAATCTCTTGATGTGTACGCAGTCGCCCTCAGCGTAGCCACGCTGGGCTAGGGCCTCAATGGCGCCGCTGGCGCCATCATCATGGGCCTTGATGGAGCTATGCTGCACTAGCGCGATGCGGAGCGTGTTTTCCTTTGTGACGCCTGACTTGTTGTTCGCGTTTTTCCGCGAACCCAGATCTGTGAGAAGAAGGGTGGCTGCGGCAACTAGGATCAAAGTGAATCCCAGAGAAAGGCGGCGTAGAGCATCAAACATTCGGCATAGTATGAAGACACGCAAGGAAGCGGGAAAAGGAAATCATGGCAAGAGTTTGCTTCGTGTCCCGGCGCGTTCCCTGTGCTCAGGCGCGTGGCTTTCGATAGATTGTGGCTTTCGATGTTGTAAAGCTTCGACTCTATGATTTGCTTCGGTCTTTATGCAAAAGGACTCTGTTTTTCCTCAACTGGATTTAGCAATCGTAGGCGCAGGTGTCTCGGGTCTCTACAGTGGTTGGCGCTGGATGACGAGTCCCGCAGGTCAAGGAACACGTTCAGCTGTTTTTGAGTGCAGCGACCGTATCGGTGGTCGCCTGCTCACAGTCCAACCGCCTGACATGCCAGAAGCTCGGATCGAACTCGGCGGAATGCGGTTCACCTCAGAACAGAAGATCATCAAAGCCCTGATAGCGGATATGCAACTCGAGATCGAGTCTTTTCAAGTTTCAGAACCAGGAAACATCGCGTATCTCCGCGGGCGGCATCTGAAAACGGCCGACCTCGCTCACCCCGAACGCGTGCCCTATGACATCCCTCCAGAGGATTATGAAGGCTTCCGATGCGGGTTCACCGCACTCGCAGCGAAACGCTTCCTCGGTAAGGTGCTCAATACTCCCGATGTGGACCTACGAAATGTGGATTGGGATGCCGTAGCAGAGAAGGGCATCT
>JBILZC010000093.1:0-8777 GCA_044377415.1 Terrimicrobiaceae bacterium | reverse complement strand
ACGATCACTGTCATCAAAGAAACTTGGTTGGTAGCTTTTCATTGCCAATTACATAGCAAAAATCATGCCAAATACATTGATGGAGAATGTGTTGTAATTTATCAAACCGCCCTTTATGGAATTAACTGTCACGGAATTTCTGCGGAATTTTTCGCGCGTCCGGCTAGCTCTCCTTGCTTGGGAAGTGGTCATCATCAAGTCTCGTGATGGAAAATTTCGGCTTACTTTGGAAAATCCGGCTGCTGATTGTTTGGTCGGGTGCCTAAAAGGCCTTCTTGAGCGTGCGGATGATGATATTGATCGCTCGATGAGCAACGCGCTGAGTTGGGAAACCCGGCTTTGATAGCATTATGGCAGTGTGTTTTTTATGCTGAGAAAGGAGTTATACCATTGTCACTTTGAAATTAGACTTTGCAGCGCAAAAGAAGGGGGGACGGCCGTCTCGGCCGTGTTGAGACTGGGCCACTTGCTCGCACCCCGCCCATCATAACCAATGAGCACGCCAACGCACACAGGCGCGACGCACTGTGCCTGTCTCCTAAAATCCAAAAGCAAGCTGCTTTTGGTATTAGACCGTGACGCGGACCTGGAAGATCAAATTCCGGACTATTTCTCGCCCATCAATCTCGCCACCACGGGCTCGATGGTTTCCGACCAAAGTTGATAGCCTTTGGCGCTGGGGTGTTCGAAGTCGGGCATCAAATCGGAGGTGATGGTGCCGTCGGCTTGGACGAACAGGTTGTTGATATCCATGAAGTGGATGGTTTTTCCATCATCAAGTCTGGACAAGATTTTGTTGGCTTTGGCTAAGACTTCGCGCGCGGGGGTTGTAGTTAGCTTGATTATGAGGGTTGCCAATGAAGCCTGACCAAATATCACGGGCGCGTCCTTGCGACAGCTGCCTTTTTTTCCGTCACAATCCGTCTCTCGCAGCTGAAAGATAGAAGGAAATATTGATGATTCCCACCCCATCTTTTTTCCTGAAAAAATCTTCCTTAAAATTCCATGCCATCCTCTTTGCGGGCCTGCTACTGGCACAAATCGCGGGTGCGGCTGATACATCGTTGGCCGGATATCCAAGTGGATGTGAAGGCGTCTGAGCCGGTCGAAACGACGCAAAGTCTGAAGGAGGAGGCGAATGGTTTCCAGCGTTTGGCAATCACACTCTCCAACGAAGGCACGCACCCGGTGAAGAATGCGCCAATGTATACCCTCCCCGTATTCACGGCTTGCGATCTTTTATCTAATGTGCTGCAAAGAACATTCAATATTGTTGCAATAATGTATATTGGTGTATAATTAGTTCTTTGGATTACAAATGATCTCCCCATTCCCAGCATCCTTGAGTTCGCGAGAAAAAGGAAAATCGCGTTGTCCTTCTTTGTGTTATTTGAAATTTAAGGCTTTCAGTCTTGTCGAGGTGGTGATCGCACTTGGCATTGTGAGTTTTGCCGTCGTCGCAATTTTGGGACTCATTCCAACCGGTCTGAATACGCTCAAAGATTCAAATGGAGAGACGGTGAGGGCTCAAATCGTCCGAAGCATCGCCGCGTCGGCTTTGACGGCGAATTTTAGTTCACTCAATACCAGCGTAAGTTTTGACAACGACGGCCAGCCGCTTCTTCCCACGGACACAGCCACCTATCCCCGCTACGCGGTGAATGCCACCACGAATGCGCCATCTTTTCCTGGCAGCACAAGCGGGAATTTTTCCGATTCCCTCACAGCATTGAAAATCGAGATAGTTTTGAAACCAGCATCCTCGGCCAACGGAACGACCAATAATTACACACTACAGATCGCGAATTCCGGTAAATGAGGAAGCCCTGCTTTTCCAACTCGCACGCTGGTTTTACGATCCTGGAGGTCCTGGTGGCCTCTACGGTATTTATCCTGTTGCTGGGGTTGCTGATGAGCACGATTAGCCAGACAAGCACGGTGACGCGACGCGCCACGGAAAAGGTTTCAGCTTTTCAAGGAGCGCGAAGCGCCTTTGAGTTGCTGACTTCCAAGCTCAGCCAAGCCACGATGAACAGTTACTGGGATTACGATAGCCCCACGACTCCCACAAAATACATCAGAAAATCCGAGCTTCACTTTATCGTTGGCCCAGCAGGACAAGACCCGCTCCCAGGCACAAGCGGCACAGGTCAAGCTGTCTTTTTTCAGGCTCCGGGTGGGGTAACGGGAGACGCAACTTACAGCGGCATGGATAACCTTCTCAATGCCTATGGGTATTACATCGATTATCAAGGTGAGGCGGGCCTTCCATTCCAGACAGCCGCGACTCAAGTATACCGATACCGACTTATGCAGCAGGTTGCTAATACCGAGAGCTTGGGTGTTTACAGTGGCAACGCCACCAGCGATCTTAATGGCAGTAAATGGATATCTGGAAACAACTCCGCAGTCGTTGCGGAAAACATTGTTTACATGGCAATCTGGCCGCGAAAAGCGACTTCCGACGATCCTACGGGAAACGCGCTGACGTCTTCTTTTACCTATAATTCTCGCCTCAATTCCACTGCCAGCACTCAGCCGGACACCGCGAATCAACTTCCGCCCACCGTGCAAGTGACTCTCGTGGCGATTGATGAGACATCCGCTCTACGCTTTTGCACCTCGGCCACCCCACCTACACAAATCAGTGCTTCGTTTGATGGAATCTTGGCCACCTCCACGGTCGCTCAATTTGAAGCTGACTTAGAGACACTTGCTCAGAGACTGACACAAAATGGCTTCAACTTCCGCGTGTTTACTACGATTGTTCCGATGAGGGAGTCCAAGATGCAATGAACTCACTCTCCACCACACATCGGCGTAGCGTTGGCGGTTCGCGTGAGCCTCGCTCTTCAGCGTTTTCACTTGTTGAATTACTTGTTGTGGTTGCTATTATTGGAATCATGGCATCGATTGCCGTGCCGGCTTTTTCGAGTATCTCAGCTGCAAGTTGTATTACTCGCGGGGGGCAGCTCCTTGGTGACCAGATTATTCTCGCCCGTCAGGAAGCCACCACCAGAAACCGCGATATCGAAGTGCGCCTCATCGACATGACGAATGGGGTTTGGTCGGGCTACACGGCACTGCAGCTATGGCTTAAGGATGAAAGTGGAGTCTTGTCTCCGCTCGGAAAGCTCCAGAAACTTCCTGAAGGAACCATCATTTCCTCAAATAACTCGTATTCCCCCCTTCTCACCGCAGATACGAGCATCAGCGGAAGCACCAATTTTGGAGCTGCAACTTGTTCTTACAAAGGATTTCGCATTCGTGCCAGCGGTTCACCCAGTAGCGCTATCAACACGAATAATAACTTTATTACTGTGGTTCTGGCTCGACATTCCTCCAAGACCCCTCCCGATAACTATTATTCGGTCAGCGTGAACCCCATCACTTCCAAAGTTAAAATCTACAGGCCATGAAGAAAATACAGAATCAGAAAGGGGCAGCGCTCGTCATAGTTTTGGCTCTTCTCATTGTCATTTTGGGACTTGCGATCACATTTCTCAACCGCGTCTCCATCGAGCGCACGTCTTCGGCCTCCTACGCATCCGCAGCAAACACGCGAAATCTCGCAGATACCGCAGTGAACCTCGTGCAAGGCCAAATCCGCGCCGCTACCACGCAGGGCGATAAAATCGCCTGGGCCTCCCAGCCTGGTATGATTCGGACTTATGGCTCGGGGAGCGCAGCAGCCGGCTCGGCTCTCTTGAGGGCCTTCAAACTTTACTCCGCGAGTAATATGGTCCAGACCTCCAGCGCCACTCTGACGACGGAAGATTCTCCTGCTTCTACTTGGGCCGCAGACAAAGCTGTTTGGACGGACCTGAACGCCCCTGTTTCAGTTACAATCAATGGCACGGATACCGTCCAATTTCCCATCATTGACCCTGCTGTGATCAGCAGTGTCACTGGCTTTTCCGCAAACTCGACCACAGGTCTTACTGTGGTCACTGGAAATACTACCGCTCGTCGCCTGCCCATGCCTGTCCGCTGGCTCTATGTCACTCAAAATGGTTCGATTATCGCGGCGTCTGGAATCGGCAATACAACCACCATCTCTGCCGCCAGCGCCACAAACCCCATCGTCGGCCGCATCGCTTTCTGGACGGATGACGAGAGTAGTAAAATCAACATCAACACGGCCGCAGGGGATCTTCAAGGCCTCGGCAATAGCACCGCTGGGGCTTTTTGGGATATCCCCAAGAATGCGACCAGCTTTGAATATCAGTTGGCTTTGCGACAACCGCTGAAGAATGAATTCCAAAGATTTCCTGGGCATCCGGCAACGGTTTCATTAACGAGCGTCCTTGGAAATCTCACGAGATCTCAAATCGCCGATATTGCCCCGCGAATCAGCACGGGAGGCTCGCTCGGCGGAACGGTTCAAACTGTGGTTGGTAATGGATCATCGGCTACTGGCACAACCATTACGCCCGATTCAGATAGACTTTATTCCTCCGCCGAGGAACTCGCCTTCACGCAGAATCGCACGGCAAGCATCCTTTCTCCCTCGGCAATCAGCACATATGGTTTTTTATTGACCACAGCCAGCCGTGCTCCCGAGCTGAATCTTTTTGGCAAGCCAAGGGTTTCGCTCCGACCGCTTTCCACCAACAACTCTACATGGACGGCCTACGATCGCCTCATCGCCAGATGCGCCACGATGGGTAACTTTACCTACTCCATCACAAGAAGTGATGCAAATAGCTCCACAACAGATTACAATTCGCGCAATCAACAAATTTACACCTACCTGCAGTCTTTGACTGGTAATGCGACACCAGGATATGGAAATAGCACATTTGCAGTGAAGTATCCCAGTGTAACCATCGGCGGCACACCTATCTCGCAGCGTGACCAGATTTTAACCGAAATGGTTGATTACATCCGATGCACAAATATCCGCGATACGCAAACTGGGGCCACGATTTTTACTACAGCAAGAGCAGCCTCGGGAACCACAGCGCGTGGTGGGCAGGTCAATCCACTTCAAATCGGCAACACCATGGGATTTGGCCGGATGAATACGATTTCCGAAGCCGCTCTCATCTTTATGGCCACCCAAGCTTCGAATTCCACTACTTCTGGAAATATAACTACCGCACCGCAAGCTACTGGAATGCGAGCACTTCTGGTTTTCGAGTTTTTTTGCCCTGCGCTTGGTTATCCCTACATCAATCCGGGGATGAAATTCACTTTCACTCCATCGTTACCTCTCACTGTGAATGGAAATACTTACGCCTTTAATACCAGTGAGGAATTTATTTATGGAGATCCAGGATACGCAGGCAAGATGTTCGGCGGGGGAAATGGTCCGGCTTTCGGTTTGCTTTATCGCGATCCAACAAACGGCGGAACAGGAAGAAAAAACGCAACTCCAGGCACCGCATCCACAACGCGTTTGGGTTTCATCACGCTTAATATTCCCCTGTCGGGAAGTTCTAATGGAACATCGGGAGAATCTTTTACATTCGACGGACTAGCCGGAAACCTGACGATTTCAACATCCAATGGAACCTCGACAGGTGCCGTGCACCAAACCATCGCACTCAATTTTCCTGCTACAACTCTCCCCGCACCCCTTTTGAGTCCGATTCTTGATCCCCAAACCAGATTTAAGCAAGCACTTAGCCCGGATAACAATAGATATGAACACTTCATTTTTCCAGAGGACACCGTAATCAGTCTCGAACCAAACGGCCCCCTGACCTCTGCGGGGAGCTCTATCTGGGGGGACTTTCGCTTGGTGGGAATGCTCAAAAATGTGCCATCCTCTGTTTTCATTCCTCAACAAAGATACTCCTCGCTCTCAGCTCCTTCTCTCAGTCAGGCCTCAATTACATTAAACGGTAACACCACGCAGTCGGGAAATATTACAACATCCAGATTAAATTATAATAATAAAGCGCACAGTTTACGCTTAGGAAGTAACGCGGGTTATATCGGAACGCAGTGCGGTAACCTCACGCTTTATCCAAATACTGGAACCATTATCAATGGATATTGGGACACCAGTGGTTCTATCGTGGGTTTAAAATTTGATTCAACTACCGGTAACTGCACTGTAAAGAGTGGTAATTTTACTACATATTCCGGAACCTTTACCGGCACCAGCAATGGAACCGTATTGCCATTTGGAAGTTTTACCTACACAGGAGCAAACGTTAACGCCAATCCCGATTATCCAGTGGGCATTCCTTTTTCGGTAGCACAGCTGGACTTTGACAGTGGCATTGGAGTGAGTCGCGATGGACCATATATCAATTATCCAGATGGGAGTTCTGCCCTGGTAAATGGCATCGGCGGCGTTCCGTATTTTACTTCTGGTTCCAGTGATGATGTGGAAAATCCAGCTACATTTTCTCCAAATCGGCAAGTTGCCTCTGCTGTTCAATTTGGATCTTTGCCGGCTGGTTTTAATCCATGGCGAACACTTCTCTTTCGTCCGGGAAATACCACCAGCTCGGTCACTCATCCTTCGGCAAACACCTCTCCAATGGATTATTTGTTATTGGATCTTTTCTGGATGCCTGTTGTTGAACCTTATGCCATTAGCGAACCCTCCTCTACGGCCGGCAGAATCAATATGAATTATCAGATTCTCCCATTTACCAATATCACAAGATCCACTTCTCTCAGAGCCTGTTTGGACTCGGTCATGCTGAGTGCTGTTTCAAGTGCAAACCCCGCAAATTTAGACATTTTTAAAAATACTGGCAATGTCACAACCAATCCCAATAGCAGATATCGAATCAGTGCAAACGAAACGCTGACATTCTTTGATGCCCGCTTCACTGGTGGCGATATATTCAAATCTCACGCAGAGATTTGCAGTATTCCACTTGTGCCTGTTGGTAGCACCGCGAGCACTGTCAATTCCTTCTGGAACGACAAACTCGTCACAGGTGACAACCTGCGGGAATCTCCCTACAAGCATCTCTACCCGCTTCTTACAACAAAATCGAACACCTACACCGTCCATTTCCGCGTGCAGGCGCTAAAGAAAGTGCCCTCGACATCGGCGACTGTCTGGGATGAAACCAAAGATAAAGTCGTGGGCGAATATCGTGGGTCCACGACGATCGAGCGCTATATTAACCCCAACGACACCAGCATTCCTGACTACGCGGCCAATCCCGGCTCCAAAAATCTGGAGCGCTTTTACAAGTGGCGAGTGCTTAACAACCGCCAGTTCGCGCCATGATTAACAGCATCGCTCACAGCATACTTATAAAGATTTTAAATGCATAATGAAATCTCTTTCCTGTGAATCCTGAGGTGGACCCCGAAAATCGGACCAGAGGCTAAGAGATAAAAAAGCGATGGTTGGAGGAGCTCAATAAACCTATAACCAACTCACTGGTGTCCGGTTAACGGAGTTTTGTTTTTTTCAATCATGTTGTTTTTCATAGACAAGAGCGGGAAAACGAGTGTGACGGATATGAATTTTTTGGAACGGAAGATGCTATACTGCGCGGATGATATCCGGTCGCTTTATTCTCTCCCAAATTATCGATTTGATTCATCGCGAAACACTGACTCGCTTGGCATCCCGCTTTCAGGCCGAGTCGCGCGTGCGACATTTTGGAGTGCGTCAGCAGTTGATTTGTATGGTCTTCGCTCAACTGACTTGGCGCGATGGTCTGCGCGATATCGTCGAATGCCTCAATGCCAAGCCCGAGGCCCTTTACCATCTGGGTTTTCGGGAACCCGTTGCCAAATCCACTTTGGCCGATGCCAACGAAAGGCGGGATTGGAGGCTCTGGGAGGCGTTGGCTTTGAGCTTGATTCCCAAAGCCAGAAGTCTTTACGCGAGCGAGGACTTGGGACTGGATTTGGAAAACACCGTTTACGCGCTGGACTCGACGACGATCGATTTGTCGCTGACGATGTTTCCTTGGGCGACATTCCGCACGACCAAGAGCGGGATCAAGGTTCACACCCAGATCGATTTGAGAGAACCGATTCCAGTATGCGTGTTCGTGTCTCCAGCCAGCATGCACGATGTGAAGTGGCTGGACATGTTGGCCTTCGAGGCTGGCGCGATCTACATTTTCGACAAGGGCTATACCGACTTTGCCAGACTTCACTGCATCGCGGCCTCGGGGGCGTTTTTCGTAACACGCGCCAAGGACAACCTGCGTTTTGCTCGGCAAGAATCTCGTCCTGTGGACAAAACGACGGGCCTGCGAAGCGATCAGGTGGGGTATTTGGCGCTTCCCAAGGCCAGAGAAAACTTCCCCTCGCCCTTGCGGCGAATCCGGTTTTTCGATGCAGAGCAGAAACGCTTTTTGGTGTTCTTGACCAACCACATGGGGCTTACGGCTTTTACGGTTGCCAAACTCTACAAGAAGCGTTGGGACATCGAGTTGTTTTTCAAATGGATCAAAGGCAATCTGCGGATCAAGCATTACTATGGAACGAGCCTCAATGCGGTGAAAACGCAGGTTTGGATCGCCGTAACGACCTATCTGCTGGTAGCCATCCTGCACAAGGAGCTGAAACTGCCCGGAAGCCTGCACAGAACTCTTCAGATTTTGAGCGTTCACCCGTTCGAGAAGATTGCTTTGCATGAACTGCTTATGAAAAGTGAATTCAAAAAATCAGAAGCTGAAGATTTTAACTAAATGGAGTTGTTTAACTTATAACCGGACACTAGTGAACCAACTATTGAAATGAAAGCTAAACGCAGAAGACATGATAGCGCCTTCAAGGCGCGAGTGGCCATAGAGGCCATGAAAGAAGGAAAAACAATCCACCAGATCGCGAAGGAGAAC
>JBILZC010000092.1:0-8838 GCA_044377415.1 Terrimicrobiaceae bacterium | reverse complement strand
TGGGTTAGGCGCGGTTGATATAATGGGGAATTCGGGTATCACGTAGGGAGTTGAGGTATCGTCTTCGAGAACCAGTGGAGGTGGAGGGTTGGGATTGGGTTGAGTTTGGTTTTTTACTGGGGATGGAGATTGAGGGGGCAGGCCAAGGTCAGTCAGGAGTGCGGAGTTGGCTTCCTCTTCAGTGAGTTCGCGTGGGTTGTCAGATAGCTCGTTGGTTTGGAGAAGCTCGTTACCGGCGTGGTCGAATGTCATTTCCGGGAGAGGGGTCTCGAAGTCAATTTTCTGGATTTCTTCGATGAGGGGATTTTGCGGTTTCTTTTTTTTGCTAACGCGAATGTAGCGGGGATCAAGCCACCCTAAAAATCGGCTGGGATCATTGAAAATCGGGGGCACTTTTTCAGGAGTGAATCGGCGTGGATCGTTCATGGCTCGCCGCATGATTTCGCGAGAGATTTCCCATTCTTCGCCTTGCCTAGCTTTTTGGATTACCTCGTCGAGAAGGGGGAGGATACGAACGGCAAGGCCTTTGAATGGGTTTCGAATATTCGCTTGCGGATTCTCTTTTCGAAACCTTTGGATAGCAGCAAAGCTCCCAGTTGAAAGAATGTCGCTGAGGTTGACTCGACTTGGCGGAACATCTTGAGGGGATTTTGTTCCCGAGATCGGGCTGTATTGACGCGGGGGAAGGCTGTCCAGCAGAGTGAAGTAATTCAACGAAAGCTTTTGGTCTGGGCTCTGGGCGAAGTGGAAATAAAGGTCGTCAATACGGCCGGCATAGGGTCTTAGAAAAATCCCATCAGCGGCAACGTAGGGGGCGACATTGACTTGGTAAATGCGATTGGTGAGCTCTGCCAGTTCCGCATGCGTCGGCTGGTTTGCAAAATTTTGCTGACTGTTTGAAAGCCCCTTGGCGGCTGAGGATGTGAGCGGGATAATCCAGGCTGGGAGCTGACGATCGAAGGCGATGGGATGGCCATCCATGCCGATTATTGCATCGATGTAGCGGAAGTTTCCCCCAGATAATTTGGAACCATCAAAAACTAAAGTGTCTGCGGGCGGGAGGTTTTGTGCGGCGGAGGCCTGCTCATTTTCATTTGCTGACGTGGTGATGAAAATGCGGCTTAAGCGATCGAGAGCTTGTGGGCTGAGGGCGGGGGGCAGAAGTCGGTTGAATTTCGTGAGAAGAATAATCGAAAGCGCGGCTTGGGTGACTTGTGTGCGCTGTGCTGAGGGCAGATCTCTTGCCGCGAGTGCGAGAGCCAGAGCAGTGGAGCTAGGCGAAGCCTCTGCATGGCGTGTGGGGCCGGTATGGACGATCGGCTCAATGTTTTCGGGTGTCTGCGCCCGACTTCCCGTTGGGAAGATAAGTGAAATCAGCGCGGCACTGAAAATGCGGCGCATTTTTTCAGTAATTGCACTGGAGGGTGACTTGATCACCGCAACGGCAAGTCACAATGATGTGAGCGATGCGACCTTCGCTATCGTGTACGAGATCGATCTGGGGTTCCTGCCCGCAGTGGGTCGATCCAGAGGGGTCGAGAGAGAGGCCCTGATCTACACTATTGGAAAGGGGATCGCTTGATGCGTTTTGAGTTATGGGCGGAAAGTGACTGGGCGCGTCGGTGGTGGCTATCTTGGTACGGGCGTTAGCCAGAGTGGCGCGACCTTGGAGAAAATCCTTCATGGTAGCTATTAATTTTTAGCAGCAGGCGACGGGGTGGCCTGAGGCGAAGGGGTGGGTGAGGGCATTTGGGTGAGAGAGAGACTTAACGTTATGCGATGATTGTCCTCCGAGTTCGATGGGAGATTTGGGAGGTTATCCGTGTCGGCAAATCCCGTAACGCGTTTCATTTTTTGGGGAGCGACAGCGTAGTATTCCATGACTCGCCGAATCGCGTTCGCGCGGTCAGCGGTGAGTTCCCACGAGTTGTAGTTTTTCTTTGCACTGAAATCCAAGCCGGTGGGCGTGTGTCCATCGATCATGACTTGAAAGTTGTGCCGCTCTACAAGCCAAGCCATATTCTGGAAAACAAATGTTCCCCATTCCGTAGTTTCGGTGGTGTTTTCCTTAAAGATGGGCTTTTTGGAACGGTCGTAGACCGTCATTTTAAGCCCATCTGAGGTGATTGTGATGTCAACTGGAGGCGTTTCCTCGTCTTTAATATTAAGGAGGCGATAGAAGTCTTTCGCGATGGCGCGAAGGTAGCCCTCGTTGATAGGTTCCTTCTGGTCTTTGAGCTCATTGTCCTTTTGGGCTGCCTGAATTTCCTTCTGAAGCAACCCAATCGTAGCGGGGGTGGGTTTATTAGTCGGATCCTTGAAGTATAGGGCCGTCTGCAAAAGGACCTCTGGTTTTTGTGCTAAAATCCACAAAACCATGAAAAGGGCCATCATCGCGGTGACGAAGTCCGCGTAGGCGACCTTCCATGCACCGCCGTGGTGCTCATTTTTTTTCTTTGCCATGGTTAGTTGCTTGCTGAGCCGATCGATTTAACCATTTCCTCGAGGGCATCCGAGGTGGGTTGGGAGTGGGGATCGATCGCGCGGCGAGCGGCCTCCACAGCCATGATTGGTGACATGCCGCCGGTGAAACCGACAACACCTTTCATGATGACAGCAAAGTATTGCATTTCGACTGAGTTGTTGAGTTTGATGCGGGCGCTAAGTGGGTTCACAAATCCATAGGCACCCAAGACGCCAAGGAAAGTCCCTGTGAGGGCGGCGGCGACTTTCATACCCACGGATTCGGCCCCTTCGGCGACAGAACCCATGGTGTTGATGATTCCCATCACGGCCGCGATGATACCGATGCCGGGGAGAGAATCACCAAGAAGATTGAGAATATGGACGGGGTGAGAGGCCTCTTCTTCCTTGGCATCGAAGTCGCCTTGAAGCATGACGGAAAGTTGTTCTGGCTTGAGGCGACCATCAATGATGGGCTTGAGGCTGTTGCAAAGAAATTCTAGGCGCTCATGACTATTTAGGAAAGAGGGATATTTTGTGAGAATCTGACTTTCTTTGGGAGCGAGGATGTCATCTTCGATCGCGATGAGGCCACCACGGCGAGCTTTGGAGAAAAGCTCATAGAGCAACTTGAGTAGGTCAGTGAACTCGGATGGGGATACAGCTTGATTTTTCATCGCCGTTTTAATTTTTCCAAACAAGGATATGAGCAGCGCAAGAGGGCTCGCGATAATGACAAGCCCGATCGATATGCCGCCGATACTCACAAGTTCCGATGGATGCCAAAGAGCGATTGGGTTTCCACCAGCCATCATGAACCCTCCGAGTGTGGCTATGATGACGACGAGATATCCGGTAATAAGAATCATATTTGTTGTATGGGTTTAACGTGTTGCGGCTGATTGGATGTAGGTTTTAAGACTGAGAACGGCTTGGGTGTGTATTTGGCAGATGCGGGATTCGGTAACACCGAAGACCTTTGCGATTTCTGCCAGCCTGAGATTTTCGAAATAATACATTGCAAGTATTTTGCGTTGCATATCCGGGAGTTTCTGGATCCGATCTGCGACGAGTTTGGTGAGTTCTTTTTTCATCGCCTCGTCACTGGCGGAGGGCTGATTTTCATCAGCCACAAATTCGTGTTGGTTGGAATTATCATCATCACCCAAGGAGGCTGCATCGAGTTCAACGTAGCTCAATGGACGTAGCTCGTCGAGAAGGGCGCTATATTCTTCTGAGCTGATGCCGAGTTCTGCGGCAATTTCCGATTCGGTCGATGGGCGACCGACTTTTTGCTCAAAGGCGGAGATGATGTCGGTGATTTTTTTGGCTTTGACGCGAAGAGAGCGGCTGAGCCAATCGCCGCGACGGAGTTCGTCCAAGACGGCTCCCCGGATCCTGAGGGTGGCAAAAGTCGCAAAGGTGACGCCTTGGGAGGGATCGAAGCGGCGTTGGGCCTGGATGAGGCCGAGCAGGCCGACGCTATAGAGGTCATCGACTTCAACATGGGTTGGAAGGCTTGCCCGCATGCGATCCACGATAGACTTAACCAAGGGGAGATGGGATTTTAAAAATTGCTCTTCGGTTTGGGTGGCTTCCCCGTAAGCGCGCATGACAGCAGAATACTTTCGAGCGTCGAGTGGGGGGGCGTGATCTGTCAGTTCTGCGTGGTGTATCATGTTCACGCAGTGGGGTTGGCGGTATTTTCAGTGGCCTCGGCGGCTTGTGTCTTTTCGAGGGCCTCGGCTTCTGCGGCAGCGGCGGCAAGTTCCTCGTCACGCAGTCGGGAGCGTTCGGTCACGACTTGTCTTGCGCAATATTCAGCGACGGAACGGAATCCACGAAACAGGAAGGCAATAACAAGGCATCCGACAGTCGCGTTGAAGACGGAAGTCCCCAATTCTTTATCGGATAAAATGCTGGCGACTAGTGTCAAAGCAAAGCCAATGAAGCCGCCTATGAGTGTGAAATATTGCATTTAATACGGGATTACCTCGAGAAAACACAAATATCACAGCAATTATTGCGCCAATATTTTTAAAATCTCAAAATCACTCATCGAAGGCGTTTCCGAAGAGTGCATGGTCTTGAAACGGGGAGTTTTTTAGGCGCGCTGTTCTGTTGAGGGAAAATAATGCCGATGGATCCTGTTGCCAGCGGTGGCGATTAGGAAACGGCGGTGTGAAGGGGATCTGGGGCTGGTTTGTCACCTTGAGGGGGTAAAATAATGCCCATATTTTGAATCTCTGTTTGAGGAGGAAGTTCTTGGTAGGAAAGAACAATCAGTTTTGGCAGCGAGGGTTCAAAGAAGCGCTTGAGGGCGAGGCGAAGTTCGGCACTCACAATGGCGATCGCAGAAAGGCCCTGTTCGGACATGGAGTTGGAGCGGACGGTGAGTTCACGGAGAAGATATTGGGCGGAATGGGCGTCCAAGGCCAAGGTCGTCTCGAAGTGGGATCGTTGAATGCGATTGATGAGAGTTTGCTCCAATCGGGGATCTATCGTGATCGCTTTAACCAAGCCGGGTTCGGTTTCGTATTGAGCGATGAAATAGGTGCCGAGTCTTCGGCGAACCTGCTCGGCCAGTTCGTCGGGATTTTTGGTGACCGTGGCGAAGTCCGCAACAGCTTCGAGAATGAGCGGAAGATTTCTGATGGGGACGCCCTCTCGAAGCAGGCTCTGAAGGATCCGCTGGATGATGCCAAGGTTGACGAGATCGGGAAGAAGTTCGGAAACGAGTGCCGGATTGGATTCCTTAACTCGGTCGATGAGACTCTGAACCTCTTGACGTGTGAGGATATGGTGGGCGATATTTTTGAGGGTTTCCGCAAGATGGGTGATGAGGACCGAGACGGCATCGACTACGCTATATCCATTGATTTCAGCCGTGCGCTTTTCCTCTTCAGAGATCCAAACCGCCTCAATGCCAAAGACGGGTTCACGAGTAGGAACGCCTTTGAGGGTGATATGGCTACCGCTCACGTTCATGGCGAGCCAGCGGTTCGGAATCAAGGATGCACTGGCTATGGATTTGCCGCGAAGCATGAATCGGTATTCGTTCGGCTCCAGTTCCAAGCTGTCGCGAATGGCAATCGGCGGAATGACCATGCCATTATCGCGAGCGAAGCCCTTGCGAACCCCTGTGATGCGATCTAGCAGCTCTCCGCCTTGGGTTTTATCTGCCAAGCGAAGGAGTCCATAGCCGACTTCGATCGAGAGGACCTCCGTTTCGATGAGGCGGTGGAAGTCTTCCGGTCCCTTGTTCTCGGCGCCCTGTTGCGGGGATCCCCCTTGGTTTTGTCCACCGCCACGCCCTCCATTTGGGGAGGGTAGCGCGAGTGCGCCCTTAAGGCCTTTTGCGGGATCCAAGTCTTTGGTCTGCTTATTGAGGAGATAAGCTAAAAAACCGGTTAACGCACCAAGGGTAAAAAATGGAATGAAGGGCATGCCTGGAGCGAGACCCATGGCAGCGATCAGTCCCGCTGCGATGGTGACCGCGCGCGGATAGGCGCCAAGCTGGGCTCCGATCTGACTGCCCAGGTTGTTGTCACCAGGTGTTCGAGTGACCAAAAGGCCCGCAGCCACTGAGATAACCAAGGCTGGGACTTGTGAGACCAAGCCGTCACCGATGGAGAGGAGTGTGTATTTTGCGAGAGCTTCCTCAAGGCCCATCCCCTTTTGGAGCATTCCGATTGCGAATCCCCCAAGAATATTGATGATGGTGATGAGAATACCTGCGACGGCATCGCCTCGCACGAATTTACTGGCACCATCCATCGCGCCATAGAAGTCGGCTTCTTTTTGGACTTTGAGTCGGCGCGATGTGGCGGTGACTTCATCGATGATTCCTGCGTTGAGTTCGGCATCGATGGCCATTTGTTTTCCAGGCATCGCGTCGAGTGTGAATCGAGCGGCCACCTCCGCAATGCGCCCTGCGCCTTTCGTGATAACGACGAAGTTGATAATCACCAAAATAATGAAAACGACGGCGCCAACGAGATAGTTTCCTTGGATGAGCACATTGCCAAAAGCTTCGATCACATGACCTGCATAGCCGTCCAGAAGGATAAGGCGGGTGGATGCAATATTCAGCGCCAACCTTAAAAGGGTGACGGCCAAAAGAATCGTCGGAAAACTTGAAAATTCCGGAGGATCTTTGACATAGATAATGACCAGCAGAATCATCATCGAGAGTCCGATATTCAGCGAAAGGAGAAAGTCGAGAATCCAAGTCGGAACTGGAACAACCAGCAGCAGAATGACGCCGAAGAGGCCAAGCGTAAATATGAGGTCGGATTGCTTGAGCAGGTCGCTCCATTTATAGCGGGATCCGGATGTGGAATTAGCTGCGGCCATGGTCTTATTGTGTCAGGCGACGGGCTTTCAGTTGGTGGAAGTAGTAGCGATGCGTGCGGTAAACGTAACCGAGGATCTCCGCGATAGCCTGGTAAAGTTGCGCTGGAACCGGTTGTCCAACTTCGCCATACTTGAATAATGCTCTAGCCACAGGTTTATTCTCCACGGTGGGAACTTCTCGCTTACTGCCGATAGCTTTGATGCGTTGCGCAAATAAATTTTGTCCTTTCGCTAAAATGACTGGGGCGGAGTCCACCCCTCTTTCGTATTTGAGTGCCACGGCGTAGTGCGTCGGGTTTGTGATAATCACGTCGGCTTTTTCGACATCAGCCAGCATTTGCTTTTGCATGAGGCGGCGAGCCATGGCTCTCTGGGCCATACGGACGTTTGGGTCGCCCATGGCTTGGCGATTTTCATCTTTGACCTCCTGCCTAGTCATCATGAGGCTTTTTTCCGTTTTTCGCAACTGGTAGACGTAATGGAGGATAGCTAGGGCACCCATTGCAAAGGCTAGGCGGAAAAAAAGGACCAAAGTTGAGTCGTAGATAAATTGCCCAATACGAAACACTGGGACGGGTGTAAAAAATATGGGATCGGCAAGAATTTCCTTAATTCCGCTGTAGATCAGGCTGCCGACAATAGCAAACTTAGCCAAATCCAGAACCATTTTGATGATGCCATCCTTACTGAAAACACGTTGAAAGCCACTAACAGGATTGAGTTTTTCAAATTTAAGTCCGACAACTTCTGGTGTTAATTTGAATCGGCTTTGGATGCCGCCGGCCATGATTGCTGCTAGAGTTGTGCAACCGAGAATTGGTAAAGTGAGACCACCCAGCATCAAAAAAGCCAGCAATGTCCAACTTGGCATTGAGTCGCTGGTGATTTGATATTTTTCAAGGTTGCCAAGGAGGCTGGTGGTGAATTCCGCGATGTGCTTCGATTGGGGGCCAACTGTAAAAAGGAGCGCAAAGTAACTTGCCAGCAAACCAGCAACGACCTGTATCTCGGGAGCCTGAGCAAACTGACCCTTATCGTGGGCTTCAGTGACCTTTTTGTCTGTCGGCTTCTCTGTGGCTGTGTCGTTGTGCTCGGGCATGGGTCAACGGAGGAAGCGCAGCATGATTTCCGGGAGTTGCTGCATATCGCGGAGGATATATTGGACAGTCAGGCCAAGTGTCATGGCAAAAACCGTTAGACCCGCTAAGATCTGAACAGGAAAACTGAGAACGAAGACGTTCAAGCTGGGGGCGGCACGTCCGAGCACGGAGAAACACATATTGACGAGAAAGCTGATAGCCAATAGGGGCGCGGCGATTTGAATAGCCAATAATATAATCTTGCCGCTTTGCGCCAAGACGATGTCCAAGGAAGTTGGAGCAAATCCTGCCATGGGAGGAAAAATTTCGAAACTGCGTCTAAATGCAACAAGGCAATACTGATATGATCCTGTAACAAGAAAAAGGATAGTGCCAAAGGAAAAGAGCATCGTACTTGGAGGAGTTGCTGATTGGCGCGTGATGGGATCCATGATCGAGCTCATGGATAGACCAATCTGAACAGCAATGATTTCACCAGCCATTTCCAAAGCGTAGAGCAAGAATCGCACCGCAAAACCTAGCAACAATCCGGTGAGGATTTCGTGCATCACTTGAAGCACAAAAGGGAACCAATGCGTAGGCATACCCCCGAAATCTCCAAATAGAGGGGCTAGCGTGTAAGCAAGTAGGGCTGCAATGGAGACGCGGACCACACTGGGAATCATCGTTCCCGAAAATACCGGCATAACCAAGAACATCCCCGAAGCCCTGAGAAAGACAAGCATGCCAGGATAAATATCTGCTACATTGATATTAATCACTTTGTCATCTCCGGTATCTTGTTGATGAAGAAAATGGTAAACTGCATGAGTTGCCTTACCATCCAAGGTGCTCCCACGATGATCACGGCGCCGATAGCAATAAGCTTAGGGGCAAAACTTAATGTCGGCTCTTGAATGCTGGTCACAGCCTGCAGGAG
>JBILZC010000161.1:0-2921 GCA_044377415.1 Terrimicrobiaceae bacterium | reverse complement strand
CCACTTGCATGGGGGACTCAAGGGCTTCGACAAGGTGCTCTGGAGTGGCAAGGCGGTCGGCAAAAACAGCGTAGAATTCACCTATCGCTCCCCAGCCGGCGAAGAAGGATACCCGGGAAACATGGATGTGAAGGTCACCTACACGCTGACGGATCGCAACGAGCTTCGCTGGGAAGCCAAGGCCAAATCTGACGCCCCGACCATCGCCAATATTGTCCATCATTCGTATTGGAACCTATCCGGCGATCCCACTCGCAGCATCAATGATCACCAACTCCAAATCCCAGCCAAAAACTATCTTCCCACCACTGCGGGCCTGATCCCGACTGGGAAGATCGCACCGGTTGCAGGAACACCGATGGACTTCACCACTTCGACAAGGATCGGAGACCGCGTTGATGCCGATTTCGAAGCCCTCAAATTCGGTGGCGGCTATGACCATTGCTGGGTGCTCGACAATGGCCATGATCTGCATCTGTCGGCTCGCCTCAAGGACCCTTCATCCGGTCGTGTGATGGAGATTTTCTCGAATCAACCGGGGATTCAGTTCTATGGCGGCAACTTTCTTGACGGCACCATCGTCGGCAAAAAAGGCATGAAATACGGCCACCGCACCGCCCTGTGCCTAGAGACCGAAGGCTTCCCTGATTCCCCAAATCAACCCTCCTTCCCCTCGCCCGTTCTCCGCCCCGGTTCCACTTATCATCACGTGATGATTCATAAGTTTTCGGCCGAGTAAGGCAGGAGAGAGTTTTAAGTAGCTTGATCAGATCTCACGCGGAGGCGCGGAGCAGCGGAGCGGAGCTCAGGGCAGGATAAAGCTCGTCAAACGGCGGCAGCGAGCTGCTCTACGGCCTGTGATAAAGAAATTTTTTTAAGTTTCGCAATAGCTTCTATCTTTTTGCGCGTGGCTGGAGATATGGAGAGCTGCAGCCGCACGTGGCCAGAGCGCCTCCGCCCGGCTCCCTTCCGAGCCCCCCCCCGCATGGGCACCAACTGGATTTTTTCGCCCTTCTGCAATTGGTCATAACTTGGTCCAGAAAATTCCAATTCTTTCCATTTTTGGGAAACCATGGATCGATTCAGGACTTCATAGCCAGATTCCGGCAACTCCGCGCCATCTTTTGGTTCATCCGTGTAGTTGATTTTCTTTTTCATAAATGTGCTTTTGCTTGCGCCAGTAGCCAGCTCCTATCACGCGCACCCATCCACGCCTGAGAGTGAAGCGAACTGTTAAAATTCCATGTCCATCAAATCCCACCAATTGCCAGCGGGTTTCTTGTGCGGTCATGCCAGGGTAGCGGATAAAAATCCTTCGCGGATCACCAACGGCATCGGGAACACTCGAAAAATCAACCCCATGCTTTAGGAGATTCCCCGATTCCTTTGAACCATCCCATTCAAACTTCACGAACTCAGAATATATCCCACTTTTTGATTGTCAACACAAGAAATCATTTTCTTGCCAAAGCATTCTCCAGATGGGTATGTGCGCCAGGCTCAGTACCAATTCCGTTTCTTATGTGCTTTTATACAAGTTTTTATGGTTTGTTTTTTTGACAGGATTTATCGGGCTTTCAGAGTCCACAGGATGCGCTCGGACGCATCCGTTGCACGAATGTGGCTTTCAGAAAAGAAAACCACCGCAAGAGCGAGCATGCGTCCGTTTTGTTTTTTGACCGCCCATCATAGCAAGTCGAGATCTGACTCCCTCGCTTACAATAAATCGCTCATAAAGAGGGTAGCCGCGCTTTCCGAACCTTAGGCACTACAAGCTGGAGGTAGCCTTTGCTTTCGTGACGTGGCGAATTTTTTCATGCTCTCCCTCGTTCGGATAAATCGGAATCCGGCAGGGTTGACTAGGATCTGCATGCGCCATACGTTTCGAGAAGTGAAAAAAAAACGGCAGAGCATGGAAAGACTTCTGAGAAAAGTCCCCGGCCTCAGCGAACACGAAAGGTTCCTGTTCGCGCGAAGTCTCTCCGCCACACCCGAAGAAAGGTGGGAGATGCACCAAGCCCATCTGCGCTCGCTCGGCTTGTTGACGCGCTCGCAGCGGAAGGCATTCGGTTTCAATTCGCCGGGATGACGGCTGCCATCCTGCAAGGAGTTCCCGCCACCACATTGGATACTGATATCTGGCTAGAACTACCGGAGCGCCGTTACGTCCAAGCCCTCGATATCGCGAAAAAGCTCGGCGCTGAGATTCTTGCCCGCACTGTTGTGGCCCTCAATGATGATACTTTAGTCAATTTTCTCTATCGCATTGATGGCCTCAAACCCTTCGTCGATGAGTATGAACGCGCCGAAGTGCTAGATTGGTTTGGGCGCAAAATTCGCGTTCTTCCTCTCCAAAGTATCATCGCCAGCAAGAAATACATCCGCCGCCCCAAAGATCTCGCTCATCTACCACTTCTCAAACAAACGCTGAAATTGTTAAAGAAGCCCACGGACTAGAGCCTCATCGCTGCTTGATTTAGGCTTAAACGCAAAAACAGCCGTGTTCTTGAAAGCCCGGCTGTTTTGTTTCGTTTTGGCTGTGAAGCTTGGACTTACTTTTATGACAATAATGCTGGCCCCTATGGTCCCGCAGAGGCGCGCGCTGCGGCGATTAGGCGCCGAGGTAGGCTTCGCGGACTCGCGAGTTCGAGAGAAGATCGGCGGCGGGGCCTTCGAGAACGATGCTGCCCGTTTCGAGCAGGCAGGCTCGATGGGCAAGGCGGAGGGCAAGATTGGCATTTTGCTCAACGAGGAGAATGGTCGCTCCACGCTTGTTCAGCTCCCTCAGGACCGAAAAAATCTCCATTACCAACTTAGGAGCAAGCCCCATCGAAGGCTCGTCGAGAAGGAACAACCTCGCCTCGCTCATGATCGCTCTTGCTACGGAGAGCATCTGCTGCTCGCCGCCACTCAGCGTACCC
>JBILZC010000091.1:0-8894 GCA_044377415.1 Terrimicrobiaceae bacterium | reverse complement strand
CTTTGTTGCTATCCCTACCTTTGTCGCTGTCGCTTTCTTCGTTTTTGTCGCTTCCTTCGTTGTTGTCGTATTTGGTTCCTTTTTCGTTGGGAACAACGCGCCAATCGGTGGGAGGGCGCAGAGGTGGAACTTCCGGTTCGCCGCGGTGGACTTCGACAAGGCTGAAGATGTCATTCTTCGTATCAGCGTTCACGAGAGCGAAGTCGGAACCCTTGGTGCCTCCGCGACGGAAAACGGCGTCACGCAGCGCGATGACCTCATGATGCCATTTATTGTCGCCTTTGCCGGTCACTGTCACCGCCGTTTTCATGGCTGAGCTGCCGGCGTCGTAATTGAGTTTCCAAGTCGAGCCTGCCTGTCCGTCATACCAGACGACGGTGATCGTCATGACTTGGGGTTTGGCATCTTGGGAGAAGCCTTCATGCAGACGAAAATACATCGCATCCTTGCCCGAAACGTGTTCGAAGCTGCGCGCAAATCGTGAATAGATGGACGAAGTGGGAGTGATGGGACCGCCGACGCGCCAGAGCGGGATGGAGGTGGCATCCGCGTCGATTTGCTCAAGCAACCGGGAGTAGTTGTCAGGCCAGATGAGCCAGCCCACATCATTGAATCCGGTTTGATCGCCGCGTTGAGCAACTTGCCCCATCTTAAGCGCGTTTTCATCGTCCACGGCCGCGCCATACTTGGCGAATTCGGCGCAGATTTTCAGCATGCGATCCACATTTTTGCGCTCGGCTTTTCCAAACTTCGCCTCGGGGTAGGCCTTAGTATCGGCCGCATCCAAGCCTTTGTGCAATGCACAGAAGGCATCAGTGGCTGTCTTCGGATAAATCTGTCCCGCATACTTGTTGAAGAAGTAAAAAGAATAATCGAAACCCTGTTCCTTGCTGGCAACGATGGCGCCTTTGGTGACATCCCAGACGCTCTGGCCCGAATTCAGAGCATTGATCGCCCCCCAATAGAAGTTCAGCGGAACATTGAGCTGATAAAGCGGGCGCGTCCAAGTTTGGTCCATCTCCGAGCGCCGAAACAGAGTCAATTCCTTGGGTGCGACCAAGTATGGAAGGTAGGTCGTCATCGCCGGGGCTTCCCCGCAGAGGTGGTGACCGCGCGAAAGTGCTCCGTTCTTGATGCCGAAGCCGTCCTTGAGCGTTTTGGTTGCCCAGTGCCACATTTCCGAAAAATCATGCTTACCCTCTTCTTGGGATTCGGGTGCGAGATCGTTGAACAGCAGGCTGATTTTCAGGTCGGAATCCGAGTTGAAAAGTTTCGCATACATGGCGAAGGTCTCGAGGCGGAACTTCTGCCACGCCGCACTTTCCCTCTCCAGACTGTATTTGCGATCCAAAGGCTCTCCCTTGTAAGCACATTCATCTCCAGTGCAGCCTGTTTTGACTTGTATAAAGGCAATCCGCTCCTTTTTATCTTTGGGGTAGCTGCGGATGCGCTTGGCCACTTCCGTGAGGAAACGATGGAAATACATTTTGTATTTTGGGTCAGAATAGTAGGGGTAGTGGGGGAATTTATCCTCATGCCTCTCATTGTTCGTAAGCACCTTGGGCACGCCTTTTTCATAGACCCAGTCAGGCGTTTTCGGACCAGCCTCAAAGGATAAATACACGGATATCTTGTTTTTAGAGGCATGCTCCAGGGCCTCATCCATCACGCTCCAATCATAAACTCCCGGCTTTTTCTCCACGGCATCCCAAGGGGCATCGCACGAAGTCCCGCGCAGAAACGGATATTCCTTGAAATCCATGGCCTCCCCCCGATCCCAGACCCCAAAGGAACTGGGCTGCGGATTGGCTTGGATAGGAAATAAGGAAGCGAGACCGATCAGACCAATAAGGCCTAGCGATCTGGCGCAGGCGGGGAGGTTGAAATAAGAGGCGACTTGTCCCAGGCATTCGGCGCGGCGTTGCAGGAAGGGAGATGAGATTTTTATTAGATGCTTAGGGTTCATAGAAGGATGTTAGCAGTGAAGTTTGGCTTTTAGTTATAGTCGCGCCACAAGTCCGGCGCGGATACAGACATTGAGGAAGGCGGCGGCAGACCAGAGTTGATGGCCGGAACCGGCGATCAAGCCGGCGGGCAATGGAATTTTTTCGTGGAAGGATCCTAAGCCTTGATCCCACATGGCCTCATTATCTGCTTTGGCTTTTTTGGGCGCAAAGGCGGTTCCGAGCGAACGCCCGAGCAATGCCGCGTTTTGATCGGTGTAGTCTCCGCCATCGGCAAGGGCTTTTCCCCATAGAAAGAAGGTTTCGCAGAACGGCCAGCTCGCCATGTTATGCGGACCGGAGTTGCCGGGAATAAAAGGAGAAAAGAGCGGGATACCCTTGTCCGTCATCGGATACCCTTCATATGCCTTCTTCGCCGCCCCGCCTTCCACAATGCCGAAGATGGCCGCGAAAGCAGTGCCCAGTATTTCGCGGTTCGGCATGATATTGCCGTGGCGATCCTTGTAATACGCGAGCGTGCCATCGGGCATGGTGAAGGTCCTGAGGATGGCAGCCTTGAGGTCGGCAGCGCGCGCGAGCCAGTGCTGTTTTTCCGAGGCCGGCCGACCGTCTTTTTCACAGGCGTTGGCCATGGCGAGCAGACCTCGGTAGTAGAGGCAGTTCGTGGATAGCGCCTTGAGCAACACGCAATCGGCAATCTCCATCCCCTCGGGATACGCGGAGCTGGAAATGTCATGAAAGAGCGGCTGTCCGCGATACAGACCGTCGCTCGGGTCAAACCACGGCGTGTAGAAGACTTGGAAAAACAGCTCGCCGTTTTCAATCATCCAATTCCAATCAGCCAGTTCCGGATGCAGAGTGAAGAGATCGTCCGCCGCCCAGAGCCAGACCACATCGTCGGTGGCCCGTGTGTAGGAATTGGTCTTGTATTTTGCCATGACCTCCTTTTCCACTTCGGCGATCACCTTCCAAGGGGCATCGATCTCA
Source organism: Terrimicrobiaceae bacterium (assembly GCA_044377415.1). GTDB lineage: Bacteria > Verrucomicrobiota > Verrucomicrobiia > Chthoniobacterales > Terrimicrobiaceae > UBA967. The sequence continues at coordinate 5,943 of JBILZC010000091.1, read as the reverse complement.
CTGACCTTGTGCAGTGCCGAGACCTTGTAGCCCAGTTCCTTTCGGATTTCCCGCGTCAGCTTGAGCGAATCCAACATCTCTTTGGGATAAAACCGGTTCACGCCCAGCACTCCGGCTATGGAGATGTCGCGAGTGTAGATGCGGTCGCCATACCGACTGCCCGCTCCGAAATAGACCACGCCCGACTCAGGCTTCACCTGATTGCGCTCCACATCGTCGAGGGCAATCTGCCACATGCGCTCTGTGAGCGGCGTGATATTGCCAGTGAGCCTCGCCTCACACTTCGGTTCCGGTGCGGGAAGTTGCGCCAGCAAGAATTGGCCATTGGCATCGCGCAAGGCGTCTTCCGTCATGACCAGCGACCCCTGCTCAAAGAGAAAGCACCGCTGGGCTTTTGTTTCCGTGGTAGGAGGCAGAACAGACTCGGCCCAAACCGGATTTGTCATCAACCCCAAGCCAGAGCACGCCAACTCGATGGCAACTACGCCCAAAAAGGAGCGGCGATTAAGTAGAATTTTCGAGCTCGATTTTTTCGGAGCTCGAATCATTTCGATTTCAGCTTCTCACAGAGTTGGGCAAACGAATCTTTCCCTTCGTATTTAAGAATGACGGAATGGCGGCCATCCAGTTTGACGGGCTCGGCTTTTCCAAAGGCGGTAACATCATATTCCTTCGGGGTATCGCCCCAATTGAAGACGCCGAGATAAACCTCATTGCCCTTGCGTGCGAGCGCGAGTTCGAAGCCATCACCCTTGTTCTTGCCATGCTTCCAGAGATCCAGCGGCACGGTTTCATCCATCGCCGGATACTGGAACACCTCTTTCACCAACGCCTGACGCTCCGGGCGGAGTGTTACCAAATTATCACTGTGCAGGCGAGCGGTGCCATAGATTTTGTTGAAGTCCGCCCACATTTGAGCCTCGTTCAAAGTCATGCTCCCACCGTGTTTGACATCTTCCTTAGAGACGGATTCGTCTTCGTCGATGGCCTCGCGAAAGACAACATAATCGGCGTCGCCATTGAAGACTTTCCCACTCAGATAAAAATTGCCGAGATTAGCAAGAGAGCGCTCGGGAAAAGCTTCGTAGCGTGGATGGATGTCGCCGCCGGTGCGCATGCCGTCCACGAAACCGATGCACGGTCCGAACACCGCAGAGCAGCCCAGAAAATAACTGTCAGGCCCCATCGCCTCTCGCATAGCCTGCATGCCAAGCCGAAAGCGCTCGACGCCCGTGATCGTCGGATCGTGGGCCTTGATGCTTTTGACATGCTTTTTTTTAAGCTTGATGTCGTTTTCCAGACCATAACGCATGAAGTCCACCTTGAAATAGGTGACGCCCCAATTTTCCTTCATATTCCGAATACACTCGGCGATATGCGCTCTCGCCCCGGGATGGGAGTAATCAAAATAGGTATACTTCATGACCTTGTCCGGCATTTCCTTCACTTCTACGATCATTTTACCATCTTGATCGTGCAGGAAGTATTCGGGGTGGGCCTTGCAAACTTCGGAGGCGGCATCGCCACGGAACCCATCGAAGTGGAGGCCAGGGGTCTTTCCTTCGGACTTGATCCGAGAGACGATGGCCTTGATGCCGCCGGGCAGGTTCGGACGCACAGTCTGGTAATCTCCACGCTCGATCCACCATCCCCCGTCGATCTGGACCATGTTCGCCTCAGGAGCCAATTTGTTCAGCGCATCCATGTTTTTATAGACATCCTTATCGGCGAAAACCCGACCGTAGTAATCCCATGTCGCCCAGCCCTTGTAGTCGGCCGGCTTGAGCTTTGAGATGCCATTCTCCACCGCGATAGCGGCACCGAATTGATCGAGCAGCGAGAGCCAGTCGTCGGAGCGCTTGAGGACGATCTGCTCATACTGAATGGACTGGCCGGGCTTGATTTGTTTGCCCTCGCCATGGGACCAGATCTCGATGGCCCCGTCTTTAAGAGTGAAACTCGGCAAGAAAATGCGCCAAGACAGCGAACCGGCGAACAAATACTTACCGTCGCTCAGGCGAAGCATCTCATACATGTGGCTGGAACTCTTCTTGGTCTGGCTGCCGACATTCTCTCGTAGCAAAGGCGTGCGCCCCATGCAACTGCCTCCGTAGATCAACTCCTGGTCTTTCGTTAATTTCTCAGCCAATGGAATACGCACGGTGATTTTCTCAATCGTCAGCGACTGTGTGCCTTCGTTGGAGAGAGTGATCGCCAAACGCTGGAAACCATTCGCCTCCTCCTTCAGACTTTGCGTCGTCGCGACCGACTGGGACGCCTTCACATCCACTTGGATATCCGGCCGCGACGTATCAGCCGCACCCGCAATTTGTGCCAGTAGCAGGCTGGCAAATACGATGGAATGGGACTTTAAGGAAGATTTCTTCAGGAAAAAAGATGGGGTGGGAATCATAAATATTTGGTATTATCTTTCAGCTGCGAGAGTCAGATTGTGACGGAAAAAAAGAAAGCTTTTGTAATGGCACGGCCGTGATATTTGGTCAGGCATCGTTGGCAACCCTCATACTCAAGCGAACTACAGGCCCTGCCAGAAAATGTCTGATGCTTTCTTGGATTTAATAAAAGTTTCATCGACAACCTCTGTATGGCCATCGAAATAGCAGATGGAAAATTTGGTGTTTTTGCGATGCCAAGCTTCTATGTTTGAGTTTTGCACGCCCGAAGTTGTCCATTCGCCTTTGATTTTGGTGTCGCCAAGCAGGATGGTGGCTGAAGGTTTGCTCACATTCACCATACGACTCAAAGGTCCAGAGGAGTTAATCTCGGAGTTCAGCCCGTAGGTCGCACAGCTATTTTTATTTGTAGTGGAGGGTTTTTTACCCTCTTTCGCTAATCCGGCCAACGCGCTCGGGCAACATAGACTCTTCCAGTCCTCCCCAGTCTCAAGTTTGGTCGGTATATAATCATCAACCGCATTATACCAAGTCAATTGGGTGGCAGAATCACTTGCTGGAACTAAAACACCATCTTTGTCTGTGACCATCAGCAAGTAGGCACCACTGAGCTGACGCATGTTCGAAAGACATTTGGTCTGATTGGACGCTTCACTACTTTGTAGCAGAGCCGGCAATGCGAGGCCTGCAAGTAAGGCGAGCACCGCGATAACCACAAGCAGCTCGACAAGAGTGAATCCGATTGTATTTCGTTTGTCTATTTTCAAAAGAGGATGCTGAGGGTTGGATTGTGAGGCTTGTCGGGAGCGATTATTTATGACTTGGCACTTGCGAAAAAAAACGTATTGGGTGGGCGGTAGGACTTAAAACAGTGAGCGTGAGAATCAATGCGATCCCAGCAAGAACGGGTCTACTCTCCAGATGGGACGTAGTTAAGGTTCTTGAGGTTTTCATTGGATTGAGATTGGTGGATGGATTCTGGGATGGCCTGCAAAGTGAAATACGTGCCCGAAAGATTGCGATCTGTGGATATTCAGCCTCAAGATGAATATTATGACAAAAAATCATAAGTTTCCTCAGCATTCGATTACTCCGCTATTCCGGCAAGAAAGTATCCTCCATGGTTGCCGTGCAAGCCATCCACGATTCCTGCTTCGTGAAGTTGCATAAAAATCTGCTTCAAAAATGGAAGAACGTGGAGTGCCACCGAAATTTGATCCAATTGTTATGTGAGGATTGGTTGGTGTTTCGGGTTGAATTCGCTGTTTTGCAGATCGTAGGCCATAGGCCGAGGCTTAGCAAGACAGCGTGCCGCAAACTCCCCCGGGGTCATCCCCTCCCGCAAGGAATGGGGTCTGTGGTTGTTGTATTTTTGGCGGTGTTCCGCGCTTAGGACTTTCGCCTCCAGTTTGCTGAAAAAAAGTTCCCCATTCAGGACCTCGTTTCTGAACCTGGCGCAGAAACCCGAGGTGGCCAAACGGCTCGCGGCGTTCCTGGATGAAACCCGCAACAGCGCTCGCAGCCGGCAAGCTGAGTGGTGCCTTCGCAACGACGGGCCGCAATGGACCAAAAGGGAAATGACATCAAGACCTGTGGAGACCTCGCTGAATCCCTCCGGGCTCTTGTTGACTATCTCGACTTTGATGGCGTCAGTTCTGTAGGATGTGGCGCTTGGCGGAGCCAAACGGAAAGACAAGGCCGATATCCCATGTTTCTCCATTAACCACCTGCGTGGTCGGCGCCCGCTTTCTGTCAGTAAAGACGAATACCAAACCAAAGCCGTTTATCCGGCTGGTCGTTGAAGAACAGTGAGCCTAGAGCCATGAAACTTTTCTCTACTGACTTGCCTGTTCGCCCTCGACCCTCCCGCGCTGGCGAAAAGTTCCGGGCATCCGCAGAGCCCGAGAGGCTAGTCCACAAAATGGCACCACATCATTGAACGAAGTGTGGTTTTTCAAAGGACCGACTTTGTCCTCATCCGGCTCAGCGCGGGACAGGTAGGCGGCAAGCAATTCCACGTGACATCAGCTAGTCTTGATTCATGTTCCCGCGCTCCGATACGGACCTCAGGATAATGGTAAAAGAAACGGATTCAGCTTATAATAAGCTCACCAAGACCAATACTAAGAACTCGCTGCTCAACCGCGCTTCCCTTCTCGGAACCGCGCTATCTATCCATGTTGTCGATTAATCGGCAGCGCGCGAACACAGTCAACGGCAAAATCTCGGTGCTGTTGAAAATGATGCTCCCCGCTGGGGAAAGTTGGAAATTTGAGTTTACGTTGTCGGCAGGACTTGCCGGCGGCGGTAAGCGTAGATTCCTAGACCGAGGAGGAGCAGCGCGGCTGTGGCGTAGGTCTCGGGCTCGGGAACTGTGGGCACGACTGGCTCTTCTGGCAGAACTTCAAAGGAGTTTTGTATGAAGCTGTCTCCAATTAAGGAAGATCCGCTGTCGCTGTAGATTTTGATGTTATCGAGGCTATTCTCCATGTTTATGTTACTATCAAAGAAGAGGTGGTCGGAATCGATCGTGTAATTGTAGATCTTTAGCTCATAGGCCATCTCAGCTGATAACCCCGAAAACTGGAGCCAGATGTTCCCTCCTGCCATGTCGATGGTCGAGTTGGCTAAAAGCGTGAATGCCCCAAGCGTTTCGGTGACATTGCCGTCAAACGCGATTGTGCCCCCAGCCAGCTTAAGGGCTGCTTCGTCGTCGATCGCTTCGCTTGCGGCGATGAGGAGGGATCCCCCCGTGTTGACGACCACTTCTAAACTGTCCCCTAGCGCGTTGGCGGCTCCCGCTCGGAGTGTGCCCGAGTTGACCGTGGTGTTGCCGGTGTAGGTGTTGTTGCCAGAGATTGAGAGAGTGCCGGTTCCGTTCTTGGTCACCCCACCCGACCCGCTGATGGTTCCGTTGATCGAGAGAGTCGTGCTGCTCGCGACATCGTAGGTGGTGTTCTGCGCGGTGATGCTGCCGCTTAGCGTCATCGTTTGGTTCGACGCGACATTGTAGATCGACATGGCGTTGCTCACCGTGCCGGTCGTGTCGAATTTCAGCAGCGAGCTCCCGCTGGATTGCGTAATCGTGCCGGTGCCGGCTGCTGCGGTGTTGCCAATGACCAGCGTGCCGGCACTGATCGTCGTCGTGCCAGTGTAGGTATTGTTGCCGTTGAGGGTGAGCGTGCCGGTGCCGTTTTTGGTCAGGGCGCCCGTGCCACTGATCACGCCACCGAGGGTTTGGCTGCTGTTCGAAGCGAAGAGGAATGTGCCGCTGTTCGCAATACTCTGAGAGTAGTTGCCGCCACCAAGCAGACCAGTGGAGGCAATTTGGAGCGTGCCGGAGCTGATCGTCGTCGCGCCAGTGTAGGTATTGTTGCCGCTGAGGGTGAGCGTGCCGCTGCCGTTCTGGATGAGGGCACCGCTTCCAGCGATCACGGAGGCGAAATCCGTGCCTTGGGTGACGGTGTTTGAGCGGTTGAAGGCCAGTGTGGCATTGTTGGTGATGGCGCTGGATGTTGAGAGGGCGCCA
>JBILZC010000160.1:0-2959 GCA_044377415.1 Terrimicrobiaceae bacterium | reverse complement strand
GGGGCAAAGTAGTGCATCGAGCCACCCTTGCCTCGGGAACATCCCGTGGCTTTTCCTAAAAGCTCGGCCATACATTCATTCATGCCCATCCCGACGGCCAAAGCGTGACCGTGATCACGATAGGCGGTGATGACATGATCGTTGTCTCCCATGAGAGAAATGGTGCCCACGGCGACCGCTTCCTGCCCGATGTAGAGGTGAAGGAAGCCACCCATAACGCCCTGATTGTAAAACTTCAGCGCTACTTGCTCAAAGCGCCGGATGCGGAGCATCTCGCGGAGGAGGCCAATTTTATCTTTAGAGCTGAGAGACTTGTTGATTTTTGCCTGCGCGTAATCAACAGGATCAATGGCAACTTCTTCTTCAGTGACGCTTATCATAGGACGTATATTTCTTGGCATCGGTTATACAAAAATGTCGGAGGATGGGTTTCTTCCGAACGACTGGAAGTAATCTCTTTCATTGCGCCCGCTATTGGCAATTCAGAAATGCGGGAGATTGGATATTTTTTAAGGAAGCTGGAGATTTTTGTTTTTGAATGCGGGAAATTCCGACGCAAAGTCGGGTCGTGAAAAAATTTCTCTTCATTCAGCATGGGGATGTGGACAAGCCCGGCCTGCTTGCGGATGCCTTATCTGCCGAAGGAGTCGAATTGGAAATCCGGCACCCTTACCTTGGAGAAGAAATTCCAGATGATCTGGAGCGTTTTGATGCCCTTGCGCTCGGAGGCGGAGGTCAGAGTGCTTACCAGGTAGCGGAGTTTCCTTACCTAGAAAAGGAATGCGAGCTCGTGCGCCAATCGATTTTGGCCGACAAGCCAGTGCTGGGCCTTTGTCTTGGTGCGCAACTCATCGCCAAGGCGCTTGGAGCGGACGTTTGTCGAGCTGAACAAAAAGAGATTGGTTTTTTCCCTATTACCATGAGCGTGGCTGCCGTTGGCGATCTCTTGCTGTCAGCATGGCCGTCGCCGTTTTATCCGACGCATTGGCATGGCGATGTTTTTGATCTTCCGGCCGGTGCTGAGTGCATGGCCTCAAGCGCGCTCACGCAAAATCAGGCCTTCCGCCACGGGCGGGCTACTTACGCCTTTCAATTTCACCTCGAAATGACGTCGGCTCTTTTTGAGGAATTGGTTGATGATGCCAGCGGTGATCTCATCGCGCTTGGTGCCGATCTCGAGGCGCTCAAGAAGGAGGCGGAGCGCGTTCTTCCCGGTCTCAGAGACACCGCCGTAGCGTTTTTCAAAGCGTGGGCAAGGTTGGCGTAGAGTAAGAATTGACCTTTATCGAAAGGATAATGGCTCCTGAGGTAGGATTCGAACCTACGACCAATCGGTTAACAGCCGACCGCTCTACCACTGAGCTACTCAGGATCAGAAGAGCGATGAATCTCTTATCATGGCGCGAACGAATCAAGTTTTTTCTCTGCAAAATCTAAAAAAAGAGCCGGCCGAAATTTCTACCCCGCTTTCAAATGGGCGGGATGTTCGAAATGGGAAAAGCGAATGACGACCGAATTTGTTAAAAAATCCCATTGGCAGCAGGGAAGCTATATGTCATTTTCGCAGCATCGCCGACGTAGCACAGTGGTAGTGCAATCGATTCGTAATCGATAGGTCACGAGTTCGAGTCTCGTCGTCGGCTCCATTTTCTGCATTCGTTTTTTCAGTCGGATCTGTTCCCGCAAGGGTGTTCTTATTTGTCGGAAAAAGGGTTGACCCATCAATATGTAGTGTCGATATTCGCGCTTGTTCGATAAGTATACAATATATGCGCTGCCCGAAGTGCGGAACACTTGATGATAAGGTTATTGATTCCAGACTCGCAAAGGATGGGTCCAGCATCCGTCGTCGCCGGGTCTGTCTCGAATGTGAGGCGCGCTTCACAACTTATGAGGTGTTGGAGCGCAATGAGATGCGATTGGAAAAAAAAGATGGCCGACGCGAACTTTTTGACAGGGCCAAGCTCCTCGGCAGTATCACCAAAGCCTGCGAGAAACGTCCGATCAGCCTCGAGGATATGGAGCGGGTGGCTGAGGAAATCCACCGCGAGTTGGATTCCTTGAACGATGCCGAGGTGACGTCCCGGCAGTTGGGCAAGTTGGTGATGGAGCGATTGCGAACGCTCGACCCAGTCGCCTACGTCCGTTACGCCTCGGTTTATCGCCAATTTCAGGAAGTGGGAGATTTTATTGACGAAATCCAATCGCTGGAGCGCCGGATTGCAGATTCACCGGATCAACCCGTGCTTTTCCAATCGTGATCGCATTAAAAGACAATTACCCGCTTGTTCGGTTTCAGGATGGAAGCGTGATGAATTACGACCGCGCTTGGTTGAGTTCGGCTGTGATCCGGGCGGCGGAAAATGCGGGATACAAAAAGTGGTGGCTCACGAGCCATGTCACGGAGAGCATTTCGGTTTTTCTCAAGCAGGAGTTTGATGAAAACACGGTCACCATCTCGCGGTTGGAAAAGGCCGTTCAGAGCGTACTTCAGGTGATCGGTTATTCCGATGTGGCGCGTTGTTTTCAAACGCTTCCGCTGCCGCTCCGAATCTCACTTTCGGAGATCGCGACCGAGGCGGGCACGGGATACGAGTTGGTCTTCTTTGAGCTTCTGCGGTTGCGGTTGCGCGAGATCATTGAGTCCACCGCGCAGCAGGTCGAATTTTGTGATTTGCACGAGTGTGTGAAGCTCCTGCGCTGTGCAAAAATCTGGAGGCGCGATTGCTCGGTTTTGCAGAGCGAGATTGTTCTCTTCATCCGCGGCGAGTTGGATATGAGCCACCGCGCGAATGAGCTGTCTCTTCAATTGTCATGACCCTTTTCGAAAAAATCATCGTCCGCGAAATTCCTGCCGAGATTGTTTTTGAAGACGAGTTCTGCCTGGCCTTTCGGGATATTTCGCCGCAGGCACCCGTGCATATTTTGTGCATTCCGAAATCACCCATTCCGCGGGTCG
>JBILZC010000159.1:0-2991 GCA_044377415.1 Terrimicrobiaceae bacterium | reverse complement strand
GTGGGCGGCTTGCCTTCAAAGAAAAGGGCGATGGTCTGAGGTGTTACGAAGGCAGCTGCGTGGAGGCCTTTTTCCATCGGCGCCTCGGTTTGCGTGATGGTGCCTGTGAGCAAGGTGGGCTTACCCTCCTTGGTTGAGGATTTGTTATTGAGGAGAATATAGTAATTAAAGGTGAGATCGCCCGAAAACTTGGGTGCATCGGCCGTTGTGTCGTGGCGATCGAAAGTGACATCTATTTCCAGCCACTGGCCTGGTTTTCCAGAAATTCGCTTCGAGGGGCCTCCTGGAATCTCGGGAGAGTCGATCAACTCCGCCTCGACTTTTTTGATCGAATAATTTTTACCCGGGTTCGCTTGCAGCGGAAGAGCCAAAGCGAACAAAAGAGAGCATAACAACATCAGAACGGGGGTGGTTTTTTTCATGTCTTATGAGAAGTGATTGTCAGATTGAATGAACGCGGCGTGAAGGTGCGTACTAGAGCGGTTATACCTTATCTCGGAAAAATTCAATAGTTTCCCGAATGCCTTTGTCGAAGTCCACTTTCGGCTCCCAACCCAGCACTTTACGTGCGCGGGTGATATCAGGTTGCCGGACTTTGGGGTCATCGACAGGAAGCGGTTTGTGCTCGATCTGGGACTTTGTGCCTGTGATACGGCGAATTTCCTCACCGAACTCGCGGATGGTCATTTCGCGCGGGTTGCCGATATTCACGGGTTCGTGAAAATCACTCATCATGAGGCGGAATATGCCGTCAATGAGATCGGACACAAAGCAAAAGCTGCGGGTCTGACTGCCATCACCAAAGATCGTCATCGGCTCGCCTGTGAGGGCTTGGCCGATAAAAGCCGGCACCACACGTCCATCATTGAGACGCATCCGCGGTCCGTAGGTATTAAAAATACGAACGATGTGGGTGTTCATCTGATGGAAGCGATGGTAGGCCATCGTAATGGCTTCTGCGAAGCGCTTCGCCTCATCGTAAACTCCGCGCGGTCCGATGGGATTCACGTTGCCCCAGTAGTCTTCGGTCTGCGGATGGACGAGCGGATCGCCGTAGCACTCCGAGGTGGAGGCCAGAAGAAAAGCCGCGTTCTTTTCCCGAGCCAGACCGAGGGCATTGTGAGTGCCCAGCGAGCCGACCTTGAGTGTTGGGATCGGAATCTTCAGATAATCGATCGGGCTGGCTGGACTTGCAAAATGCCAAACGTAATCCACTTTGCCCGGAACAAAGATGTATTCCGTGACATCGTGACGGATGAATTTGAAGTCCGGGTTCCCCGCGAGATGCTCGATATTAGCGACATTCCCAGTGATGAGGTTGTCGATGGCGATGACGCGATGTCCCTCTTTGAGCAAGCGGTCGCTCAGGTGGGAGCCGAGAAAGCCAGACCCACCGGTGATGACGCTTGTTGGTTTAAGGGATGGGGCGTCCATAATTAAGAGGCCTAGGAATTATAGGCTGCTTGAGCGCCCTTCAAATTCTTTTTTTGAATCCATGGCATTAAGGAGCGGAGGCGCTGGCCGGTTTTTTCGATCGGGTGTTTCTCGCCGTCCTTAAGGAGGGAGTTGTAGCGCTTGTAACCACCTTGGAATTCCTTGATCCAATCTTTCGCGAATTTGCCAGACTGGATGTCTTTGAGAGCCAATTTCATGCGTTTTTTGACTGAGGCGTCGATGATTTTTGGTCCGACGCTCACGTCGCCCCACTTAGCTGTTTCGCTGATCGAGAAGCGCATGCCGGCGATACCGGACTCGTTCATGAGATCGACGATCAATTTGAGCTCGTGGAGGCATTCGAAGTAAGCCATCTCAGGAGAGTAACCGGCCTCGATGAGTGTTTCGAATCCCGCTTGAACGAGCGCGGAGCAACCGCCGCAGAGAACGGTCTGCTCACCGAACAGGTCGGTCTCGGTCTCTTCCTTGAAGCTGGTTTCCAAGACGCCGCCGCGTGTTCCGCCGATGCCCTTGGCCCAAGCGAGAGCGATCTTTTTTGCATCTTTGCCGGGATTTTGATACACGGCAATTAGGGTTGGAACGCCTTTACCTTCGGTGTATTGGCGGCGAACGATGTGGCCTGGGCCTTTAGGGGCGACCATGATGACGTTCACTTCGGCTGGCGGAACGATCGTTTTGTAATGAATGCTGAAGCCGTGCGAGAAAACGATGGTTTTTCCCTTTTTGAGATTGGGGGCGATATCCTTCGCATACGCGGCGGGTTGCTTGGTGTCAGGAATGGCCACCATGATGACGTCGCCACGGCGAACGGCTTCATCCGTATCGAACACCTTGAATCCTTGCTTCTCAGCGACGGCGCGGCTTTTCGATTTGGCATAGAGACCGATGATGACGTTGACGCCGCTTTCCTTGAGGTTCAGGGCGTGGGCGTGACCTTGAGATCCGAAACCTAGAACGGCTACAGTTTTTCCCTTGAGAACTTTCAGGTCGGCGTCTTTATCGGTATAGATTTTGGCGGGCATGGGTTTTGGTGTGTTGTTTGTGTTGTGTTGGTTGATTTTTATTCGACACGTGCAAGGGCGACCTTGCCGGTGCGGGTGACATCTTCGATGCCAAAGGTATCCATGAGGCTGAGAAATTTGCTGATCTTTGTCTCCGTGCCGGTGATTTCAATCACGAGTTTGTTCGGCTGAACGTCGATGATCTTCGCGCGAAAGATGTCGCAGATTTGCATGACCTCGGCGCGGGTTTTGGAATCTGCACTCACGCGAAGCAAGACCAACTCGCGATCCACATACTCTTCATCCCGGAAGTCCTGAACCTCGATCACATCGACCAGCTTCTCGAGCTGCTTGGTGACTTGCTCTAGAACCTTGTCATCGCCACGCGTGACGATCGTCATCCGCGATGCGGAGGGATCCAGCGTTGGGCCGACATTAAGGGTGTCGATGTTGAATCCGCGACCGCTGAACATGCCCGCAATGCGGGTCAGCACGCCGAATTTATTTTCCACTAGGATCGAGATGGTGTGACGCA
>JBILZC010000090.1:0-9135 GCA_044377415.1 Terrimicrobiaceae bacterium | reverse complement strand
GAGCCAACGCCCGAGCCAACGCCCGAGCCAACGCCCGAGCCAACGCCCGAGCCAACGCCCGAGCCAACGCCCGAGCCAACGCCCGAGCCAACGCCCGAGCCAACACCCGAGCTTAAGCAAAGGCGCAAATATGTTCGCAAGGTCAAGCCGACCCGCAAATCCCCATCTCCAGAGTCAGTCGAGTCCCGCGAGGTTGGGGGGAATACTCCACCCGATCAAAAACCTGCTGGATAATATGAACGCCCATTCCACCTGGGCGTACTTCATTCAGGTCGCGAACATGGGTTTTTGGATTTCCACAGGGTGTTCCGTAATCTCTTAAAATAATGCGAAGGCGTTTTCTTAGAAGTCGCATTTCGATCCGAAATGGCTTGGCCTCTCCTTTGTAGGCGTGGCGGATAATGTTGGTGCAGGCTTCGTCTATGGCCAGCACGACGGTTGCGGAGAGTTCGTCTTCCATGCCGACAGCTAGTAAAAAACCACGCACTTCCTTCCTCGCTGAGGCCAGGTCTTCGGTTTTTCCCGAAAAGATCCACTTTCGGTTCACTCGAACCCTCCCACTAAGATGGAAAGATCATCCCGGGCGGTTCCGCCTTGGCGGTGAAGAGCGGCGGCGATGAGGATGCGGTTCATGAGTTCACTCGGATCTGCGTGGGGACCGGATGCGACTTGAATCAGTTGGCTTTCAAACATGGGTTCGCTTTCATTGGCTTGGGATTCGCTGAGTCCGTCGGTGAACAAAACAAAGCGGTCGCCGGGTTCGAGAGTCAGTCGAACTTCCTCGTATTTGATTCCGGGGGCGATTCCCACAGGCAGGAATGAAGGTCCCTCGATTTCGCGAGCTTCTCCATTTGCGTGAACGAGGAGCGGTTGGCAATGCCCGGCATTGGCCAAACGGAGAAGGCGCTGGGATGGAATCAATCGCCCGGCAATCGCCGTGATGAACATGCCACGGATCATGGCTGGTTGGAATTTTGCATTCCACTCCGATAGCGCGGATGCGGGGCCATCGGTCGCGGCAAAAATAAATGGCAAGGCACTCAAGCTGCGGGTCATAAGAAGGGCAGCGGGTATTCCTTTTCCCGAAACATCGCCCATCACAAAATCGATGACGTCCTCATCCTTGCAAAAAACGCCGTAAAAATCTCCTCCCACTTCTGTTGCTGGGGAGCTGTGGCCCGCGAACCTGACTCCGCAGAGAGATGCAGGAATCGCGCCAGAGAGCAACACGCATTGGATATCGGCTGCGATCGCGAGATCCCTTTGCACACGATCCTGCTCGCGCTGGATTTCGAGGCTGCGAAGCTTCTCGATCGCTGTTGCGGTGAGGTTTGCATAGGCTGAAAAGCCTTCGAGATCTATGTCTTCAAATGCAGGTTTGCTCAACGGATTCAGGACTTGCAGGACGCCGATGTTTTTGTGTTCGCTTCGGAGTGGGGAGCAAAGAATCGAGCGGGTGAGAAATCCGGTTTTTTTGTCGGCAGCAGCATAGAAGCGCTCATCTTTGTAGGCATCGGGAATCAATAGGGGTTCGTTCCGCTCCATCACCCAACCCACAATACCTTTTCCCCTCGGTACTGTGATGTCGGGTTCATCAAAGCCCCCGTCGGCTCGGGTGGCGATCGCGAGTCGAAGGTCGCCACTATCTTCGTCGAGGAGGAATAACGAAGCCGCTTCAGCTTGGATCACGCGCTGCGCCACACTCAGTATCTGACGTAACAATGTGTGGTAGTCTGTGATGGAGTTAATGAGGCAACTCACCTCCACCAGACCTTTGTAAATCGCGAGTGATTTTTGAAGGGTTTCCGGGGGGGCGGTTTTCATTATCTCAACGTATCGTTAGGGGGTAACTTTTTTAGTTGTCTTTTTTGAACACCCGTTGCGCTGAGATCCCAGATCAAAAGGGTGATGGGGTAGATGATGATAGCCAGTAGGAGCGCGGTGGGAACTATACCCACAAAAAATGGCATCGGAGCATGAGTGAGCATGGCAAGCGCATCATGACTCTTAAAGCCGATCGCTTCCCGGCCGGTAAGTAGGCAGCCGATCCGGTATTGTGCATAGATGCAAAAGGGGAACGTGAGCGGATTGCTGATCCATGTGCCCGCAATGGCCGCTGGGATATTCACTCGCGTGATATAGGCCATCAATGCGGCCGCGATCATCTGAATTGGTAAGGGGAGTAGAGCGAAAAAAGCCCCCATGGCCATGCCAGCCGCAAACCGTTGCCGAGTGGGATGCCAAAGTTCAGTGGCAAAAAGCCGTTCGCCCATGCAACGATGAAGCCACGTTCCACGGATATGCTTCGCCCGCGGCAGATGGCGCAGGTATTTGCCGAGTTTTGATCGGCGCCAGTGGATGGGTTTCATTATCGTTGAAAGAATACTCGTTCCTCTTGAGGCTTGCCAGCCAAGATCGCTTGTGATTCCTTTCGAGCATCATGAAAAAAATCGAAGCCATCATCAAACCATTCAAAATGGAAGACGTTAAGGAAGCCTTGGCCGAGGTTGGTATCGAGGGCATGACTGTCAGCGAGGTCAAAGGATTTGGCCGACAGAAGGGACACACGGAAATTTACCGCGGCAGCGAGTATACGGTGGACTTCCTTCCGAAGGTAAAAGTTGAAATCGTCGTGAGCGATGCCATGGTCGAAAAGGCTGTTGCCGCCATCACATCCGCTGCAAAGACCGGTAAGATCGGTGATGGAAAGATTTTCATTTTGCCGATGGAAAATGCGATTCGCATCCGCACGGAGGAGTCCGGCGAGAGCGCCATTTAATCACTCGATCTCTTGTCACTTCCTGATTGGTTGGTCATCGTCATCCTTGGCATTGTCGAGGGGGCAACGGAATTTATCCCAGTTTCTTCCACGGGCCATCTGCTCATCTTTCAAGAGTGGCTGGACTACCGCCAAAGCGATCTTTTTAATATCGTAATCCAGTGCGGCGCCGTGCTGGCCGTTCTCCCGCTTTTCAAGGAGAGGCTCAAAATGATGACGAACTGGAGGAATCCACTCACCTTTGAGTTCAATCTCAAAATCCTCGTCGCTTTCGTCATCACGGTGTTTGGTGGCTTGGCCATGGACAAACTCGGAATCGAGTTGCCTGAAACCTGTGTTCCTGTGGCAGGGGCTCTCATTGCGGGGGGGCTCATTTTTATTTTGGTCGAGAGGCATCTCAAAGGACGCGACCTGCAGGATGTCATTACTTGGCCGGTCGTCTTCATGGTGGCCGCTGGTCAACTGGCCGCTGCTGTCTTTCCGGGAACATCTCGATCGGGGGCGACCATCATTTTCGCGATGATTTGTGGATTGAACCGCGTCGTCGCGACGGAATTATCTTTCCTCGTCGGCATTCCGACCATCCTCGCAGCTGGTGCCTACAAGATATTTAGGTCCCTCAACGCGGATGGGGGCGCTCATGAGAGTTGGTGGCTTTTGCTTTTGGGGACCTCCGTGGCCGCCGTGGTGTCCTTCATTGCCGTGAAATGGTTGCTGCGCTTTGTGCAATCCCACACGTTTGTCAGTTTTGGCATTTATCGCATTATCCTCGGCGTGCTTCTGCTTTGGATGATGCGGCCGCGTTAATTTTCCATGTCTCAATTCATCCTACCCGATTTGCAGGCTTGTCTCCTCTGCGAGGATGTTCGTCAGGAGGCCAGTGGTCAGCACACTCTTGTTGGCATCTTGGGAGTGATTCCTGCGCCGATGGTTCCCATTGGCTTTTTTAAGCTTTGCCTTTGGACGCGTTGGTGCGGAGGGACGGGCGTATTCACGCAGCAATCCTCGATCCTAACGCCGGAGGATGATTCGCCGATTGCGACAAGCGAGGTGCAGTTTGAGCTTCCGACGCTCGAAACGCATGCCACAAATGTCCACGTCTTCGGTGGTCTCCAATTTCATAAACACGGGGTTTATACTGTTGAGATCAAAATCGACGGCGAGTTGAGCTTCCGTTTTCCGCTCCCTGTCATTGAGGTCGAAGGCAACGAGATGCCTTAGCGGCTCTTATTTTCCTGACGTGAGTCTGCCGTCAGCGAGCAGAAAAACCGCGTCGCTGGCGGTATCGTCGACCCAGTCGAGAAAAGTCGTCGTGATCACCGCCTGAGCATCCGACGGCAGCGCCGTGAGCAAGCGATTCCTTCGCTCGGTATCCAGTTCGCCGAAGATGTCATCCAGCAAAAGCAGGGGAGGATGGCCATGGAGGCTTTTAATATGGCGCGCTTGGGCGATTTTTAACGCGAGAGCAATGCTGCGCTGTTGACCCTCGGAAGCAAACGCGGATGCCTTCAGTCCATTCAGTGCGACTTCGATATCGTCGCGATGAGGTCCGCAAACCGTCTGTCGCAAGCGATCTTCTTCGTCTCGTGAGGCAGCGAGGGCCTCGGCAAAGGGGCCGTTGCAACTCGGTCGATATCGAATCTCGAGCACGTCAGCTTGCCCACTGATTTCTTCGCAGGATTTTCGGGCCAGCGGGCCAAGGCTGGAGCAAAGTGCCGACCTTGCCTCCATGAGTAATTCTCCACTTTCGATGAGCGAGGAATCAAAAGCCGCAATCTCGCGGCGAGGGCGTCCGTCTTTGAGGAGGGCGTTTCGTGATCTCTGTGTGCGCTCGTAGTTGCTCAGCGCCTTCTTGTAACCGGGGACAGATTGGATGCCTGAAAAATCAAGGTATCTCCGCCTCAAAGACCCGCTCCCTTTGACGAGTTCCAGATCGGTGTTGGCAAACCAAGTCACCCGTCCCACCGCGAGGTAGTCGGCTGATTTGGGCTGAATCTTGGAATCCAAAGATAATTCCCTCGCTTCCCCCGTGTGGCGGCAACTCAAGCGTGTGTCATTAAAAATCCCCTCAATCGCAAATCCATTGGTGTTGGATTTGATCAAGTCTGTGACTGTTGATGTGCGTGGAGATTGAAGTCGAAGCAAAACGCATATCGCTTCCAGAATCGAGGTTTTGCCCTGTGCGTTTTTTCCCACGACATACGTGCGCTGCGGTCCGGGATGGACGTCCAGCGAGTCGAAGCAACGAAATTGGCTCAGGCGAACCTGTGTGATCATGCGTCAGATATTGACTGTATGCTGCGGCGGGTCAAACCCTCGCCGAAATCGCATTTCTCTAATTGTCGTCGCGACGACCGGTGAGAAGGGGCAAGAGATGCCAGATAAAATATCCCAACGAGGTTAGGAATGCGGCGACATACGTGAGCGCGGCAGCATTCAGCACCCGTCCGACCCCCACCTCTTCCGTGCTGTTGGAAAGGATACCGCAATGGCGGAGTGCCGCTCGGGCTCGATTCGAGGCATCGAACTCCACAGGAAGGGTGATGAGATTAAATAGCATGATCACACCCCAACCGGTGGCCATGATGAATAATACGGTGTGTGGGCGAATGAACCCTGTAAAAAGGCCGATCAGTGGCAGCCACATCACGATCTGGCTCGCAAATTGCGTCGCGCCCACAGCAGCCATTCTCATATTGAGCGGGGCGTATGCCCGAGCGTGTTGAATGGCATGCCCCGCTTCATGCGCGGATACCGCCAGAGCAGAAATCGAATGCCCTCGGTAGTTATCCGTGCTTAGCACGAGTCTTTTGTGGATCGGATCGTAGTGGTCCACTAACTCCCCCTCCTGAGACACGATATCCACGTCCTGAATCCCTGCATCGGCCATCACTCGTCTAGCGGCTTCTGCGCCCGTGATACCGGAAATGGAAGGTTCCTTGGCATAGCGGCGATAGACGCTCTTCACACGATGGGAAGCCCACAGGGAAAGCCCCATAGTGATGGCAAAAATGAGTAATGGAATCATACGCGGGAAAAGATAGTCGATATTTCAAAAAAACAACCGATTTCGGAAAATTTACAAACCTTCACCTGGTCGATCTGTTCAGAGGGATGGCTTAGTCGTTATAGGCACTTTCACCATGCTCCGCGAGATCAAGGCCTTGGTCTTCCTCTTCCTCGGAGACTCTCAAAGGCGTGATCATTTTCACCACGACAAGTAAAATCCAAGTGACCACACCCGAAAAAACGATGGCGAATCCAGCGCCGATGGCCTGATTGATCAACTGGCTCATCCCGCCTTGGAGGGAAATCGCCACACCGGCTTTTTGAAAAGTCCCAGCGATCGCAGGGTTGATTTCAACTGATGCCATCAAGCCGAGAAGAAGGATGCCGACCGTGCTCCCCATGCCGTGAACTCCGAAGACGTCCAACGAGTCGTCGTATTTGAAAATATTCTTGAGCTTGGTCACCCCCAGATAGCAGGCCGTGCCGCCTGCCAGCCCGATCAGAAACGCCGACGGGATCGTCACGAAGCCCGAAGCTGGAGTGATGGTGGCCAGGCCCGCGACCATACCTGAAGCCGCTCCAAGGACGCTCGGCCTGCCGTTTTTAAGCCATTCCAAGGTCACCCAAGCCAAGGTCGCCCCAACAGCCGAAAAATGCGTTGCGGCAAACGCACTCGTTGCCAATGCGCCCACACTCACCGCGCTGCCGGCATTAAACCCAAACCAACCGACCCACAGCAACCCGGTCCCGATGAGCGTTAATACCACGTTGTGAGGGATCATGGGTTCATGGAGGTAGCCCGAGCGTTTCCCAAGAAAGATCGCACACACGAGCGCTGCGATACCCGAACTGATGTGCACCACGATACCGCCGGCAAAATCCAGAACAGGAATGCTTCCACCCAGCGCCCAGTTAAAAAGCCCGCCCTTGCCCCAAAGCATATGGGCGAGAGGACAATAAACGCATAGAATCCAAAGTATCGTGAAAAGCAGGTAGGCTTTGAATTGCATCCGCTCGGCCACAGCTCCGCTGATGAGGGCCGGAGTGATGATGGCAAACATCATCTGGAAGAGCATGAAAGTTTGATGTGGAATCGTCGCGGCGTAGTCGGGATTCGGTTCCAAACCGACTCCTTTCAGGAAAAAATACTGCATCGGATTTCCAAAAAAGGCGTTCCCTTCTCCAAAAGCCAAACTGTATCCCACCGCCATCCAGAGGAAAGAGGCCACCGCCATCAAGATGAGGCTATTCATCATTGTCGAGAGCACGTTCTTTCGACGAACCAAGCCACCATAAAAAAGGATCAATCCCGGCGCCGTCATCATGAGAACAAGAGCCGAGCAGACCAGCATCCAGGCATTGTCCCCCGAGTTGATCTTGGGGGTCGCGGCCAATGTGGATTCGATTTGGGCGACTCTCGCTGCAATATCGGGGGCGGCATCTTCGGCGCTCGCGAAGCCCGTAAGAAAGGCAACGGTGACCAAGATTAGAAAAACAATTTTGTAGCGCGAAAATACAGAGAAGGCGAGATTCATTGGAGGCTGGATTGTAGACCAAAGGACTCCCACGCTGTCAATCAAAGCTCTGTCGGAACCTTGTGCCCCTTTGAATCGGTTGTTCCCGCTCCCTCACACCTCGCTTATCACCAAAAACGAAAAATTCGAATCTGACCCATTTCTATTTGAGAGGGATATGCTTCTTAGCAAGCTATGCTTTAGACCATTGCCTCTTTGAAATTAGACTTTGCAGCGCAAAAGAAGGGGGCATGGCCGTCTCGGCCGTGTGGAGACTGGTCTACTTTCTCGCACCCTGCCCATCGGAACCAAAGAAGCAGACCGCAGCACACAGGCGAGACGCGCTGTGCCCCTCTCCTAAAATCCAAAAGCAAGCGGCTTTTGGTATTACTCCTCTTTGCAGACCTGATCGAACTCAGGCCGGTATTTAACGCAGATTTTTCAGCTGCAGCCCATGGCATGGAATCGCCAAACTAAGTCGAAGGGCTCATTTTTATACCCGATCGGATTTATTATTCCGAAAATAAAAATTGTAGAACCCGTTCGGGTATAGTAAAAGGTATTTGGAATTAATTTATACTCGATCGGGTATTCCAATGAATGATCCATTGATTCAATTTGTAAAGGCCAAGCGCAAAGCTGTGAGAATGACCCAGCATAATCTTGCCGATCGGGCTGGAGTGGGTGTGCGGTTTATACGCGATCTGGAGCAGGGCAAGGCCTCGCTGCGGCTCGACAAGGTCAACCAGGTTCTGGGTCTCTTTGGCCACCGGATGGCTCCGGCACCTTTCCGAGAGGCGGTGGACGATGAGAAAAGCTGAAATCCTTCTCCATGACAGGCCGGTCGGTTTGCTTGAGGAACTTGATCGCGGGTATCGTTTCACCTACTCGGCAGCTTATCTCAACGACCCGAAGGCCGTTTCCGCCAGTCTCACACTTCCCTTGAGGGCCGAGCCGTTCGAGGACAAGCGGCTTTTCCCTTTTTTTGACGGACTCATTCCAGAGGGATGGCTGCTGGAGATTGCCGAAAAGACATGGAAGATCGACCCGCGTGACAGAATGGGACTTTTGTTGGCCTGCTGCCGGGATTGCATCGGTGCCGCTGGAGTGGTGCCGATCGAGGAGGAGAGCGCACATGAATAATCTGCGCTGCAAGATTTGCTTGGGTGTCATCGATGGTGAAGAAATGGACTTCCACGCCGCGTGCTGCCACAGGCTGTTTGGAAGCGCGCAGCCTCCGCAGCTTCCCTACTCATGGGCTGCACTGAATTCAATGGCCGAGCAGATTGTTCGCAGCCATGTCGCGGTTCCTGGCGTCCAGCCCAAACTTTCCCTGCATCTGGAATCAGGTGGAGCGCGCGCAGGCGGCCGATTCACTCTCGTCGGGCTTGAAGGGGGGTATATCCTCAAAACTCCAGTGGAACGGTTCCCCCAAATGCCCGAACTTGAGCACCTCACCATGCGCATGGCGGCTTGCTTTGGAATTGAAACAGCCCATTGCGGACTGATAGCGATGCAGGATGGTCAGTTGGCTCTGGTCGTCAGGCGCATGGACCGAGTGGGAGGGCGCAAGTTGGCCATGGAGGATATGTGCCAGTTGACTGATCGGATGACCGAGGAAAAATACCGGGGCTCGCTGGAGGTGGTTGGCAAAAAAATTCTTCAACACTGCAGCCATCCGGGCCTTGATGCGCTGCGATTTTTCGAGGTCAACTTGTTCAGCTTTTTGACGGGGAATTCCGACATGCACCTCAAGAACTTTTCCCTGATTCGTTCCCAGGATGGAGAAATCCGGTTCTCGCCGGCTTATGACCTGCTGCCAACCGTGCTCTT
>JBILZC010000158.1:0-3026 GCA_044377415.1 Terrimicrobiaceae bacterium | reverse complement strand
CTATGACTTGACCAACCCCCAGGTGAGGGAGTGGTGGGTCGGTCATGCCAAGCAAATATGCGCCGATCCTGTGATCGATGGGGTTTTTCTTGATGCAATCGACAAAGTTTTGAAGCTCAATTACCTGAAACGAGACATCGGAGAAAAGAAAAAGGCCGCTTTGGCCGAAGGCTATAAGACCATGATGACTGAAACAAGGCAGGCCATCGGGCCAGACAAAATCATGCTCGCCAATGTCCTAAGGGTCGGAATCCCGGATAACGGGCTGGAGGCGATCAAGCAATTCGACGGCTCCTACATCGAGAATTTTGAAGGAACTGGGGACAAGGGATACTTGGCCACGGGGATCGAGGCGTTTCAGAAAGTGGCCCGTGAGGGGTTCATGATCGCATTCACCGCCGGGCTCTCTGAAATGCAGGCCGAAGATGGCGAGATGAATCCTGAGAATATGGATGAAGTCCGCAAGGGGCTTGGTAAAAATGAAGATTATAGCAAGCGTTTCAATTATCTGCTGGCGATGTTTCTTGTTTGTGCCGAGAAGCATAGTTACTTCCTCGCCCACGATGGCTACCACGCCTTCAAGAAAAACAAATTCTGGATGAAACGGCCGGCGGAATTCGACCGACCCTTGGGGCCGCCGAAAGGCCCAGCAGTCCAGGACGGCTACATCTACACCCGGGAATTCGCCCACGCCAAGGTGCGTGTGGATATCGAAAACGAGGTCGGCGAAATCGAGTGGCTCGAGCCAGCGACAGGCGTCGCCGTCAGCGTCATGGGATCTGCTCCCTCCCACACGCAGGAAACCCCGAAGCAGAAGCAATTCAATAAACTCGACGCCGATAAAAGCGGGACGCTCACTATGGCGGAATACATATCCATAAACCCAGGTCCGGTAAGAGAAGCGGCTTTTGCTGCCCTTAATACCGACAAGGACGATTCTCTGAGCTTGGTAGAGTTTTCCACGCCTGTTAAAAAATAAGTCGCGGAATAGACCGTTAGTTTGAATTTCAAATACAAAATGAAATTGATCAAAACACCTTCCATCCTGTTTCTGGCCCTTTACGCAGCTTTTTTCCTCACGGCGCATGCCGAGGGGGAGCCCTCCGCTCCCGCCGCCAGCCGTCTGCCTCATTTTTCATGGGACCGCGTGCCGCTCTACATGCATATCCGCAAAGCCAAAAATTTTACGGAGGATGAGATCAAGTATCTGGCATCGTTTCCCTTGGTGACTTTTGAAAAGACGACAGGGTCCGAAACATTTCAGTCCACTGAGGACGGAACGCTTGCCGCGGCCAAGGCGGTGAAAGAGATAAACTCCTCCACGAAGGTTTTATACTATCGCAATGTCATCGTGCACTACGGCACCTACAAGGCCAACGCCGAAATCGATAAAGTGCCTGGGGCTTTCCTCGTTGGTCGGCAGGGAAAAAACAAACTGGTTCGCGGTAAGGCCGAAGCCTACGACTTGACCAACCCCCAGTTGAGGGAGTGGTGGGTCGGCAATGCCAAGCAAATGTGCGCCGATCCAGCAATTGATGGCCTGTTTCTGGATGGAAATATCAAGGTTTTGTCGGCCGGTTACTTGAAGCGTGACATTGGGATAGAGAAAAAGAACGCCATTTTTCAGGATTACGAGGGCATGATGCGCGAGACGAGGCAGGCCATAGGGCCCGACAAGATCATGCTCGCCAATGTCCTGCGCACCGGCCAAAGCAAGGACGACGGCTTGGAGGCGATCAAGCTATTCGACGGCTCCTACATCGAGGGATTCGAACTCGCTGCAACTCCTGACCAGAGGAAAAACAATGTCGCCAGGGGCATGGTGGCGTTTCAGAAAGCAGCCCGTGAGGGGTTCATGATCGCATTCACCGCCGGGCTCTCCGAAATGAACACCGAAGAGGGTGACCTGAATCCTGCGAGAACGGACGAAATCCGCAAGGGGCTTGGTGCCAATGATGATTACAGCAAGCGTTTCAATTATCTTCTGGCGCTGTTTCTCGTTTGTGCCGAAAAGCATAGTTACTTCCTCGCCCACGACAGCTATGTCGCCAACAAGAAAAACAAACTCTGGATGAAACGCTCTGCGGAATTCGACCGACCCTTGGGTCCACCTAAAGGCCCCGCAGTCCAAGACGGTTACATCTACACCCGCGAATTCGCTCACGCCAAGGTGCGCGTGGATATCGAAAACGAGGTGGGCGAAATCGAGTGGCTCGAGCCCGAGAAGAATTAAAGAAAACTATTAACCACAACCGACCAACGGGAGATAGATTGCCGAAGGCAACTCCGAAGGAGTGAACGAAGTGAATCAAAGGACACGGAGAGCACGGAGGAGGAGTTGATTATTAGAATAATAGCATCATATCCCTCTCTGTGCCCTCTGGGTTCTCGGTGGTCAATCCCTCTCCAATCTCCCCCAAAACAAACCAAAACAAACCAAACAACAAACCAAACAACAAACCAAAACAAACCCAGATGAAAATAAACACAACACTCGCGACCATCGTTGCCGTCACCCTCATGGGATCCGCTCTCTGCCACGCGGAGGAAACCCCGAAGCAGAAGCAATTCAACAAACTCGACGCCGATAAAAGCGGAACGCTCACTATGGCGGAATACACATCCATAAACCCAGGTCCGGTAAGGGAAGCGGCGTTTGCTGAACGTGATACCGACAAGGATGGTTCTCTGACCTTGGTAGAATTTTCCACGCCTGTTAAAAAATAAGTCGCGGAATAACCCGTTAGTTTGAATTCCAAATGTGGCGCGGGCGAAAAGCCCGCGCCACATTTTTGAAATACAAAATGAAATTGATCAAAACACCTTCCATCCTAATTCTGTCCTTTTTCGCAGCTTTTTTCCTCACAGTGCATGCCGAGGGAGCGCCCACGGCCCAAGGGGCACCCGCTCCGAACATCGTTCTCATGCTCGCCGACGATCTTGGTTGGCAGGATGTGAAATGCTACGACATCGACGCGCCGAGCCCGATGGAAACTCCGAATATGGACGCGCTCGCCAAGCGTGGC
>JBILZC010000089.1:0-9270 GCA_044377415.1 Terrimicrobiaceae bacterium | reverse complement strand
GTTACATGATTATTATCATTTCAACCACTCGATCCAATGGATTCGACATAATAAAATTGCCGATTTTTTAAAATGAGCTTTTGCTGCGATGCCAAAATTTAAAACCCAGAATTTTTCAAACTGCCCTTAAAAGTCTCCGCGATAGGGGATGTCCCCCGTCGGTGCTCTCCGAGCTATGTGAAGCGCTCCAAATGGCCAAGACCCGAATGACCGAATCAGAGAGGAATCTCTTTCTCGTCCTCAGTGGCCCGAATGTGCATGGCATTCCGATAGTGGACACGGCCACAGTGGCACGCTCCCTGTTCGTCGAGGCGCAGAGGGAGGTGCTTGTGTGCAGCTTCGTGATTTATCCAATAGCCGATTTTTTCACGCCGCTTGCAGAAAAAATGAGAAGCAATCCTGACTTCAAAGTTCGCTTCATCGTTGATGTCTCGCATGAGAGGAAATCACCCGACGAAGCAATGCCTCTTGTGGCTAATAGATTCCGAAAGCGCTTTCTCGAAACCTGCTGGTCTGGCATCGTCGCCCCCGAACTCTTCCATGACCCAAGACCATTTGCAGAGGACGAATCCCTCCGTGGCGTGCAGCATTCCAAAATCGTTCTGATCGACAGATGCGCCGCGTTGGTAACTTCGGCCAACTTCACCCAAGCCGCCCAATCCAAAAATATCGAAGCAGGCTTCCTCACTCGCGACCGTCATCAGGTGGAGCGTATTGCCGACTATTTTGATGCCCTGCAAAAAACGAAACATCTCGTCCCAATCGAATAAAAATCCAGATATGCCTCTTTACGAAATCACATCCAAGGCCCTTCGAGAAAAAACGACGTCCCAGATTCTCAATGCTTCGAGGCATATCAAGACGAGGAGAATTTAGCTATATTATGCCATCACGCTACTCAGACTCTACTAACCGCAGACAACGTGCTTATGAGCACGGCACTGAGCGAAGTGAATTTCTTGATGTTGGCCAGATCATTGCTCGCAATTACGCACAGAAAAAAGTGCGTGGAACAAACATGACTAAATGCGCGCGCTGTGGCGGGTATTTTACGAAAGAGGAAAGAGACCTACACTACGAATGTCCAATCGCACAGATATCTCCACCGAAATCAAATAGCAGCCAAAAACAGCAGCGAGCCAATGCGCGGCCCCCAAAAAATCCCATCAAATATAGTGCCATTGCCATTTTTCGCGTCTCAGTTGCCCTTGTATCAAACGGTCAGAGTAAACAATCAAAATCATTCAACTGGTGTCTCCACAACGATGCACGCCTTCTATTCAAGGATGAAGATCTGCTCAAGAGTCTCGCGATCAAACTCAGGCGTTGCTACAATCCCGCTACCACCACGATTGTCTTTGCATCGGCACAGCGTAAAAAAACCGGTGAAACCTACCCACTCAATTCAAACCGCCTTTCGGAACTTTTCCAAAATGGAAAAAGCTAAGGAACCAGAAGTCCTTGTCTCAAAGTCATCGAACAAGAATCGCAACACAGGAATCCCTGAACCATGCCCCCCAAGCCTCTAAAACTACCCACAACGGAATATTATCTCAGTGTTCGCCAACCCTATGCTTGGGCGATCATTGCAGGAATCAAAGATGTAGAGAACCGCTCTTGGTCAACCAAAATCCGAGGCCGGATCTTCATTCACGCTGGAATGAACAAAGATGAGTTAGTTGATAAGATGGATCATCTTCGAGGGAATGGAGTAAAAAAAATCCCAAAAGAAGAGGATATGACTTTTGGAGCGATCATAGGCAGCGTCGAAATCGTGGATTGCGTAGAGAAGCACGGCAGCAAATGGTATGCGAAGGGAAATGTCGGTTTCCTCTTGGCAAAACCGAGGAAGCTGAAAGTCCCGGTTCCTATGAAAGCTAATGCGAAAATGCAGCGCGTACCATCTGGCGTTCTCAAAAAAATCAAGAGACTGAATCAGTCCTCATAGCGGGCTGGATGCGCTGTCACTCCAAGCCCAACTCAACTCACAGTGAATATGCCCGCAAACACTTTAAAGCTGGCACAGGATCCTTCATGAACCGTCTTACCATCTTTTGCATTTTCTTCGTCGCCTCGCTTGCCATCGGCGCAACGCCGATCGTGATTGGCATCGCGATCCTCTACGCCATCGCATGTTTTTTCTCACGCAAGGATGATCCTGACAATGGCGGCGGGGAAGGCGTAAAGACAGACCCTCCAGATCCTATCCCCTCAGATTTCTCACGACCAAGAAATCCTTCAAACTTCTCGCGCGGCAGACAGCCAAGACGCACATCAAAACCATTCACTAGCAATAGATGAATTATTAGTGGGTTAGGTTTTTCCGAGTGTCAGAAAAACTATCGCGAATCGGGACTCGACAAGCCTCGATTCCTCGCATGCTCGCGACCCTTTTACGGGCGTATTCGTTGAAAATAAATCAACAAAAAACGCAAAATAAATGTCATGAAAAATGGCCTTTTAGGCTCCCACTATAACCTCAAATCACCTATATTTTTATCATGTGGATCGCATCAAATATCGGCTTCTTTTCTATCGTCAAAAAAACTTCCCACCTCAATGAGGACGGGCCTGAAGTGCATGTCGTTCGCGCCCGTGACAAGGGCGATCTGACCCGCCTTCTTGCTAAGTCTAGCGAGGCTCCGGACTTCACCTGGCGAAATGATTCTGTAACGCAAATTCACTCTTGGGACTACTCCGACTACCGGTACCGGATCTATGTCGAGGAGAGCGAGGATTTCGCCGCCATTTTCAGCACGCTCAGCGCGACGATCACCTACGACAATTTCAAAGACGAGATCTTAAAAACACCTCACCAACTCAAAAAATACAAAGCCTATGAAGACCTCTGGTTCAACATCCTGAAGGCGTGCCGCAAAGCTCACAGCGAAGACACCAACTAAGTTTTGCAGCAAACAAAAAACCCAACACAAACATGAACACACCAAGCAACAATACCGTCCATTGCATCGCCCCCTATCGCCACCCTCAATCTAAATCCGTATGGGTCTTTGATGATCCCCGCCACGGACTTGAACAAGAACCTTTTGTTGGATCGGCCAATCTTCCATTTGATGCAGTCGATGCTCAGTTGAACGCTGGAGGAAAATTAACCGCTTACTTTTCCACTACGCCGCTTCCCAAAAGCAATTTAAAGCTTACAGCAGTAGGTAAAAGGGAGGGTGCCAGATCTAACGGTTGCACTTACTCCGGTACTGGCTCAGCTGGCAACTACGACGGAGTCCAGGAGATATGGCTGTGCCCTGCCCTTATGCACTACTTCAGCGGAGATGATGCCCCAGAAAAAATCTACGCCAGAATTGAGGCACGCTGATGTGAAACGAACTCTAGCTCCGAACAAACCCCTGCATCTCCTCAGTAACTCCCATTCCAATCACAAATGAATCTCACCCTTCAAAAAATGCGATGGATCGCGTCAAGTGCTCTCGTCTTCTGCCTCATGGGCATGGTGCTCTGTCACCTTGGCGAGGCTTCCTTAAATTGGCTGGCGTGGCCACGCGCATTTTTTGAAGCGGCAACAGTGGGAGCATTAGCGGATTGGTTTGCGGTGGTCGCTTTGTTTCGGCATCCGATGGGGATCCCGATTCCGCACACGGCTATTCTACCGAATAACAAAGGGCGCGTCGCCGAGTCGTTGGCGACGTTTTTGGAAGAGGGATTTCTCACCGAAGAACAACTCGGGCCGCGCATTCGAAAGATCGACTTTGCCGGGATTGTTTCGCCTTGGTTGGGATCGCACGCAGATGCCATCGCCAGTCGCACATCACAGTTTGCGCCTGTGCTTCTGGACAATATCAAGCCCGACGAGATCACTGCCATTTTAGCCCAGCGCGCCCGCAATGTGATACTCACCGTGAATGCAGCCCCCATGCTTGCCGAGGGCATGCAAACCCTCACGGAAAATGGTCGAGACCGAGAAATCTTCAGCGGCATCGCCGGTTCGTTTCGAGGACTCATTGCCGATAACCGAGAAACAATTCAACGCAAGATCGCGGAAGAAATACCGATCTCATCTGAGTGGCTAACTTCTATTCCGTTTCTTAAAAGCACGGCTGGTTCCGCGCTGGATCATGTCCGAGACCAGATAGCCAGTGCTGTAGCCACTCGCACGATTGAGAAAATCCAAGCCACCATGGACGATGCCTGCACGAACCCAGACCACCCGCTCTGGCACTCCTTCCATGCGCGCCTGCATGGATTTATCGCCGACCTCGAAACCTCTCCCGAACTGGCGCACAAGATTCGCAATATGCAGGAGACTTTAGCCAGCAGTGCTCTGGTGGATGATTTTTCTCGCCGCGCATGGGATGAGGTCTCGGACTTTGTGCGTCGGGACCTCGCCGCTGCGGATTCGCTCATACGCCAGAAAATCTCTGCCGCAATAGGCTCAGCGGCGCGAGAAATGATGGACAATACGCCCATGCGCGATGACACAAACAACTACATCGCAGCGCAAGTCCTCGCCGCAGTCCTCGGCGCAAAACCTTTCATCAGAGAACTCGTCAGCTCCACGATCCAAGCTTGGGACGCTAAGGAAATGTCCAGCAAACTCGAAGCGACAGTCGGCTCAGATCTCCAATTCATTCGCCTGAATGGAACCTTCGTCGGTGGCCTGATCGGCCTCGCTATCCACGCCACATTCCTCCTCATCGGAAAATAAAACCATCCCGTTGGAAATCTATGACTCACTCAACCTCAACGTCGCGGGATTCGAGTTCAATCCAACCCAAAAGCGAAAGGCTTCCTTCCTCGGAAACGGGGTCAGTGTGCATTTTCTTTCATATTTATTAAAACCAATTGATGGCAAGTTGATTGCAGATGGGATTTAAGGGAAAAGATACCAGTTCCACATATTCACATATTTTAAGCTCAGAGACCCGTCATCAGATGGAACCTCAGTAGTCCGCCATTTAAAAACTCACCCTTCCAACAGCACTAACTGCCGCCTTGCAAATAGCCCCCAGACAGAGGGAGCTGAATGATTGATTGCGCGCTCCTCCGATTCAATAGGCGCCTGCCTGTCTGAGCTTCTGGATATATGGACTTATGGCAATAAGTCCATATATCACTTGCTGATTTCCCAGAGCGCGTCGATGGTCTCAAAAACAGATTTTCCCATGCTGTGGTTGACGTCAGGAATTGATTCCTGAGCTGCCCACCCGAAGATCACTCCCCTGCATTAAACAACTCCAAAGCAGTAATCCAAGGTTCGTTCAAATCCATGCCGGTATCTTGCTCGGGAGCGATGCGCTTGAATCCGGCAAGCGCAAGAATTGGCACCGTAGTTTGAGGAATTGGGTTTCGCGGGGTTTCCGTAGGGTCATCGCGGAGAGGCGATGATGCCGACGAGGACGTCGGCGTTCCGAGCAGGAACTTTTCTCCGTGTCTTGGTGTCTCCGTGAGAGGCTTGCGCCGCAGGCGGACGGGGTTGGTACACACTCTGGCGCAGAGTCTCGACCACTTGAGTACTCAAGCGAAATGCCGTTTTCGACAAACGCAAAAAAACATCTTCAAAATCAACCATGCCTGCCGCAGCGGCATCCGTCAAAAGACCCGCCGTTCCGGTGATTTGCAAACCCAGTGCGCTCGCCACCTTGCGCCCCCGTTTTTCATCGAGAATCAGCAAGCTGGAATCCCTATATTGCCACGCGAGCGTGATGGCGGAGGCCTCGCCGGCATCCAAGGTTCCCGTTTCTTCCAAATAGGGCGACTCGTCCGGAACCACCGAGATCCAATCGGGCATCTTCAGAAACAGAAGCCTCAAAACCTCAGGCGCACTCGAATGCACAGCTTCCCTGCGGATTGTTTCCGTAATGGTCACTCTGCCGTAGAGCCTTTGGAGCAAATCCAGTTCCCCGATCTCGGAGAGGCAGGACAGCACCGAGTTGTCACTGATGACGATCACGCGATGGCTTGCCGGAATTCAAACGAACGGCGCGCATCGGCCAATATTTCCTCGGCCGATTGGTCGGGCCATACAGCATGCCTGCTCAGCATGGCCTGCGCTTCCCAAAGCGAGCCCAGGCCCAGCATTCTCCTAATCTGCTCCAATGAGAGCACTTCTTTGGAATACGCTTCTGCAGCCAAAGCCTCAAGAGCAGCACGGCCGAGATTCTGGAATCCCAAGCCAAGCTCCGCTGCCAGATCATCAGGTATGTCCACGGTCAAGGTCATTGGCAAAAAGATATGCCATCTCTCATCCTCCAGCAAATCCAAAAAACTCTCCAAAAAACTCATGCGCCATTCAGCACGGGCTTTTTTTCTCCCGGCTTTAAGACCTTCGGCTATTAGACTTCCCAACTTTCCATTTCTATCGCAATGAACACCTCTTAGAGGGGTCAGGATAAATTTCTGACATCTAAGAGCCTTCAGAATTCTTTCCTGCATTGAACAACCCCAGCGCAGAGATCCAAGGCTCGTTGAGATCCATGCCGGTATCCTGATCGGGAGCGAGGGGCTTGAATCCAGCATACATCAGACACGAAGGAAAATGCTGAACATCTCCATAACTCGAGATGCGATGAACTTTGCCCAATGTACTGGTTGGATTTTTTCCTTTTTTGGAAGAAGATGAGCCAGCATCTCAAAGTGCTTCAACCATCATGAAATCGACTGCCACACCCGAAAAGATATCCCAGATTATTCGCTATGCATGGGAGGATCGCACCACGTTTGAGCAGATTGAAGAACGGACTGGATTCACTGAAAAACAGGTCATCGAGGTGATGGCGCGTGAGTTGAAGCCCTCCAGTTTTCGACTTTGGCGAAAGCGTGTTGGCGGCAGAATCACGAAACATCGCAAACTACTCGAACAGCATTTAAAAGGTCCAATCGACGAGGAATGAGAAGGCGCACCCATTTTTCTTTGGTTAATAATTCTGAGATCCAATCTCGCGGTCAGATTTTGATCCGCGTAGCCCAAGAATGGGAATAGCGCCAATGACTTTGCTATACACGATTCATAATGCCTCTACATGGGGACTTGTCGGTCTGATCTGGACGATTCAGTTGGCCCATTACCCCCTATTCGCCCAGATCGGGAAGGATACCTTTCCAGAATATCATCGTCGCTATACAAAACGCATCACCTGGGTCGTGGCCCCACTGATGCTGACGGAAGTCAGCACCGCCGCATGGCTGTTACTGATTGCTGGTTGCCGTGATCCATGGTTCCTAGCGAGCCTGGTGCCCCTGGCTTTCAATTGGCTATGCACATGGCGTGTGCAAATCCCCCTGCACGATCAGCTCGCAAAAGGCTTTGAAGCACGAACTCACCATCATCTCGTCGCGACAAATTGGTGGCGCACAAGCGCGTGGTCGGCGCGAGGATTTTCTCTCATAATGGCTGGCCAAGTGGGTTAGCCCCTACCCCTTTTTTCCAGTGCCCGAAAATAGTGACTTTCCTGAGTTTTTTAACTCAAGTCCCGCGTAGTTGCGTCGATAAAATAAATGTGGGACAGCACTCCGTTTGTTCCGCGAAACCGAGAAAAGCCCAACCAAAAAGCCATGATCGACCCCCAGAACCAAATGAAAATCCGTGCCGCACAAGGATACCTTGAAATCGGCATGGTGGAAGACGCGTTGATGGAATTGGAGTCCCTTCCGGAAAGCGAACAGATGAGCAATGAATGCCTCTCGGTCTATGTCGAAATCTTCCGCGAGACGGGAGAATGGGAACGCATGGAAAAGACAGCCCAACTTCTTTGCGAAACGGATAAGCAAAATGTAAAAAGTTGGCTTGATTGCGCATTTGCTCGTTACCACTTGGATTCCGTGGAAAGCGCCCGCGCGACTCTGCTTGCGGCAACCAAGCGATTCCCCAACGAAGCCTTGGTCCTCTTCCAACTCGCCTGCTGCGAGTGCCAACTCGGCGACATCGCCGAGGCCAAGAAACACTTGAATCAATCAAAAGAACTCTGCCCGATCTGCCGAGTTCTCGCCCTCACCGATGAAGGTGACCTTGATCTGATCTGGCAAAATTACAGCACGCCGATTTTGAAAATGAGTTCCCTGTGCAATTCCTAGGAAGCTGCAGATTCTAGAAAAAAAGATCAGGCTCGGGTTCCTCTGCGGGCAAAATGGCAAAACGCCGAGGTAGGAGAATCGGCATTCGAGGGTGTTCGTATTTTTGAAGCTCGGCATCGGTCGATGCCCGCGTGAGGATTTTCAGCAACGGCGTGGTCGTGCGGTGGTCTAGCACGGCCCCCACCACACAATCAGACGGCACCCAATCCCACTGGAGCTTGCCGGTCACATCGGACCGCTCGGCGAATTCCGTCGCGGGAACATCGACCTCCTCGGAGCCCTGGCGTTTCCACCAACTCAGAATCTCGGAGCGCGCAAATCCAGCCCAGACAGCCTTCACCAAACCATTCGGACCGGATGCGGAAATCGGGGTTCCGGGCTTAAGCGTGCGGGTACCGTTTCGCAGAATGGCACACATGGCGTAAAATCAAAAGGCGAGCTTGAACCCCATGGCGAAGATCACGGCAAAGGCAATGCACCAAGGGATCGCACCGAGTGACAAGCTCAGAAAGGCTGCCAAGCGTTTCTCACCTACCGCTAGGGCGAGAAGACAACCAGCCTGTGGGCCAATCGTGATAGGAGCCAGCAACCCTAGTCCGACGAGCCCAAATTTATCCCACGCTCGCCAAATCCACTTCTGCGGGTCTCGCACAAGGGGAATACGCATCTTTTTCGCAACCCAATTCCGAGCAGGAGTTCCGAGCAGGAGCATCACCCCCGCACCAGCGGCATACCCGCACCAAGCTACCAAGGCGGCTACTGGGACACTGAGACCTGCTGCCATGCCACCTGGAATCGCCCCTACGAAATAAAAGAACCCCAGAGAAAATGTAGCCGAAATAGCGGAGATAAGTGCGATCATGCCGTGGTGGGGTCTGCGGGATGCCAATGGGGAGCCAACAGCGAGATGATCTGTGATGGGGATTCGACGAGGTAATCAGGGCCTAGCGCTTGGATCGCAGAGTGGCTGTTATAGCCCCATGTGACAGCGGCCATGTGAATACCCGTTTCCTGCGCGGCCTCGATATCCCTCATCTCATCACCAACAAAGAGAACGTCGGATGGGTCGAGTTGGAATTCCTTGAGCATCTTTCGGATCACGCTGCCTTTTCCCAGAAGCTTCGAGGAACTTTTAATAAATTCAAAAAGCTGGAGATCATATTGCTGGAGAAAAGCGGTGACGTTGGATTCGGAATTCGAGGTGAGAATGCCAAGTCGAAATCC
>JBILZC010000088.1:0-9388 GCA_044377415.1 Terrimicrobiaceae bacterium | reverse complement strand
AATTTCTCACACAAAGGCACAAAGCCACGGAGATAAAAAAACCAAGCAGGGGAGGGCGATAGGGCCTTTTTCTGATCCGCAGATGACGCAGATTGCGCAGATTTTTAAACACCAACTCCCGATCTTATCCATCTGCGAAAATCTGTGACGGCATGAAGTCATGCAGCAACCAGCGCTGGGCAAGTCGAAATGATTGATCCAATGTCCTTGGTGGAACCCGTGAGTGCTTGCAACACACGCGAGTGGCCGAAGGTCCAAAGGTTCGATGATTACGCTGAGCTCACTGCTCCAATCTGTGATTGAACCTGGCGGAAAGCACTATCGTGGGGCGCAAGACCCCGTATGCCTGACTGCAACCTTCCGTCCGTGGATCAAACCAAATCGGCCGCCCGCGCTGGTTGCCTCTACCCCTAACCGGGCCATCGGAGAAAAACCATGACAAAAACATACATCCTCAAAACCCCGACCCAAACAGTTCCTGCGGAGCGGAGCGCGATGGAGACCTATTTGGCTCCCCCTCCTCCCTCCAAAGGAAAAATTATCGGCTTGGACTGCCATCCGGACAGCTTCACTGCAGCGCTCTTCGTGGGACAAACTCCCCATGACGCCCGCAAGATCGGCAGCCAGGAAAACCTCTCACTGGAAGCCTTGCTCAAATGGGCTGTGGCCGAATTGACCCCTCAGGACATCATTTTGATGGAAGCCGGAGGCAACAGCTTTGAGGCATGCAAACGCCTCGGCGCTCTGGGCTTGAAAGCCTGCGTACTCGAGAGTTTTCATGTCGGCAAGCACGCCAAAACCTATGCCGACAACGACAAGATGGCCGCCGCCCGCATCGCCTTGGTCTATCTGGCAGGCAATGCCCCTTGCGTCTGGGTGCCCGACGAGCAAAGCCGCGAACGCCGCGAACTGCTCCACGCCTACCGCAAAGCCGTTGGCGACCACACCGCCGCTACCAATTCGATCAAATCCTACCTCAACGGTCGCGGCATCCGCCTGGGCAAACACAGCCTCGACGATAAAACCACCTCCCAGTGGATTCTCGATCAGGCAGACTGGTCCGTGTTGCAAAAAAACATCCTCGCCGAGCATCTCGCCAATATCACGGAGTCCAAGGAACGCCGCAAACGGCTCTATCGCCTCATTGCCGCCGAGATAGCCGTCGATCCCACGATGATGCGCTGCATGAAAGTCCTCGGCGTGGGCATCGTCAGCGCGTTTGCCCTGCTGGCCGTCATTGGCGACATAGGGCGCTTCCACAGTCCCGAGAAACTCGTCGCCTACATCGGACTCAACCCCGGCCAGCGCCAGAGCGGCAAAGGCAAAGACATCCGCTTGGGAGTCGGACGACGCGGACGAGGCGACATCCGCCATCTCCTCATCCAAGGCGCTCACGCCATCATGCGCAGCGGACGCAATACCCCTCTGGGTCAGTGGGGTTGGAAACTTTTTGCCCGCAAAGGCAATCGCAATGTCGCCGTCGCAGCCATCGCCCGCAAACTTCTCGTTCAAGTCTGGCACCTGCTCCACGGAAACCCGCCGCTCGCTCTGGAATCCGATACAAGCTTCCGCATCAAACTCCAGAAACTCGCCGTCGCCCTTGGCACGACTTTGCGAACCGGAATCGGACTCGGCAAATCCTTAGAGGACTCTATCAAAACCTTGCTCGCGCGCTGCCAAACCCATCCAGAACCATCAGCCAGTCCATGCGAAACTCCCCAACCAGCCTGATGGGAGCTATGCGCCCCCAAACCCCGCACCGCTCGCCGCGGCAGGCGTTCGGGGGGGGGAATTAAAAGCCCCTGCCTCCGGCAGGAGCATAAAAAAATCGCTCCGATCCCACTTTTGTCCTTGCATGACTACATGCCTGCAATCTGTGGATGATTTGCATTTCCGGTTGCCTCCTTACTACGGTTGCCCACCCTGGGCTACACGTTTGACTTACCCTTGGGATATGCGCTATCGCGCGGGTGTTCTACGCTGCGCTCCCGGTTGATTTCGCTACGCTTCACCCTTGCTACGGGCTGCCTTCGGCAGGCAGTGTTGGTTCGCATTCTTCCCAGAATGTCTCACCCTACGGGCTGCTTATGCAGCCTACCGCGCAACCGCCCTGTTGCTTGGTTCCCAGCCAGCGCCCGCTGGCATGTGTTCAGGTTTCCAGTTTCTGCTTCCTCCCTCCGCTTTTCCGTGTCCACGCTCCGGCTTGAGAGCGGCAGCCACATTGATTCCGAGTTTTCCGCCTCCAGCAGCGACCTGCTTTACACCGCGCGACTTGGCGGAGAGCCAGCCTACATCTTCATCCTCTTCGAGCATCAAAGCAGCGAGGATCCGTGGATCGCCCTGCGCCTGCTCTCCTACATGGTCGGCATCTGGAGAGATCACGCACGCAAAGCCCCGGCCGGCACGCGCCTGCCGCCGATCCTGCCACTCGTCCTCGCGCAGGACAACAAACCGTGGAAAACCTCCACGCGCTTTGCCGACCTTGTCCAAGCGCCCGAGGCCCTCGCCGAGGCGATTCAAAAACACACGCCCGACTTTGCATTCCAACTAGTGGAGTTGTTCCGAATGCCATTTGAGAAAATCCTCGGCACGCCAATGGGCATCCTGACACTGAGGGCGTTGAAAGCCGAAAAGATCAGCGCCTTGCTCGACGACGCCGTTTGGGACGAGATGCTGATAGTGCAACTGCAGCCCGAAGAATTCGATCGGTTTTTACGCTATATCTTCGTCCGCGGCATTGACAAACCCGACTTTCGCAGGAAACTAAAAACAATCACCGATCCGAAACTCATCGAAAACGCTATGTCACTCGCCGAACAACTCCGTGAAGAAGGTCGGCAAGAAGGCCGTCAAGAAGGCCATCAGGAAGGTCTCATTGCCTCCAAGCAACAGGATATCGTGGAAGCACTCGAGATTCGTTTCGGGACAGTGCCGGAAGGGCTTCGTGAAGAGATTGTGCTCATCGGCGATCTCTCCAAGCTCACCAGCCTGCACCGCGCGGCGATCCTCTGCGCGGACATCGAATCCTTCGCCCGCGAGTTGTAAAATGGCCTCACGCGAGCAGGAAGGGTGAAAAAAAGTGGTAGGGTTGGCGCGCTCTCCGAGGCGTAGGCTACAAGCCGGAGGCCGCCGCCGACCGATTCTAACTCCAGTTCTGGCTAGATTGCGATTCCCCGATCGGCGTGGAAAGTTTTAGCTACTCAGTAAAGGCGGCAGATTAGCTGTGCAAGTCCGCTCTATCCAGTTCTGTATCCTTGAGGATTTGAAGGAAGCAAGCCAGGGCCGAGGGTTTCGCCGGCATGTACGGGTACCACGGTGCAGCGACCATCATCATGTCGAAGAAAGTGGTGACTTCCTTTGATTCGTATCACCGTGAATCCGTGCCCAGAGAGTTTCTTGATGAGCTCTTTGGCCTTCAGTTTGGGAAGCTTTGGCATATTCACACTGCCACGCGCTGAACCCCAACGAATTCTCCACTTACAAACGGCTCAGATTCGACTTCAAGGCACAGCTCGATGGCTTCACGAACTCTCTCCATCAATTTATCGAGCGACTTCGCTTGAGTGTGACAGCCACGCAGGGCAGGAACAGAAGCAACAAAAAACCCTTCCGCATCACGTTCAATCAGCACACTGAACTCCCTGAGTTTGGATTTCATACATTTAGCTTAGCAGGTAAACTTGCTGGGACAAGCATAGATCAAACGAAGCAACGGGAGGAGGATAAAAAATGGTAGGGTTGGCGCGCCGCCGCCGACCGATTCTTGCGCCTGCCTTGCCAAGCCGTAGTCGCGCAGCGTGGAGGTTTGAGGCGCCTTCGTATCTCGATTCCCCGATCGGCGCTGAAACTCCTGACGTGTCAGGATAGGCGGCTAAATAACCGCATGCCTGCAAGCTCGCTTGTAGGACAGGGGATTTTTAGCCGCTCCATTCGCGAAGCGAATGCCAGCGACGACCTTCTGTCAAAATCCTGCAATCTTGTAAATCCTGTCTAACGCTCTGAATTGACTCGTTACTCCGCTGCCTTCGGCAGTCGTTACTCCGCTTCGCTACGGTTGCCCACCCTAGGCTACACATTTGTCTTTCCCCTAGGTCAGGGCGCTATCGCGCGGGTGTTCTCGACCTTTCCCAAGGTCTCGATTCTGTAAATCCTGTCAAAAAAGTCATTCTGCCTTTGAAAATAGTAGCAGATCCCTTCCCACGAAAAACCGAGAAAAAGATCAAAAATTACAAAAGATATATCAGTGAGTGCATTGGCTTTTGTGGCGATGGGGCTAGTCTGATGTTGTCGAATTACGTAGTTTCCTACCCAATTTAAACAACCCCCAAAACACGACCTTACTTCATCTCACCTCATGAATCCCCTGTTCATGCCACCCTCTCTGAGCCGCTTCCGCGCTACGCGCGCGGGTTTGCTTGCCCTTTTTTGCGCAGGGGGTTTGCGGGTTCGGTGCGGTCATGTTCTTCGGTTTTTCAAAAATCTCTCCCGTACGCTGAGCGTCTTTTCATCGAGCTTTGCGGGCTTCGGCCAAAAACTCCCGCTTTCCCCATTTCCGGTTTCCGGTTTGCCTCCTGAGCTCCCTCTCATGTCGCCCTTCGGGCTGCCTTCGGCAGGCTGCCCAGCCAGCGCCCGCTGGCATGTGTTCCAGTTTGTGGTCAAATCCCAGCACCCAAAAACTGGCCAAATGGCTAGGTTGCCAAATTCGGAATTGGGCTTAAGTAATATGATGCACACATAACATTTTTGTCTTTTTGAAGAAGTAACAACCGCCCCCCCCCCACCACCCCAGTAATGAAAATCACCTTTCTCCCTCAACTTATGCCCGTCCGCGCAGCGGCTCTGGCATTGGCTCTGCTGGCCTCGCCCGCGCTGCTAGTCAATCAGGCTTCTGCCGCCACTTGGACTTGGACTGGCGCTCAAGCTTCTTTTGGCACTTATTGGTCTCAGTCTGGCAACTGGGATCTCAACACCCTTCCTACTTCAGCCAACACGACCGATCTCGTTATTGGCGGCACCACTAATGTTGGGAGCATGATATGGCATGACTTAACATCGCCGCTTACCATCAGATCTCTGACATTTAACGACTCGAACGATGCTAACACCACGCTCTACTTGTCTAGAACTGTTGTTGGTGGCGATTCCAGATCTTTTATATTTTCTTCAGACACAGGCAATGCAACATTGACCGTGGAAGCTGGCTCTACCGGAAATAAATTAGTTACCAGCGCCATTGCCGGCTCCACTATCACCCTTACGAGTTCGCTGAATATTGTTCACAACGGCAGTGGCAATCTTACCATTGGGGGTAATGCTATATTTACAGGCGCCGGCAGCATCAACAAATCCGGCACTGGCACACTCATCCTCTCCGGCAACAACACCTACACAGGCGCCACC
The DNA here is from genome assembly GCA_044377415.1 of Terrimicrobiaceae bacterium. Taxonomy (GTDB): domain Bacteria; phylum Verrucomicrobiota; class Verrucomicrobiia; order Chthoniobacterales; family Terrimicrobiaceae; genus UBA967. The sequence continues at coordinate 3,988 of JBILZC010000088.1, read as the reverse complement.
ACCATCAGCGCCGGCACACTCAAGGCGGGCAGCGCCACCGGCATAAGTAGCGCAAGCACGCTAAACGCCACCGGGGGTGTTTTTGATCTCAATGGCTACAATGCGACCGTGGCGGCCGTGGGAGTTGGCAACGCGGCGGGCACGATCACCAACTCGGCCTCAGGCTCCGGCACAAACACTCTCAAGATCACGAATTACAACGCCAATCTCGCCTCGCTCATTACGGATGGTTCCACAGCCAAGACGGCGGTGACCATGTATAATAGCGGTGGGGCTAACGCGCTTTCCAATGCGAATAACACCTTTTCCGGAGGGCTTACGATCGCCTACGTTAGTGGTGGCGGCGCGCGCCTCTATCAAGGGTCCGTAACGAACACTCTCGTCAATGGGACCCTAACAAAAAGCAATTTTGGAACAGGCACCGTCTACATCGGCGCCAATGGCAGCACGGCCGCAGCTCAATTGCAGCTTAGTTCGGGCTCGGTTTATAATAATATCATCGTCAATGCAGCGACTTACATAGATGGTGGTTCCGCCGCATTCCGTGTTGATGGGACCGTTGCGCTTTATGGCACACTCACTGCCGGTGCATCGGATATCAGTTTGTCAAGCGGTGGAACGGGTTCGGCGACGGCCTATGGTCAACTCACTGGCACAAATGGGTTGCTATTGAAAGCGCCGAGCACGGCCTTCACGCTCACACTGACCAATAACAGCCTTGTCAATACCAATAACTATTCAGGAAATACGACGATTTCAGACAAAACGACCCTGGTGCTGGGTGCGGCCAATCAAATCGCCAACGGCGCTGGCAAAGGCAACCTCATTATCAATAGCGGCAACTTCAGCATGGGTGGCTTCAGTGAAACCATCAACGGCCTCACGGGCAACGGCACCATTGATGGCAACGGCGCGACCCTGACCGTGGGCGACAACGATGCGACCAGCACCTTCTCCGGCGTCATCAAAAACACCGCCGGCACGCTGGCCCTCACCAAAAACGGCACCGGCACACTAACACTCAGCGGCAACAATACCTACTCGGGAGCGACGACGATCAACGCTGGCACGCTCACATTCGCCCCTCCATCCGCTGCGGCTTGGAGCCTCAGCGGCAACAAAACAGTGGCTGCAAATGCGGTAATGAATGTGAATCTCAGCGGGCAAGCGGATACGCTTTACAACTCAGTAGGAGCGATGAGCCTTAATGGAACATGGAATATCAGTTCTGGAACCCAAATCGGGACAGTCGATGGCTCGATCCTCAGTGGGCTGACACTGACCGGAAATGGAACGATGAATATCAATGGCAGCGGGAAGGTGGAATTTGGCTCATATGGAGCCAATGCAAATAACGACCTCACGGGGTTCAATGGCATCATCAATGTCGTGAGCGGAACTTCCGGCTTGAACAATCAACTCACCGGCACGCTTGGGCAATACACGCTGGGCGGAGCCAATATCGACTTCCGCGTTCAGTCTGGAGCATTTTTTACGATGCGATGGGGCAATTGGGTTGTCAACCAACTCAGCGGAAACGGAACGATTGATAAAAATTTTGGAACCAGTGGAGGCGCGATCAGCACATTGTTTGTCGGCCGAGGCAACGGCAGCAGCACCTTCGATGGCCGAATCACCAATCCGTCCGGAACGGTTGCGTTGACGAAAGAAGGCACAGGCGCACTCACCCTCAACGGCAACAACACCTACACCGGCACGACCACCATCAGCGCCGGCACGCTTGAAATCGGAGCGGCTGGTCGGCTTGGAGCCGGAAGCTACGCTGGGAGTATTTCTAACAATGGGACCTTGATCTATTCCGGCACGAATGCCCAAACCCTCTCCGGCGTGATCAGCGGCACCGGCGCGCTCACCCAAAACGCCGCAAGCACACTTACGCTCTCAAACACCAATACCTACAGCGGATCGACCACGATCAACGCCGGCACGCTCGCCGTGAGTGGCAACATCTCCTCCAGCGCCCTCACGATCAACTTCGGCGGTGTGGTCTCGGCGGGTTCCACAGCCACCGTTGCCAAATTCACCGCCGCCTCGCTCACGGTCGCGGGTGGCAGCGGCTACGCCTTCACGATTGGGAACATTTCCGGCGGCACGGCGGGCACAGCAGGCACCGACTACGACCAGATCGCCACCTCGGGGGCCATTACATTTAACAACACGGCGGCCAATCCTTTCACCGTTTACATCAATGGCACCCCAACGAACTGGAGTTCCTCCGGCAGCTACACTTGGAATATTCTGAGTGGTTCGAGCCTCAGTGGGTTTTCATCAGGGAACTTTGTCGCGGATTACTCGTCATTCGGTGGGGCACTCGCTTCCGGAGCTTCTTGGACATTTGGAGCCTCTGGCGGAAACCTGACCCTCACCTACGGCACTGCAGGCACGCCGACATGGGCGGGCGGCACGGGAGTCTGGAGCGGCAATTTCACCCCATCCATGTCCAGCAACTTGGATATGCTCTTCACCGGAGCCGGCGGCACGGCCACGAACGACATCGCCAGCGGCACCCTCAGCTCTGTCGGTACGATCACCTTCAACTCCACAGCCGGTTCCTACACTTTGGCCGCGAATTCTGGTTCGGCAGGCAATGGCTCCACCCTCAATGTTGCCGGCTCCATCGTCAACAACTCGGCCAATGCCCAGACCATCAACAATGCTCTGGCGCTCACCAGCGTCCGCACCATCAATACCGCCTCCGGCAACATCACCCTCGGCGGCGCCATTTCCGGCGCGGGCGGCATTTCGAAAAGCGGTTCCAGCACACTCACTCTCTCCGGTAACAACACCTATGCAGGCACCACGACCATCAGCGCTGGCACGCTGCAGATCGGAGGCGCCGGCCTCCTCGGCGGGGGGAATTACTCAAACACGATCAGCAACTCTGGCACCCTTCTCTACACCAGCACCGCAAACCAAATCCTCTCCGGCGTGATCTCCGGCGCCGGCGCCCTCACGAAAAACGGCGCCAGCACGCTCACCCTCTCTGGCAATAATACCTACACTGGCGCGACCGCCCTCAACGCTGGCATGATCCAGATCGGCCATGCCAGCGGCTTGGGTGTGGGTGGCAACATCACTTTCGGAGGCGGCGGTCTGCAATATGGAAGCGGCATGACGGCGGATGTTTCCTCGCGCCTTAAAAACAGCGCCTCGGCCATCCTCATCGACACAAATAGCAATAATGTGACCTTTGCCAGCGCGGTGGATTCCACGAACTCCGGTGGTCTCACGAAAAACGGCACCGGCACGCTCACGCTCTCAGGCAACAACACCTACACTGGCGCGACCACCCTCAACGCTGGCATGATCCAGATCGGCCATGCCAGCGGCTTGGGCGTGGGTGGCAACATCACTTTCGCAGGCGGCGGTCTGCAATATGGAAGCGGCATGACGGCGGATGTTTCCTCGCGCCTTAAAAACAGCGCCTCGGCCATCCTCATCGACACAAACAACAATAATGTCACCTTTGCCAGCGCGGTGGATTCCACGAACTCCGCTGGCCTCACGAAAAACGGCACCGGCACGCTCACGCTCTCGGGCAACAATACCTACACTGGCTCGACCACTCTGAATGCCGGAACGCTAAGGGTCGGCAACAACTCCGCCTTCGGCGCCAGCTCCGTCGTTGTGAACTCTTCGAGTGTGATCATCGATTCAGCCGTCAGCACGAGCTACACCCTTTCGAATAACATCACGCTGAACACGCAAGGCACAATCGGAGCAGGGGGCAATAATATGGGCAACCTGACATTGACCGGCAACATCAGCGGGTCGGGGGCTTTGAAAGTGGATGTAGGCACCGGCATCATCACTCTCAATGGACTAAGCAGCTTCACGGGAAATCTTGTCGTGGACCGTGCCGGCGATAGCAATGGAGGGCTTTCCTTCAATTCCATTGCGAATGCCGGGGTGGCTTCCGCGGTGGGGGCTGGTTCAAGTATATCCCTGGGAGTCGGCGGAAGTGCGC
>JBILZC010000157.1:0-3099 GCA_044377415.1 Terrimicrobiaceae bacterium | reverse complement strand
CTACCCGGTCATTGGAGCCTCGATGGGAATGCTCGTGGGATGGAAGGCCTTTGTGGCCGCCGTGATCGGTGGTATCGGCAATATGCGGGGAGCGGTGCTGGGTGGCTACATGCTTGGAGCTGTGGAGGTGCTCACCGTGACAGCTCTCCCATCGACTTATCGCGACCTCGTGGCCTACTCGCTGTTGCTTGTGATTCTTATTTTCAAACCCCACGGCCTGCTAGGTCGTCCCTCGGTGCAAAAGGTGTGATGCGATTTCTCCAAATTCCTCCACCGCGCGGTTTGCTTCTGGCATTGGTCTGCTTCGCTCTCTCTGCCTGCTTTGCGATTGAAAAATTCAACATCGTCGATGATTACGTTCGGTTCATTCTCATTACGCTAGGGATCAATATCATCCTGTGTGCGAGCTTGAATCTTGTGAACGGATGGATGGGCGAATTTTCCGTCGGTCATGCCGGCTTCATGGCCCTCGGCGCCTATCTTTCTGCCATTGTCTCGGCGAAGTGGCTGGTGGGCGCGAATTCGTTGTGGATGTTTCCTGTTGCGGTGGTCGCGGGTGGTCTGCTGGCCGCCGTGGTCGGCTTGCTGCTTGGCATGTTATCCTTCAAAACACGAGGCGATTACTTGGCCATTGTCACCTTGGCGTTTCTGATGATTGTGAAGTCGGGTATTGAAAATATCAGTTATGTCGGTGGGCCACGAGGTTTCCTTGGGATTGGTAACGAAACCACGCTACTCTGGACCGCCGTGTGGGTCTTTCTCACGCTGTGGGTGATTCGCAATCTGGTTTACTCCCGCTACGGCCGTGGGATCATTGCTGTGCGGGAGGATGAGATTGCCGCAGGCGCGATGGGGGTGGATACCCGCAAGGCCAAGCTCACCGCCTTTGTGGTCTCCTCGTTCTTTGGCGGTGTGGCTGGAGCGCTCTTCGCACACCAGTTGCAATTCATCAACCCCGGGTCCTTCGACATCGTCAAATCCACGGAAATCCTCGTGATGGTTTACCTTGGCGGCATCGGTTCGCTAGGCGGATCTGTGCTGGGTGCGACGGTTTTTACCATCCTCGTACAGGTGCTCCAGCCGCTTGGCACGTGGCGGATGGTCATTCTGCCGCTGGTTCTCGTTTTGCTAATGCTCTTCCGTCCGCGCGGCATTATGGGCTTGCGCGAGTTCGCTTGGTTCGTGCCACGGCGCGAATTTCCAAAAAAGGAGGAGGAAAAATGACCGACGAGCCTCTGCTTGAGATGCGGAATGTCACGCAACGCTTCGGTGGTCTTTGCGCTCTGTCGGAGGCAACCTTCGCCGTCCGTGCCGGTCACGCTCACGGCATCATCGGCCCCAATGGCGCCGGCAAGACGACGGCATTCAACGTTATCACGGGCATCTACGCTCCCACCCAAGGCGATATTGTTTTTCGCGGACAATCCATCGCTGGGCAGCGTCCGAGCCACATTGCGCGCAATGGCATCGGGCGCACGTTTCAGAATATACGGCTCTTTCGAAATCTCTCCGTCTTGGACAATGTCCGAATAGCCCGAGACGCTCGCTCCGCCTACCTATGGCCTTCCGCTCTTTTGCAACTTCCATCGGCGCGCCGCGCTGAAAAAGAAAATATCCGCGTGTGTGCCGAGTTACTCAAACAATTTGGCCTCGGTGATGTCATGCACGAGCAGGCAGGCGGATTGCCGTATGGCTCCCAGCGCCGTTTGGAGATCGTCCGAGCCATGGCGCTCCAGCCCACGCTCCTCCTTCTCGACGAACCGGCTGCCGGAATGAATTCCGCCGAGACACTGAAGCTCGTTGAATTCCTCCGCTGGGTGAGAGATCACTTTTCCGTCACCATGCTTCTCATCGAGCATCACATGCAACTCGTCATGGGTCTATGTGACCGCATCACGGTGCTCGATTTCGGAGCCACCATCGCCGAGGGAACCCCAGCGGAGGTGCGATCAAACCCCAAAGTCATAGACGCCTACCTCGGCAAGGAGACGGATCATGAGTGAGACCATACTCAAGGTGGAAAATCTCGTCATCCGCTATGGTGAAATCCGGGCGGTGAAGGGGATCAGTTTTGAGCTGCGGCGCGGGGAAATCCTCGCCCTCATCGGTGCCAATGGTGCTGGCAAAACCACAACGCTCAGGGGGCTCTCCGGCATGCTCCCGTATGAGGGAGCGGTCGAGCTGGAGGGGCGATCACTTAAAGGCCTATCTGCCGACCGCATCGTGCACCTCGGCATGGCTCATGTGCCTGAAGGTCGTGGAATTTTCGGGGGACTTACCGTGATGGAAAATCTTCGCCTCGGAGCTTGGGTGCGCCGTGATGCCGCCTCGCGAAACCGTGATTTGGAGTGGGTCTTGGGAGTTTTTCCGCGCCTCCGCGAACGACTCGACCAGTTTGCGGGTACGCTGAGTGGCGGCGAGCAGCAGATGCTCTCCGTGGCAAGAGCGATCATGAGCGAGGCGAGGTTGTTCCTTCTCGACGAGCCTTCGATGGGGCTTGCTCCTAAGTTGGTAATGGAGATTTTTTCGGTCCTGAGGGAGCTGAACAAGCGTGGAGCGACCATTCTCCTGGTTGAGCAAAATGCCAATCTCGCCCTCCGCCTTGCCCATCGAGCCTGCCTGCTCGAAACGGGCAGCATCGTTCTCGAAGGCCCCGCCGCCGATCTTCTCTCCAACTCGCGAGTCCGCGAAGCCTACCTCGGAGCCTAATCCCCGCAGCACGCGCCTCTGCGGGACCATGGGGGCCAGTATTATTGTCATAAAAGTAAGTCCAAGCTTCACAAAGCCAAAACGCAACAAAACAGCAGGGCTTTCAAGAACACGGCTGTTTTTGCGTTTAATACCAAAAGCAGCTTGCTTTTGGATTTTAGGAGAGGGGCACAGCGCGTCCCGCCTGTGTGCTTTGGCATGCTCCTTGGTTCCAATGGGAATCGGTGGCGAGCAAGTAGACCAGTGTCCACACGGCCGAGACGGCCATGCCCCCTTCTCTTGCGGTTTTAAAGTCTAATTTCAAAGAGACAATGGTATAATAAATTCGATCGGGTATAAAAATGAGCCCTTCGACTTAGTTTGGCGATTCCATGCCATGGGCTGCAGCTG
>JBILZC010000087.1:0-9424 GCA_044377415.1 Terrimicrobiaceae bacterium | reverse complement strand
TGGCTAACGCCACTGTCTGTGACGCCAAGACCGGAAAGAAATTCGAGGGCTTCCTCGCGTGGGAGTTCAGCGAGTTCGCTTTCGATTTGGGCGCTGATGACGACCGCTTCGCTGCCGAGGTGCTTCGCGGCATAGTCGCGGACGGCGCGAACGTGGATAGCAGCGGGGGAGTCTCCCTCGAGGTCGGCGAGGTCGTTCTCACCGACGTTGCAGGCAAATAGGGTCGGTTTTGCAGAAAGGAGGAAGAATCCGTGAAGAAGGGCCTTCTCTTCGGTGTTGAGTTCAGCCGTGAGGGCGGGCTTGCCGGCATCGAGGTGGGGAATGAGTTTTTCGGCCAGGGCGAGTTCGGCCTTGGCGACCTTGTCTCCACTGCGGGCGCCCTTTTGGCAACGATCGGCGCGTTTTTTGAGAGTTCCTAAGTCGGCGAGCATGAGTTCGGTATTGATGACCTCGATGTCACGGACGGGATCGACCGTTCCGGAGACGTGGTGGATGTCAGAACTCTCAAAGCAACGGACGACTTGAATGATGGCGTCCACCTCGCGGATGTGGCTCAGGAATTGGTTGCCGAGACCTTCGCCCTCGCTGGCACCTGCAACAAGGCCGGCGATATCGACAAACTCAATTGCGGCGGGAAGGATTTTTTCCGACTTCGAAATGGCGGCGAGTTTTTGCAGGCGGTCATCGGGCACGTTGACGATACCGACGTTCGGTTCGATCGTGCAGAAAGGGAAGTTGGCCGCTTGGGCTTTGCGGGTGCGGGTGACGGCGTTGAAGAGGGTGGATTTACCGACATTGGGCAATCCGACGATTCCAGTTTTGAGCATATGGGCTGGATAATACGGATAACTGAGTAAAAGGAAAAATCTTCTTTTGCGGAATGATGCGATTTATCATGGAGACATGCACCTCACTGAAGCCGTTTCTTACCTAGATGATCTCTTGCGCGTGGGAGAAGTGGGAGATTACCCGCAAGCGATGAATGGCCTGCAGGTCGAGAATTCGGGTTCGTTGTCCCGCATCGGCGCGGCGGTCGATGCCACGGAGGCCGTGATTCGCGAGGCCGCCGAGGCGCAGGTGGATTTCCTGATCGTTCATCACGGGCTTTTCTGGAGCGGGGCGCAGCGGGTCACCGGGGCAAACTATCGCAAGATGCGTCTGCTCATGGAGGCCGATATGGCGGTTTATAGTGCCCACCTGCCGCTCGACATCCACCCCGAGATTGGTAACAACGCCCTCTTCGCAGCCGCTATCGGGTTAAAGAACGGAGAGCCTTTTTTCAAGTCGGTGGGAGAGCTGGTGGGGTTGAAATTTGAGGCGGAGATGAGCCGCGAAGTCTTGCGCGACCATGTCGAGCATGCGGTCGGTGGACGTGTCCACATGGCACCCGGAGGCCCTGTCGTAGCAAGGCGGATCGGCATCGTGACCGGTGGGGCCGGCGGAGATGTCGCCAAGGCGGCGGCAGCGGGCATCGATACGTTTATTACTGGCGAGGGGCCGCATTGGTCCTACACGGCCGCAGAGGAGTTAGGCGTGAATCTCCTCTATGCCGGACACTACGCCACCGAGACGTTTGGCATTAAGGCCGCTGCGCAACTCCTCTCTCGCAAGATGGCTCTGGAGTGGAAGTTCATCGACCACCCAACGGGGTTGTGATTTTTTACCTGAATGGGGCGTAGTGCAGATGAAAGAAAAAATTCGATTTTCGAACTGGTAGTGGTAGATGAGAGACTATGAGCTTCGCACAGGTACTTGAGGAGTTGCCGCACTTTACATCGAGCGAAAGGCAGGAGTTGCTCAGAAATGTGCTGGAATTGGATGAACCAGGAATCTCACCGAGCGAGTTGATCTTGATTGAGCAGCGCCTTGCAACCCACCAAGCTAATCCGTCTGCGGCGATTCCGATGAGAGACATGGCGGAGCGACTTCGCACGAGTTTCGTTTCGTGAGCTGGAATGTTCTCGTTTTGCCGGAGGTTTACTCTGACTTGGGGGCTGCGGTGGGATGGTATGAGTCTAAACAAGAGGGCCTAGGAGCTAGGTTTATCAACGAGGTCTTAGATTTGTGGACGGAGTTGGAAATAAACCCTCTACTTAATTCCAAAAGACATCCTAGCCGAAATATTCGTTGGAGATATCCCAAAAGATTTCCCTACAAAGTCATCTACATTGTGGACGAGAATACAGAATCTGTCGTAGTGGCCGCAGTGCTCCACGCAGCAAGGCATGAAAAAGCGCTAATGAAGCGGATTCAATGGAAGTGAATTGCGCTAGGTTGTTAGATGCGTTTTACTTAAAAAGGGTCATCCGGCATTCACTTGAATTTCAATTCAGCGATAGTTTTGGAACGCCGTGATAGGATTTGCTAGCCTGACATCCCCGTTATGTGAGCGGCGAGGCTTTTAAGCACAGGATTACAATTTTTCACGCGAATGGTGCGTAGTGGGGTTGCAGAATCGCGATAGATCTGGCTTGGAGGGGGAAGTTGGCCATGTGGGAATAGACTCCGAGTTTAAATGATGTCGGCGGCATACTGGTGTCCAAAATGAGTGTCCACGCGACATGGCTTTGGCGTGCTCCGAGAACGAATGGAACCACCGTTTCCTCGGCATTGAGAAGGAGGAGGAAGGAATCGCCGGTGATCGGCTCGCCATGATCTCCGTTTTCTTCGATCTGGTCACCAAGCAGACCCATGCCGATACACTGGGCATTTGGTGACGCCCAATCTTGATCTGTCATCTCCGTTCCATCGGGTTTCAGCCAGTAGAGGTCCTTGCTATCGGTGCCGTGAATCGCACGGCCTTGAAAAAAGTTTCTCCGGCGGAAGACGGGTTGGACGCGTCTAAGCTCGAGGAGAGCGCATACGAAGTCGAGGTGCTCGTTTTCTTCGGCATCGAGATTCCAGTTCAGCCAAGAAAGTGGCGAGTCGTGGCAAAAGGCGTTGTTGTTGCCGAGTTGGGTTCGGCCCATCTCATCGCCGGCCAAGATCATGGGAACGCCTTGCGAGAGGATGAGGGTGGTGAGGAAATTGCGGCGTTGGCGAAGTCGTAGGGAACGGATCTGGGCGTTGTTCGTTGGACCTTCCTCACCGCAATTCCAGCTGTCATTCACATCCGTGCCGTCCCGGTTATTTTCGCCGTTGGCTTCGTTGTGCTTGCGATTGTAACTGACGAGGTCGGCGAGGGTGAACCCATCGTGACAGGTGATGAAATTCAGGCTCGCGTAGGGGCGGCGTCCATTGTGCCGGTAGAGGTCGCTGCTGCCCGAGAGACGCGAGGCGAGCTCGCCGACATTGCCGCCATCGCCCTTCCAGAAGCGGCGGATGCAATCCCGATATTTGCCATTCCACTCGCTCCATAGGACGGGAAAATTCCCGACTTGGTATCCATTCGGACCTAGATCCCATGGTTCCGCGATGAGCTTCACTTGAGAGAGGATGGGGTCCTGATGGATGATATCAAAAAAGGCACCCAAGCGGTCCATCTCCCAGAGTTCCCTCGCCAAGGTGCTGGCCAAATCGAACCGGAATCCGTCCACGTGCATTTCCTGCACCCAGTATCGAAGCGAGTCCATGATGAGTTGGAGGACGCGGGGGTGGGCGACATTGAGGGAGTTTCCGCATCCAGTGAAATCCAAGTATTTTTTGTGATCCTCCTGTAGGCGGTAATACGAAGAATTGTCGATCCCCTTGAAGGAAAGCATGGGTCCGTTTTGGTTGCCCTCGGCGGTGTGGTTGTAAACGACATCGAGTATCACTTCGATGCCTGCCGTATGGAGCGAGCGGACCATGGATTTGAATTCGTTGACGGTATTGGTCGTGCCTGTTGAGCAGTAGCGGGGGTCGGGAGCGAAGTAGCCCAGTGTGTTGTAGCCCCAGTAGTTCGTCAGTCCCCGCTCGATGAGCGACTGGTCGTCGACGTGGTAGTGCACGGGCATGAGTTCCACCGCAGTGACGCCGAGGCTGCGCAGATGCTTGATCGCTGGCTCGGAGGCAAGCCCTGCATAGGTGCCGCGCAGATTTTCTGGGATTTCCGGATGGAGCTTCGTGAAGCCTTTCACGTGGAGTTCATAGACGACCGTATTGTGCCATGCGGTGCGCGGGGCTGGGCTTCCATTCCAATCAAAGGGGACTTGGCTCACTCGCCCGAGCGGAGCAAACGGACCGCTATCCAAAAGGGGATCGCCGATGGCGGGATGCCACTTCAGTTCCCGAGCGATGCATTTCGCATATGGGTCGAGCAGGAGTTTGCCGGGATTGAAGCAATGTCCGGCAGCGGGATCATCAGGACCATAAACCCGGTAGCCATAGACCTGATCTGGCCTCGCGATGGGAATCTGGCCATGCCAGACTTGGTCGGTTTTTTCAGGCAGGGGAATGCGTGCGATCTCGTGCGCGGTGTCCGTAGCATCAAAGAGGCAGAGATCGACGCGGGTCGCATTCTCGGAAAAGAGTGCAAAGTTGACTCCCTCCCCGTTTGGAGTCGCTCCAAGCGGAGTCGGACGTCCTGGCCAAACAGTGTAGCCATTCATAGCATGCTCAATTCTTGAGTAGGAGAGTGCGTTTGCTGACTGTCGTTTTCGGTCATCATGATGAGTCACGATGGCGAGAAAAAGCCGATATGGGCATGGGGTGAGAACCTTCTTTTGTTCCTGCTAAGGGATACGGGGCGAAGACCCCATAGATGAGCGAGCGTGCTTGGCTAGAATCTTCATTGCGCTCTCAAACAGCGCGACACAACTCAAACCACATAAAATATGAAACCGATTCCACTCATTCTAGCCGCAATCTTCACCGTGCTTGCCTTTACGAGCAACGCCCATGCCTACCCGCCATCCAAAGGAGGACCGTCCTCGGAAGTTCTGTCGAAAAAATCGGACTTCGAAAAATTGAAGCCGGGAGAAAGGGTTGTGATCGTCTGCAAGGCCTCGGACAGTGTGACGCTCATCGACATCAAAGATAAAAAACAAGCCATGGATCTTTGTGCCGAGGGGAAGATGATCCACTGCGCGGGTTGTAAAAAAGACTTCAAGGTCGTTTGGTCTTATCCCATCGGCAAGGCCGGTGGCCCAAGCTATAAAATGTCTATCGTGAATGCGAAGGGCGAACCCTGCATGTTCATGGCTCGGGTGAAGTAAGCTTGTCAGGGACGGGGTCTCGGGAATATAGCTCCCGAGTGCCCGAGATACCCGATCCCCTGCATCCTATTGTTCGTTTTCCGATCGCGCTCCTGCCGGTCGTCGCCTCTCTAGCGTCGTGTTTCCAAGGCTTCCTTCTTCGAGGCTCCATCCAACCCTACAACACGAACTGCTTTTACTATCGTGAAAGACGCTGACTACGCTCCGAAATCGGTGAAGTCCGGTTCCCAAAAAGCAACCCAACCTGCAAGCGTGGAGGAACTGAATCTCACCGTTTACAACATGCCGAAGTCCGCTCGTCGCGAGGATCATTTAAGGAAGTCCCGACCTCCTATCGCTCGCATGCTGAAGATTCACGATATGCTCCGGCAGGGCGAGTATCCGAATTGCACGACGATCTCGACGGAGTTTGAGGTCTCCTACAAGACAGTCCAACGGGATCTGGATTTCATGCGGGATCAGATGTCGTTGCCGATCGACTACGATGGCAACCATCGCGGATTCTACTACAGCAAGCCGGTCTCCTCATTCCCGCATGTGACAATGTCGCAGGGCGAGTTGGTCGCCCTCCTTGTGGCGCAGAAATCCCTCGAGCAATACCGTGGGACGGCTTTCGAGAAGCCGCTGCAGTCGGCCTTTGAAAAAATGACCTCAAACTTGGAGGAGGAAGGATTCTTTTCGATTCAGGAGTTAGGCGAGGCTGTCTCATTCCGTCCTGTGGGGCAGGCCATCCAAGAGTTAAGGGTTTTTGATATTTTGACCAAGGCCGTTCTTGAGCAGGTAACCGTGGAGTTTGATTATCACAAGCTCAATAGCCCAAAGTCCGAGCGCCGGCGCGTGGAGCCCTACCATCTCGGTTGTATCGATAATCAATGGTATCTCATAGGACATGACCTCGTCAGAGGACAACGTCGCACCTTCGCCATCACCCGACTGAGTGCTCCAAAAATCCTTAAACAAAAATTCCAGCGTCCGTCGGATTTTTCGATGGAATCCATGATGGGCGGGAGTTTTTCGGCCTTCGAGACACCGAAGCCTAGCCGTGTTGTAATCCGGCTTGATGCCTTCGCCACGCGCCTTGCCGCTGAGCGGGTCTGGCACAAATCTCAAAAAATCAAACCCCTTGCGGGTGGAGGTTCCGAAATGACGCTTGAGGTCGGCCTTGCTCCGGATTTGGAAAACTGGATTCTCGGCTGGGGTAACCACGCCAAGGTTCTTGAGCCAAATGCCCTCTGTGAGCGCATCGCTTCGATTGCGCGCTCCATGGCCCTTCAATACACAGTCTAGCCTGGCATTTCTACTACGCGCAGGACGATAGGGTTTTTTTCTTTGGTGTTTTTTTGTTTTTTTCGTCCGGGGTGGAATGGAGGAGGGCTTTTAAGAATGGGGCCGTGCGGCTTGTCTTGGATTCGGCGACCTCTTCCGGCGTGCCGGCTGCGACGAGGCGTCCACCCTTGGATCCTGCTTCAGGGCCGATATCAAGTACGTGGTCGGCTTCTGCGATGACGTCGAGATGGTGCTCGATGACAATCACGGTGCCGCCTTCATCGACGAGGCGATGTAAAACACGGACGAGTTGGGCGACATCGTGGGCGTGAAGTCCGATGGTTGGCTCTTCGAGAATGTAGAGAGTGGATTTCCCCTTGCGGGTGGTTCGGATTTCCTCGCTGGAGGATGTTGCGCGGCGGGTGAGTTGGGTGACGAGCTTGATGCGTTGGGCTTCACCGCCACTGAGAGTCGGGCTGGGTTGCCCGAGTTTGAGATAGCCGAGGCCCGTCTCTTGGAGGAGTCCAATGGATCGGCGGATCTTCGGATGCGAGGCAAAAAACTCCATCGCCTGATCGATCGACATATCCATCACGTCGCCGATTGATTTTCCGTTGTAGAGAATTTCGAGAGTGGAGGCATTGTAGCGGCGGCCGAGGCAGTCCTGGCAGGGCATGTAGCTGGTCGGCAGGAAGCTCATTTCGAGTTTGATCACCCCTTGACCGAGGCAGGATTCGCACCGACCGCCTTCATTGTTGAACGAAAACCGACTGCTGGTGTATCCGCGCATACGGGCAGCGGGGAGGGTGGCAAAAAGCGCGCGGATCTCATCGAAGACCTTGACGTAGGTCGCTGGTGTCGAGCGGGAGGTTTTGCCGATCGGAGACTGGTCGACTTCGAGTACTCCACCCAAGGATTCAAAGCCTTCCACGCTTTTGCAAAGTTCGGAATAAATTGGGGCTTTCTTGCGAGCGAGGGCATCGCGCACGACGGGAACGACCACGCCACGAATAAGCGTGCTTTTTCCAGAACCGGAAACACCGGTCACCGCCGTGAGTCGGTGTAGAGGAATACGAATGTCTTCACCCTGCATGTTGTGGAGTTTGGCTCCTTTGACTTCGAGCCACTCGGTGGCCGCCGCACGTCGGGTGCCGCGTGAGGGATGCTTTTGGGGTTCGCGAAGGGCATGTCCTGTCAGCGAGGCCGGGTTGGCCATGATCTCTGCCATGGTACCCGAGGCGATGATTTCACCGCCGCGAGTGCCGGCACCTGGGCCGAGATCGATGATGCGATCGGCGCGGCGCATGGTTTCCTCATCATGCTCGACCACCACGAGCGAGTTGCCTTTTGCTGCGAGACTTTGCAGCGCATCTAGGAGTTGTTCGTTGTCGCGTGGATGGAGCCCGATCGTCGGCTCGTCGAGCACGTAAAGAACACCACGAAGGTTCGATCCAAGCTGGGCTGCGAGGCGAATTCGCTGGGCTTCGCCGCCGCTGAGCGTCTTCGCGCTACGATCCAAGGAAAGGTAATCAAGGCCAACTTTGGAAAGGAATTGTAGGCGCTGGCGAATTTCTGAAATGATGTCTCTGGCGACTTCGGCCGAACCGCCGGTGAAGGTCAGTTTATCGCAAAGCTCGAG
This sequence comes from Terrimicrobiaceae bacterium, assembly GCA_044377415.1. Lineage (GTDB taxonomy): Bacteria > Verrucomicrobiota > Verrucomicrobiia > Chthoniobacterales > Terrimicrobiaceae > UBA967. The sequence goes on along the minus strand of JBILZC010000087.1, from coordinate 1,384 downwards.
GGCGTCGGTCGCAGGCGATTTGGTGAAATCGGCAATCGAGTTTTTTTGAAGAAGGACGTTGGTCGCGGTTTCGTTGAGGCGGGCGCCTTTGCAGACTGGGCAGGGACGTGGTTCTTCGTCCTCGAGGCCTTCGTGGCGTCGTTCCTCATCCAATTCCGCCTCGATGGCGCTTTCAAAATCTTTGACTGATCCGAGTCCACTCCAAACCTCGCCGAAGCCACGGCAATGCGTGCACCAGCCATGGGGGGAGTTGAACGAAAATAATCTAGGGTCGAGCGGTTCAAACGCGCGACTGCAAGACGGGCAGTTCATTTCCGTGCTGAGAATGGAGGAGATGCCATTGGCATCCTCGATGCGGGCCGTGCCTTTGCCGACTTTCAAGGCTTGGCGCACGAGGTCGTCGGCTGCTTTGGTGTTTGGTTCGGCGAGTTCACCGATAAGGGCATCGATCGTGTGTTCCTTAAAACGTTCCAGTTTTTGGAATCCCTCAACAGGCATGAATTCGCCATCAACGCAAAGCGTCGTAATGCCTTGGCGGGCTGCGGCGCGGGCGACTTCGGTGTGGTAGCCTTTGCGGGCTTTCACGAGATTGGCAAAGAGGCGGACTTTGCCTGATGCGGCTTTTTCCGAGACCATTGCGGCAATGGCGGTCGGGGTGCGATTTTCCACGGGGACATTGCAATCCGGACAATTTTGAACTCCCAGTTTGGAAAATAGCAGACGAAGAAAATGGTAAATCTCGGTGACTGTCGCCACGGTGGATTTGCCGCCGCCACGGGTGACGCGCTGCTCAATAGCAACGCTGGGTGGCAGGCCTTCAATGGAGTCCACGTCGGGCTTTTCCATTTGATCAATGAACTGCCTGGCATAAGGCGACATGCTGTCCAAGAAGCGGCGCTGGCCCTCCGCGAAGAGAATATCGAAAGCGAGGGTGGATTTGCCCGATCCACTCAGGCCGGTGACCACCACCATGCCATCGCGAGGGATGTCGACGGAGATGTTTTTGAGATTGTGTTCACGGGCACCGCGAACACGAATATCGCGCGAAAGATCCTTCTCTGGACGCGGGCGGCGGGGCTCCTCGGCAATGCGCGCTTGCTGGCCAGCGAGGATCGGGATCAAAAAACGACCCGTGTGCGAGGCGTCGACTTCAGCGACTTTTTCAGGTGTCCCTGCGGCTACGATTAAGCCGCCTTCGGTGCCACCCTCCGGGCCGATATCGATGACCCAATCCGCGCATTTAATCACTTCCAAGTTGTGCTCGATGACGATCACGCTTTTCCCCTCTTCGACGAGACGGTTGAAGACATTGATCAGCAGGGCGACATCATCAAAGTGGAGTCCCGTTGTGGGCTCGTCGAAAATGAGCATGGATTGCTCATTC
>JBILZC010000025.1:0-28033 GCA_044377415.1 Terrimicrobiaceae bacterium | reverse complement strand
CGATGAAAAAAGCTCCGGAGGACCAGCGCATGAGAGTCACTAAGACGCATCTCCATCTCTCGTCGCGACCCTCTTTTGGAAGGGAGTCGTAGGCTAGCGCCTCATCGGCTCCGCTGGCGCAGGCCTCCGCCATTCCGCTTATAATGCGGTTTAAAATAAGGAGAGGAAATAGCCATGGCCCGATCGGGGCGAAGGCAAAGAGCGCCATCTCCGCAACCATGAGGAGTCCCGCCAGCGACACCATCCAACGCCGTCCAATCACATCCGCCAAGGCGCCGGAGGGAATCTCCACCAGCAGGATGGTGGCTGCCCATATCACATTAAGTGTTGCGTATTGCTCCAGACTCAACCCCAGATCCAAAAAAAGAACCCCCAAGACCGGATAGTAGAACCTCGCGTTAAACAAAACGCGGAATGCGATGAAAAGGGGGATGTTTCGGCTCACTCTGTCACGACTGCACCGAGATGGTAAACGGCTGTGTGGCCGACCTGTTGGACTAAAGTCGATCCGGTCGTGGTGGCGAGTTCTTTGGAGAGGGTTTTGCGTTCCTCTTTATGACCTTCAAAGCGGATCTTCACGAGTTGGTGGCGAGTGAGGAGCGAGGTGAACTCGGTGAGGAACTCCGGTGAGGCGCCGTTTTTTCCGAGCTTGATGAGCGGCTTGACAAGTTGGGCGCGGCTTTTGAGTTGGCGCATCGTTGGTGGATTCTCAGGCATATCATTGACTTTCCTCGATGCGGTTCCTGCGTGCGATGAAATTCGCGTATTTGCGATATTGAGCTAGGCTGTTCCCATGAACTCGACGTTGTTTGTTTCGCTTCTTCTGGTTGTGGGTGGTGTCCTCGCCCTTGCCGGTTGCAAGACGTCCCGACTGGGGTATGAATCCGCGCCTTACGCAGTGGTTCAGTCCGAGGGAGACTATGAGATTCGCGACTATCCCGAGTTGACGATAGTCGAGGCTTCCATGTCGGAGTCCGGTACAGACGAAACGACGCGCTTTCGAAAACTTTTCGGCTACATCACGGGCAAGAATCAAGCGAATCAGAAAATCGCTATGACGACCCCTGTGTTTATTGCCGGAGGTAAGGGCACTATGTCCTTTGTGATGCCTGCTGAGTTCTCGATTGATGCTGTACCAAGGCCTTTGGACTCCTCGCTCGTGATCAAAAAAATCCCCGCCGGCCGTTTTGCTGTGCTGCGATTCAGCGGGGGAAGGTCTTCGAATAAGGAGTCGGAAAAACTAGCTCTCTTGAAGAGTTGGATATCAAGTCAGGGGCTGGTTGCTGAGGGGGAGCCGGTTTGCGGTTACTTTGACCCACCATGGACATTGGCCTTCCTGCGTCGCAATGAAGTGATGCTGCGCGTCGAGACGAAGCGCTGAACGCTTTTCTGTCCGAGCCAATGGCCTGTTTGATCGCGCGGAGGCGAGGTGGGTGTGCCGCCGCTTCTTAGAAGTGACGGATTTACAGTGCCGATAGATCCGCTTCGTTCCGGCGGAGGGGGAGGCGGGCTTCAAGTTGGCGAAGGTCTTTGGCGAGTTGATCTAGGCTGAATGCGGCGACACGTTCCTGTGCGGACTCGCGCATCGCTTGGAGTCGCTCTGGATCCTCTGCAAGTTTGAGCAACGCTTCTGCGAGCGCAGGGGCATTTCTAGCGGGAACGACGAATCCATCAATCCCGTCGCTGACCACATCTCCACAATTCGGAGTCGTGATGACCGGCAACCCATACGACATGGCTTCCAACTGAGTGAGCGCAAATCCATCGGAAATCGTCGGAAGAACGAAGACGTCGGCCTGACTATAGAAATTCTGGACTTTGTCGCGCGTGACCGAGCCGTGGAACCTCACATTCGAAGGCGCGCTGACGACAAACTGATCGGCGATGGAAATAGGACCCACAATATCAAATTGGACTGGGGCGCCCTTCAGCAGGCGTGCAGCCTCGATCAAGTAGGGGATACCTTTGCGTATATTGACCTGACCCAAAAAAAGGACGCGCAAAGGGTCATTGCCCTCCTTGAGTGGGATCCGGCCGAGGACCTTGGTTTCATCGACTTCATAAGCGAGCGGAACAATGGCGAGCTTGGACGCCGGCACTCCTTGCTTGAGCAAAGCGTCGTGTGTCCACTGCGAATTCACCATGACGATGTCGGCCAAGGCCCACTCCGATTGCCTCCAGAGGAAATACTCCTCAGGCACGATGAGGGGCTTCTTTGCCCATCCGGGCCAAAGTTTTTCCTCCTCGCGGACCATCTCCACTTCGATGCGAGCGGGATCCATCTGGCCGACGACACAGGCTGCACCTCGGTTTTTGGCCCATGCCGCCGCTTCAAAGAAGCCGGTGTCGTATCCAAAAAAAACTGTATTTTCCCAATGCTGGTCTTTACGTTTCCGGAGTGCCGCGCGGACATTGCGCCCAAATCGACTGCCCACGCGAAGGTAATTAGCATAGGGGTTGTCGCGTTTGGCGAAGCGTTGAGCCAGACCTTGCCTGAGCGCCGTGGCATTGAAGGCATAAACCTCCGCATCGCTCAGTTCCTCGTGAAAACGACTCGTTAAGCGGTTCGCACGCGTTAATCGCGCCAGGCTCCGCCAGAGACCGTGCGACCAATAATCAGTGAATACAGCCTCTAAACGTCCCGAGCGGTGAAGAACCCGTGGTATGGCAAAGTGCTCTCGGGCCCCGATCTGGGAACAGATCCAGGACGTGCTGGGTGCGTGAACTTTAAAGAGCTGCCGAATGTGTTTGAGTTCCTCTTAGATTAGAGAGGTGAGCTTATTCACGATCTCGGCCTTGCTGGAAATCCCGACGGATTGCTCCTGCTTCGCGCCGCCTTTGAAATAAATGAGTGAGGGTATGCTGCGAATGCCGAATTGCGCGGAGACCTCGGGGGCCTCGTCCACATTGACTTTCGCAATGGCGAATTTACCGACATTTTCCGTGGCGACCTCATCGACGATCGGGCCGAGCATGCGACAGGGGGCGCACCAAGGGGCCCAAAAATCCACAAGTACGGGAGCACCCGCGTTTTTGATGAAGGAGTCGAAGTTTGCGTCGGTGAGTTCGGTAACGTTTGGATTAGCCATGATGATTAATGTCTTTTTCGGAGAAAGTTTTAACTCTCTCGCCCTCATATGAAGGCGAAAGCAGTAAAAAGGGATGCCTAAAATTGTAGCGTAAAAGCAGTCATAGCAAGCAGGAATTGAAGCGCATCTGGATGGTGTGGGAAAGTTGAGACAAGAGAGCGGAAATTGCTGCGAAAGCGCCTCGAGAAATTGGTAGGGACGCCGCGCCGTCGGTGTCCCATATTTTAAGGCGCAACAGCGCCGCTTCTGGGATGCAAAGGCGACTCCAACCTCCACGCTGCGCAGCTACGGCTCGGCAAGCCAGGCGAGGGAGTCGGACGGCGGCGGCGCGCCATCCCAATCAATTATCACGAGGTGCTTTCGCACCATTTGCGGTGCTAGTATCTACTTTACAAAATAGGCGAAAGAACTGTTTTGAGCTTCATGAGCCGCTCATGCACCCCAATCAATCTATCCGCACCCGAGAAATCTGAACTCGAAAAACTCATCCGAGCCCCTCGCACGCAACGACGCCATGCCGACCGGGCTCGGATCATTCTGGAAGCGGCTCGTGGCAAAAGCAACCTTGAGATAGCCGCAATGATGCGGACTCGCCCGGCCACTGTGAGTAAATGGCGGGAGAGATTCGATAGCGAAGGGATAATGGGCTTGAGAGACGATTTTCGACCCGGTCGCCCTGCAATCCACAATGATGGCGAGCCTCTCCGGCAGCAAATCTTGAAGCAAATCGATTCGGAACCCCCGCCTGGATACGCGAAGTGGAACGGGCGCACTCTTGGTGAGGCCTTGGGTGTTGCTCCGGCCCGCATCTGGAAAGAATTGCGCACTTTAGGCATCAGCTTGCAACGAAGGCGCTCGTGGTGCATTTCAACCGATCCGGAGTTTGACACCAAGAGCGTGGACATTATTGGCCTTTACCTTGGAGCGCCAGCCAACGCGGTTGTTCTTTCCGTGGATGAAAAGCCCTGCGTTCAAGCCCTCGAAAGGCAGCAGGGATGGCTAAAAATGCCCGATGGACGTTCAATGACCGGGTTTGCCCACGAATACAAACGGCACGGAACCACAAATCTTTTCGCTGCCCTGAATGTGGCTACTGTGCAAGTCAAAGCAAGATGCTTTCCCAGAAAGCGTCGCGAGGAATTTCTGCAATTTCTGGATTCAGTGACGGCCTGCCATCAAGGAAAGGAAATCCACCTCATGCTCGATAATCTCAGCGTTCACAAATTGAAGTCCGATCATCATTGGGTCAAACGACATACCCATGTTCATTTTCATTTTACGCCTACCCACGCCTCATGGCTCAATCAAATCGAAGTCTGGTTCAGCATCTTGAGTCGGGCGGCGTAGAAGGGGGCGAGTTTCCGCAGCGTCAAACAGCTCGTGGATGCCATTAAAAACTTTCTCCAAGCCTACAACGAAACCGCCTCTCCATTCGAGTGGAGGAAAATTCGAGTGAGCAAAAAATCTACAGAAAGTAAATTCGCTAATATTATAAACTAGATTCTAGGAGCGATGTCGGGGTCGAATGGCACTAACTTAAGGGCGGTTCCCGATGAATACAGGGGTTCCGGGCCAAGATTTTCCAGGATCCGATCTCGGAATAGCTGTGCAAGTCGTTGAAAAATGTCATGGACAAGAGACCATGCACCCCATGGGAGCCGGATTTACCCTGGTATTCGTTAAGTTAGCGCCATTCATGTCGGGGCCCTAGTTTTCAAAGTATGGAAGTGTTCGTTTGTGTTTCAAACTCGTACATTAAATCGCTGCCAATAATTTGAATCGAATACCCCATTTCATGGTAGGCCGTTCTTCGCTTGCGATACATCTGCGCTGTGAGTGGGTGGTCGGGTTCCACATAGTCGTAAATTCGGACGGGCTTCTTCTTTTCCGAAAACCTATGTAGCCGTCCCGCGTATTGGATTAACCGGCCTTTGAAGGAAATCGGCATGGTAAGGAAAAGGGTGTCGAGTTCCGGCATATCAAAACCCTCGCCAAGCAAAGATGCCGTCGCCAAAAGCACGAATGGTCGTCCCTCGGTCGCCCTCGATCGGAGATTACCAAGAATGGCTGTCCGCAGTTTCTGATTAGTTGAACCATCGATTCGGTAAATGCTTTCCTCCGGCAATTTATCGCGCAGCAATGATTCGAGTGTGCTGAGATGTTCTTTGCGGTCGCTGAGTAGGGCACAAAATCTTTGTTCTGCGAGAGCGGAGGTGACATCCGATGCGATGGCACGATTTCTTTCGCCGGATTGAATGAGATGTTCCCAGATTTGATGAATCGGCAAGCGATCCTTCTCTGTAGGGATGCGTAGGGAAAATTCCCTAACAAATACCGTTCTCGACTGCTCTTCTGAGTGGTCGAGATCAATCCGGTGTCGGATGGGACCGCATTGGAGAAAGAGGATTTTTTGCAATCCGTCTTTTCGATTCGGTGTGGCAGTTAATCCCAAAATGTAGCGGGCGGTGCAGCGTTTCATCGCAGCTTCGAAAGACGCCGCCGGCACATGGTGGCATTCGTCGATGATGACATGCCCATATTTTGCGAGCAGAGCCTCGGGACACTCCGAACGTGCCAGCGTGGGGAACATTCCGAGAGCCACGGGAGCATCGGGGTAGCGTGCTTTGCCCAAAATATGAATCTCGTTTTTTGAGAGCCCGAGAAATTTCTGAAGCCGATCGCTCCATTGATCGAAAAGCTGTTTCCGATGAACCAAAATCAATGTGGATAAGCCTCGCTGAGCGATGGCCGCGCAGGCCATTACGGTTTTTCCAGCGCCCGGCGGCGCGACAAGAACGCCTTCATCGTGCCCCAGCATGGCCTCCACAGCAGCGATCTGAGTGGCTGTGAGAGTGCCGGTAAAGGAAAGCTCAGCCGTTGCCGGAGTGGGGCGTCTGTCAGTGATTGAAACCTTTCCGCCCGCCTTGGAAACTAGCTTTTTGATGTCATGTAGGGTTCCTCTCGGAAGTACCAATCTGTCTTGATGCTCCTCTCCGCAGAAGATGAATCGCGGAATGTTTGCTGTTGAAAAACGAAGGCGCTGTTTTTCATAAAAGACAGGATTGGCGATAGTCCCGAGGCGTTTGAGAGCCCCTCCAAGAGTTGTTGGGAGATCGGCAAGGGGAATGGTGATTTGCGATTTCCTTAGCAATTTCAGCGTTCCTTTGAAATCCCCTTGTCGAACGGCCTGCGGAATCACATTCAATGCGGCCTCATCAAAATCTAGCGATACAGACTCCGTTGGTTCGCTGTCTTTCTCGGGACTGAAACTGGTTTCAAGAAGCCGCTTCAAATCAGCTAAATCGATTTTTGGGAAACTTGCCAAATACGCCCACTGATCGGAAACAGGCTCGAATTGTTCATCCAGAAAAAGTGTGTGTCCCGATTTTCGAGGCTCGTGCTGGAGCGGTAGCGCTATGAGATTTCCAAAACCACCTTTGGGGCACATATCCTGATTTGGGAAAAATCGATCGTAGGTCGAGAGCTTCATGCACTGGTGAAACGACGAAGCGCGAGCAACAATGAGCGTTCCAAGCCTGCGTGCCAGAACTGCTGGCACGGGGCGTGCAAAGAAAATCCAAGCATGCCCGCCGTTGCCCGATCTCGAACGCTCCATAACAATAGAAATCCCCATTTGCTCAGCGGCGCGGCGGTATGCCTCAATATCCTGCATCCACCCATTGCCATCGAAATCCGCTGCCAGAAAAATACAACTATCGTCCTCACGGATCGCATAAGTTCCGATGGTGTGGCGTCCGATGAGGTGCGAGTGAATGGCCGCATGGTCGAGCGGTGGGAAATTCTGGTTCGGGCAATCCGAGCATTTTACGCGTGGTTTTTCACAGAGACCATGAACCCATTCATTGCTGCAGGCTGGCGAATACCCTTTTGAGCCCTTTTTCAGATTGATCCAAAGTTTCGGATAAACAGACCGCCGAGCACCAAAAAGGCTCAGGAACAAATCGACCTTTTCTTCATTGGTCGCCGGCGCGCCTTTGCCGAGAGGCAATTCAGGAGAGTTCTCTTGACTGCAAATTTCGCGCATTTCTGCAAGCAATCCCTGCCTGCGATATTCCAGATCATGAAGCTCGGCTTCTATTTCTTTGATGCGATCTATGAGGTCTGCATTTGTTGCTGGGCAAAAACTTTTCCCCTCGCCACCCGCATTCACACACATATTCGTTCGGATGTTTTTTTAAAAAATTCGTTTCTGTTTTTCAGGTTTAAAAGCTAATCGGCTATCAAAGTCAAACGACAACGGCTTGCCGATGCTGAGTTTTGAAAAATCGAGATGCGCTGGGTTGAGGAGATAGTTCCACTCGGCGGGAATGATTGCACTTGGCACGCGAAGGGCGAGGGATGACTTCGTGCGGACCCACTGGTCGCCAATTTTCATCGTGGAGTGCGGTGCCGGATAGCCTCTCCAGTCGCTTGGGATTTTTGCGGCCTCGTCGATCATTCGCTCATCCAATTCCACAGGGATCGCGACATAATCCAAATCGACGAGATCGTTTGGATCAGCGGTTTGCACTAATATCTCCAGAGCAGCCAAGGACTGCGACTCGGCGGTATAAACCATGGGAGTTCCTGGCGAATTCCATCGCCCGCCGTTTGTGGAAGCGCCTTCGCCAGAGAAGGCGTTGCGAAGAAGCAGCCTTTTGTAGATTCTCCAGACTGTTTTCACGAAAATATTCCGTGTTCAATGCGTCCCAAGAGCCTCTCCGCTTCACGGGCACCGGGTTCGGTGGATGCAAACTCAAAAGGTGTTTTTCCGCCGAGTGCCCGGTTTGCCGAGAAGAGCCACCGGCGAGCTTTTTCCACGCCATTCAAAACCTCAACCGCGCGGATGTGAAGCCGGGCTAAACGCAACAACCGCTCGGACTCGTCAGATTTCAGCCGCTCTCCAAGTTGCTTCCTGCGCATGAGCGTTCGGATCGGCACGCTGATCACACTTGAGAGTGTCTCTTGTTGAACAGCGAGCGCATCCCTCAAACGAAAAAAAAGCTCCACCGGCAGTCCTGCACGAACCTCCCGATCCATCAAAGCATCGTCAAAAACATGCTCTCGATCTAGTATCATTGTTGCCATAATGCACAAAATAATATGCCAAGTGACATATGTCGAGCGGAAAAGCGTATGCAGAGGAGATGAACTATTAGCGAATTTCAACAAAAGGAACCCTCCGTTTCTCTGATCGGTAAAAATTAAGACGCTTAGGAGCGTCGTTGCATTGCGAGTTGGCGGGCTTCATCGAGGAGAGATGTCGATTTTTGCCACTCCTCCAAAAGCAGGGATTCAAACTCGCGAAGGGCAGGATGGGGTGGCAGAAGACGACTTCCGTGACCGATGCGGCCGACGGCGTTCTGGTAACGCCAGAGGAGATCGATGTATTCCGCGCGGCGTGACATCGGCACGAGGATTGGTGGAAAGCCTGTGGCCAGAACTGGGATATTGGCAATCAGTCGGGCCATGCGGCCGTTGCCATCAAAAAACGGATGGATGCGAACGAAAATCAAATGCGTCTGCACATAGGCGGCGATGGCCTGTGCGGGGCGATTGATTGGGCGTGTTTTGTTGAAATCGGTCAGCCATCGATCCATCAATCGCGGCACATCGCTTGGCGCGGCGTATTCCATATAAACGCTCTTGCCGTCCACCACGCCGGTCGTTCCGTTGAAATCTTTTTTCCAGTCGCCCACGGGATTGAATGAGTCCACCGCAGACAGCGGCATTATCGCCCTGTGAAGCGCGAAGATATCTTCCCGAGTGAGATCGCGACCGACCATGTCGTAGATCAAATCGATCGCTCTTGCGTGACCGTAAACCTCCTGATGATCCCGGAGCGGCTTGCCTCCGATGGTTAGGCCGAGTTCCAGCACCTTGTGAGTCTCCCCAAGCGTGAGGGTATTGCCCTCGATGGCGGTCGATTCATGAGTCCACTCGGCAGAAAGCCGCTTGAGAAGCTGATCGCGAAGATCGGTTGGAAGCCCCTCGTAAAAAAGGCCTCGCTCACTTCGTGGTGCCGGTCGGCTTTTCAGAAAGGAAAAAACCGCGTTGTGGCTCACATTCAACCCATGCCGGCGATTGATCTCCTGCGCCGCGCCACGAAAACCACCTCCCGAGGCGAGGAGTCCCCTCAACTCGGTTTCGTAAGGCTTTAGCTTGGATTGAAAAGGTTTGCCTGGCATCGGTCTCGACTTGTTACGACATTAAGGAGCAGAGGCACTCTTTGTAACGACAAATCTGAATTTAAAAGCTCTATATGTCGTTACAGCGTGTCGTGTTCCTTTCGGTATAAGGACAATTTACCCCTCGTGGTTATCCAAAAAGTATTTTTGCGTGCTGCATCTGAATGTTTTCACCAACCCTCAAACTCCTTAGATGGTTTGAGTATTTGGAGGCCTTCGAAATTATCAAAATGGTTCTCGTCGGTGAGGATAGCGGCACCGATGTCTTGGGCGCAGGTGGCGATGAGGATGTCTTGCGAGGGGAGGGTGATACCAGATCGGTCAAGCGACCAGGCGAGGGCAGCGGACTCTTTCCAGATTTTATTGGTGGTAGGGATGTTGATCAGGACATCAAAAAAGGCTGCCATTCGGTGGTGGATTTTTTCGATTCGCAGGCCGCGCTCGACCTCCAGGCGGACCATGCCGCAGGTGGCAAGGTCGCCATTGCCGATCCAGTGGCCGAGGATTTCGGCGGGGTCGAGGCCACGGCGGAGGAGTCCGATGTAAATATTGCTGTCCACCAGCACGGGAGAGTTCATTTTTTGGCCTTGGCCGCTTTCTTGGAACCGTAGGCAGGTAGAGGTTCGGCGACTCGCATGGCGGGAATGTCGTAATCGGGATTGACGGCATTTTTCAACTCCTCTGGGCTGAAGCCGAGTCCGGATTTCACGAGGTCTCTGAACCGGGCTTTCCGGTCCATTTCCTTGAGGGCCATTTCGACAGCCTCTGTCTTACTGGCGCAGGCAAACCGCTTAACGACCCGGTCGAGCAAATCCTCGTCAATATGCATGGTCATTTTCATGCCATACTGAGTATGGCAGGAGGGTGAAAAAGTCAACTGGGGTTGTTCAATTTTGAGCGGATCACTTCTCCCGACTCATCCTGATTTTAAGCAACGGATCGATCCTAGTTTTCTGTGAAAATGAGACGCCTCGTATTCAGTAAAATATAGTCCCTTGAAAAATATGTGAATGTGTGGGACTGACGTCTTTTTCGTCTACGCAAATCACGCATTTTCTTGATGTGACAATCCCCAAATTGTAACACTCAACAAGTTCCTCACATGAAAAACTCCCTCTTCTTTCTTTTATTCTGCGGGATGGGCTTTTGTGCTGGCTACCTCGCGGGAATCCCGTTTTCGAAGACCTCTTCTATCACCCTTTTCGGGACGCAACGAACTCCAGAAAATGTCGAAAACCTGAGCCACCGAGCCATTGCCCTGACTCCACCGAAGGACACGCCAGAAGGGCAGCGACCAGCCAAGGCTTCCCCCAAACCCCAGCCCTCTTTACAGTCAAATCCAGCCAACGAAATCGCGAAACTCTCGCTTCCTGAGGTTCAAGCCCGCCTGCAGGCGATGGATGGGATGCTGGTGACGGCGGCCACAGAGGAAATGGAGCAATTTTTGGTGGCCCGATGGGCCAAACTTGATCCGATCGGGGCGTCTCAATTTGCCGCCGATGCTGTCGCCCAGGGAGGAAATCCACGGCTTTTGCAAACTGCCTCCGCCGCTTGGGCAAAAACCGACCCGGCCGGCGCGGCGCAATGGGCTGCAAACCTCGACTCCCCCCTCGCGAGGGACACGGCGATTGGGCAGATTTTCAACACTTGGTCATCAACCGACCCTATGCTGGCGTCCGGAGCGATCGATGCACTGCCTTTGGGCTCGGCACAGACGGTGGCAACCACCGCCGTGGCGAAAAATTTTATCAAAGGGAACCCGGATGTCGCTTTGAAATGGGCTGAGGGGCTCACTGGCCCCCTCCAAGTTGCCGCAACGCGCGAGATTGTGAATCTCTGGTCTGTTACGGATCCTGCAGCAACCGGTGCATGGATTTTGAAACAGCAATCCCCGCAGACGCGCAACGAAGCCTTGCGCCAGCTCGCCGGAAATTGGGTGGCTCGCGATCCGAGCTCCGCGTTTGACTACGCGCAGAGCATTTCCGACCCAAGTCTACAAAATGGTTTTATCCAATCCGCCATGCAGAGATTTTCCAGCATGGATCCTTTGGCGGCGGCCAACTGGCTGTCGAGCGAGGCAGCAAGGCCTCATGCGGACGCCTTGGTGGGTGGAGTGTCTTCGCGCTGGGCAGCTTTCGATCCCGGGGCCGCATCAACTTGGGCCGCGTCCTTCGCGAATTCCGCGCTCCGCAACCAAGCCGTCTCCGCGGTTTCGACCTCATGGGCTCAGTCCAACCCCGCAGCGGCGGCGCGATGGATCGGCTCCATCGGGGAGGCTCAAACACGCGACACTGCCACGGCTGCATTCAGTGTCCAGATCGCCAACTCGGATCCGGCCAACGCCGCCCAGTGGGCCACGAGGATTTCCGATCCCGCCAAGCGAAGCGGCTCCATACAACGCATTGTGGGCAATTGGAAAAAAAACGATCCCAACGCGGCACGGCTTTTCGTCCAATCTTCAACCGTCATTCCAGCGGATTTGAAAAAGCGGCTCCTGCGCTGACAGGTGTAGATTTTCCGCAGCGCAGCCGACACAAAATCGGCTTATTTTTCATTTGCGAGCCGACGCTATCCGTTATCATTTGCGCTTCATCGAAATGATCTCCGCAACCGAAAAAGCCCTGCTCGACCTCCTTGCCCAACGCGATGATCAGCAATACAAATTGCAGAAAAGAGGGCGGTCCCACATATCCACACATCTTGAAAATGGGTCTCGCAGCAGAAAGTTTATCATTGAAGCTCAAGCCGCCAACTCGGTGTGGTCCTTGCTGACATTGGCGGTGATTTGCTTTTCTTTTTTGAGCAATTGGCGGAAATCGCAGGTGGTTTGAATGTTGAACCAGAACTGGGCGCTTTGTTTGAAAAATTTGCCAAGTTTGAGGGACATTTCGGGAGTGATGCTGCGGCGACCGAGAACGATTTCGTTGATGCTTCGCGGGCTGATGCCGAGTGCTCGCGCGAGGGCGTTTTGGGAAATGCCGATGGGAATGAGATAGTCCTCGAGAAGAATTTCACCGGCTGTGATGGCGGGTTTCATAGGGGAATTTTTATCCACAGATTTCGCAGATTTTCACAGATTTCAAGTTTTTAAAATTTTTCACGAGGAACTGGGAGCGCCAACGTCCTCGTTGGCCGAGGAGGGCGTGGTTGCCGAGCAGGACCTCGGCATTCCGGCGCTGGACCAGGGCCAATCCTCGGCGAGTTGGCACAAGCCCGCTTTGACGGGGTTTTGGTGGATATAGAGCACGGCATTTTCGAAATGCGTGTCGTTCCGGATGTATCGATCCCAGTAGTCACGCATCCAGAGGTGGTTTGTGTGCGGGATGCCAAGTTTTAGCTCTTCGTTGCGGGCCAATGCCCAGCGGGCGGTGACGGATTTCCAACCTTGGACAATTCGGGCGATGGGAGTGAGCGTTTCAATGAGCACATGCACATGGTTTGGCATGATGCACCACGCGTGGACTTGATAACGCAGGCCGTCGAAGTGCAGGAGGGAGTCTCGCATTTGCTCCGCCAATTTCGGGTGGCGCAGGGCGCAGCACCCCATGCCGGCATCGAGCCACTGTTCGATTTTTTTGCGCCGGTGTGTGGAGCGTTGGTTTTCGGGGAGGTTCGACAACTCCTCTTCCAGTAGCGTGAGTTTTTCGTGTGGTAGGCTGTCGGCCAGCCTGAAGGTGACGGCTTGGAGGAGTTCTTTTGCGTCGCGGTGTGGGAGATATCCCCGCGAATACCACTCTTTCGGAGCGCCAACGTCCGCGTTGGCTTCTGCGGGGGATGGAGTGTTTTTCACGGTTGTTGGTGGGCCGACGGGGACGTCGGCGCGCCTACTTTTCGCAGCTCATCAACGATGGGATGGTTTTTTCGAATGGGGTGCGGAGTTTTTCCATTGGCCAGGTGAAGGGCTTGCCCGCAGCTTGGATGGAGAGGGATGGATCTGCGGTGACGGTGCCGAGGCGGGAGTGGGGGACTTTTCGGGATTTGAGGAAGTCCTCGGCCTTGGAGGCGTTTTCGGGCGAGACGGAGATGACGATGCGCGATTGGCTTTCGTTGAAGAGGGCGACGTCGGCGCGGGTGCCGGGGATTGCGGTTTTGGCTCCGAGATTCCCACCCATGCAGGATTCCGCGAGGTTGACGGCTAGGCCGCCTTCTGAGCAGTCGTGGGCGCTGCGGATGATACCATCGCGGATCATGTCGCGGACGGCGTTTTGGACGGCGAGTTCTTTGGCGTAGTCGAGTTGCGGCGGGGCGCCGGCTTTGCGTCCGTGGACGGCGAGGAGGTAGTGAGATGCGCCGAGTTCGTCACCGGGTTCGCCGATGAGAATGATGATGTCGCCTGCGGCTTTGAAGGCTTGGGTGGTGATGTGCTCGGCTTTTTCCACGAGGCCGACCATGCCGACGGTGGGGGTGGGGTCAATGGCTCCAGCGGGGGATTCGTTGTAAAGACTCACGTTGCCGCCGGTGACGGGTGTGTCGAACGCGCGGCAGGCTTCGGCGAGGCCTTCGATGGCTTCGCGGAGTTGGAGGAAATTTTCGGGTTTGTGGGGATTTCCGAAATTCAAGTTGTCCGTGACGGCGAGAGGGATCGCGCCGGTGCAGGCGATATTGCGCGCGGCCTCGGCGACGGCGATGCGTCCGCCTTCGCGGGGATCTTGTTTGCAATAGATGGCGTTGCAATCGGTCGAAGCGGCCAGGATTTTATTGGCCTCGCGGACGATGAAGACGGCGGCATCCGAGCCGGGCAGGACGGTGGCGCCGAGGCGGACCATGTGGTCGTATTGCTGCCAGACCCATTGCTTGGAAGCGATGCTCGGATGGGCGAGGAGGGTTTCGAGAGCGGCGATCGGATCGGCTTCGGGAACACTGGCGAGGTCGAGTGGTTCGACAGCTTTTTTCGGAGCGGCTTCGCGGGAGTAGAGCGGGGCTTCGTCAGCGAGTTGGCGGGCCGGGATTTCGACGGCGATTTCGTTGCCTTCGCGAACGCGCATCATTCCGTCATCATTCACGATGCCGACGTGAGCGTAGGGGAGGTCCCATTTTTCAAAGATGGCGCGGACTTTGTCTTCCTCGCCTTTTTTGACGATGACGAGCATGCGTTCCTGAGATTCGGAGAGCAGGATTTCGTAAGGCGTCATGCCGGTTTCGCGTTTCGGCACGAGGTTGACGTCGATTTCAACGCCTGTGCCGCCACGGCTGGCGGTTTCGCAGGTCGAGCAGGTGAGGCCGGCGGCGCCCATGTCTTGGATGCCAGCAACGCAGCCGCTGGCGAGAAGTTCAAGGCAGGCTTCGAGGAGGAGTTTTTCGCGGAAGGGGTCACCGACTTGCACGGCGGGGCGGTCTTCCTTGGATTCCTCAGTGAGTTCGCGCGAAGCGAAGGCGGCACCGGCGAGGCCGTCACGGCCCGTTTCGGCGCCGACATAGAATACAGGGTTACCCACGCCCTTGGCGGCTCCGCGGGCGATTTGCTCGTGCTTGAGGATGCCCAGGCAGAAGACGTTGACGAGCGGATTTCCCGAGTAGCTGTCGTCGAAATAGACCTCGCCGCCGATGGTCGGGATGCCGATGCAATTTCCGTAGTGGGCGATGCCGCTCACCACACCCGCGAAGAGACGGCGGTTGGTGGCGGATTGTTTCGAGTCTCCACGAATGTCTCCGAAGCGGAGGGAATTCATTGAGAAAACGGGCCTGGCGCCCATGGTGAAGATGTCGCGAATGATCCCGCCAACTCCGGTGGCCGCGCCTTGGAATGGCTCGATGGCGCTCGGGTGGTTGTGGCTCTCCATCTTGAATGCGATGGCCCATCCATCGCCGATGTCGATGACGCCGGCATTTTCCTCGCCTGCCTTCACGAGCACGCGGGGGCCGGTGACGGGAAATTTTTTCAGCTCGAGCTTTGAGTTTTTGTAGGAGCAATGTTCGCTCCACATGACGGAGAAAACGCCGAGTTCGGTGAGGTTGGGTTCGCGTCCGAGAATGCCTTGGATGCGTTCGTATTCGTCAGGCGTAATGCCGTGTTTGGAGATGATTTCGGGTGTGATGGCGGACATATTGGAAGAATTTTTAACCACGGAGGACACGGAGAGCACGGAGGAGAAGAAGAGTTTTTTTAAACGGAAAGGCGTTTGATGCCGTTTTTGAGAAGTTGGACATTGAAATTGATAAGGAGCGCCGTTCGGAGGCCGGTGAGTTTGAGGTAGGTCAAGACTTGGGCTGTGTGGACAGGCATGAGTTGATCGATGGATTTGAGCTCGATGAGGACTTTGTTTTCGATGATAAGATCGGCACGGAAACCGCTCTCGAGATTCAGGCCTTTGTAGGTGAGCGGGATTTCTTTTTGAGCGGCGACTTGATGTCCCGATCGGGTTAATTCTAGGGCGAGGCATTTCTCGTAAACTGACTCAAGAAGGCCCGGTCCGAGTTCCCTATGCACTGTGATGGCCGCCCCAATAATAGCGTTCGTGAGTGAGTTGTTTTCAAACTCCTCCGTGCTCTTTGACTCGGGCGCTCCCGCTCCCGCTCCCTCGCCCTCCGGGCCAACCTGCGGTTGCTCCATCTCGCACCTGCCACGGTGCTCGATTGTGTCCTTTGACTCGCTTCGCTCGCCCCAGAGGGGCTGCCTGCGGCAGTCTGTCTCCCTTTGGTCGGCTGTGGTTAACATTTCAACAAACTATCGAAGATCACTAATCCGTCGGTGCTGCCGAGGGCGGGGTCGCAGGCCCGTTCGGGGTGGGGCATGAGGCCGAAGACGTTTCGGGCTTCGTTGCAGATGCCGGCGATGTTTTCGCGGGAGCCGTTCGGGTTTGAGGCTTCGGTGGTTTGGCCTTGGTCGTCGCAGTAGCGGACGAGGATTTGGTCGTTCGCGTTGAGGGCGGCGAGGGTAGCGTCGTCAGCGAAGTAGCAGCCTTCGCCGTGGGCGATGGGGATGTTGAGGACTTGGCCTTTGGTCGCAGATCGAGTGAATCGCGAATTGGTGGATTCCACGCGGAGGTGTTGGTGTTTGCAGACGAAGTGGAGGCCTTTGTTGCGCACGAGCGCGCCGGGGAGGAGTCCGCTTTCGCAGAGGATCTGAAAACCATTGCAGATGCCGATGACAGTCCCGCCGGATGCGGCGAAACTTTTCACCGCTTGCATGATCGGGGAGAAGCTGGCGATGGCTCCGCAGCGGAGGTAGTCACCATAAGAAAAGCCGCCGGGAACGACGACGGCATCGAATCCAGAAAGCGAGGTGTCCTTGTGCCAGACAAAGTCGGCGGAGGCGCCGGGAAGGGCGTTGAGTGCGAGAACGCAGTCCTGGTCGCAGTTCGAGCCAGGGAAGCGGATGACAGCGAATTTCATTATTTAGTGATCGAGTAGTCCTCGATGACGGGGTTGGAAAGGAGTTCGCGGGCGACGCGGTGGATCTCCGATTCCTCGGTGTTGTCGGGAAGTTCGATTTCTACGACCTTGCCGATGCGCACGCGGCCTACTCCGGCGAGGCCCAGATGCTTGAGGGCTTCGGCGGTAGCGGCCCCTTGCGGATCGAGGACAGATGGTTTTGGCATGACGTTAACGAGGATTTTCATGGTGCGAAGGGTTTCGTTTCCGATGGGTTCGAACAAGCGGATTTTTTGGATTTTAAGCGAGTGATGAGGGTGAATGTAATCCAAACGACTGATAGGGAGAAGCAAAGGATAGAAAAAATCTCTCCGTGTCGCGCGTAGAAAGTGGGCTGCGGATGGGTGGGAACGGGAATTTTGCCGAAAAGGACGCCCTGCATGAATGTGCTGCCATCGTCATCGCGAAGGGTTTCGCGAACCACTCCATGGCGGTCGATGGCGCAGGTGACCCCGGTATTTGCAGCGCGCAGCATGGGAATCTTCGTCTCGGCACATCGGAAAACGGCATTTTGCAAGTGTTGGGATGATCCGGCGCTTTTGAGGAACCATCCATCATTAGTCACTACGATAAAAAGCTGGGCGCCCTTGAGAGCAAAGTGGCGGGCGAGATCGCCAAGAGTGTCTTCAAAACAAACGAGCGGCCCGAGTTTGACTGGCTTCGCCTCCATATTGAGGATTTTGTATTCGGTGCCGGGATCAAAATCCGACGGCACCAGATCGCCCACGATCTTGGAGAGAAGAGGGAATTCCTCCCGCAATGGGACGTATTCGCCGAAGGGGACTAGATGGATTTTGTGATAGAGTTGGGCCTCTTTTCCTTGATCCGTAAGGAGGGCGATGGAATTGAAGTCCCCGTCCTCGCCCCAATGCATGGTGCCAAGTAGGAGGTCGCCCTTGTGCTGCTGGGCGAGACCGCGAACCAGATCCCATGTCATCTGATGACCGAGCAGGGGATTCGGCGTTGAGGATTCCGGCCAGAGGATGAGATCTGGCTGCATGGCAATCGCAGAAAGGGTCTGGTTTTTGTAAATCTCCAGTACATCGAATTCGAGGGCGGGATTATTCCTAATCTCTTGGGGGATGTTCGCCTGTACGGCAGCGAAGGTCATTTCCGTGCTTTCTGGAGCGGGTTGGAATATTGAACGCAGTCCGTAGATCCAAGCGAGGGCGACGAGGGCAAGCGTGATTGCAAAATCGTAGTGGGGACGGCGTGCGCCGCGTCCGATTTCCATGATCAAGCGCTTGATCGTGGCGGCGAGCATGAGATTCGTCATCGCCACCAAAAAAGAAATTCCACCTACGCCGGTGATGTCCGCAATCTGAATGAGTGGGATATTTTTGTGTTGGGCAATGCCGAGTCCGTTCCATCCGAATGCCGGGAAGATGATCCCTCGAAGCCATTCCATCGCCACCCATGCGGCCGCGCTGAGGATGCAAACCCGCAGATTGTGCAACGAGTGGAGCCAGGCATCTTCACCCGCCGTAGGCTTCAATGCGTGTGCGACCAAGGCCCATACTGCGATATAAACGGCAAAGTAGAGCACAAGCAGCAACGTTCCAGGCCAAGTGAGCGTGGTGAGCCAGGAGGCGGAAATCGCAAAAAATACCAACCCGCACGCATAGCCCAGCCCAGCGACGCGCCGCCAGTCACTGCGCGAGGGGGCTAAAAACCAAATCGCCCAAATCAATGGCACGAGTGCGACCCAGCAAAGATCCCCCCAGCCCCAAGGTGGATAGCACAAACCGAGCAGTACGCCGCTCAACACCGATAGTAGCCATGGTAAAATGCGAGACATGTGGGGAGGGATTAAAATCAACCCCATCGGGCATGACACGCACATTCTGAAGAAGAAAATTCCAGCAGGCAACTTGCGCTATCGGGACTTTTCATATCGGGACTTTTCATTTGCAGGCATCCAATCGGTGGGTCATAGTACTGAGTTCCAAGTAATGGCCTCCTTAAGAATCCTCCTCATTCTAGCCGTTTTTGCATTTGTGAAGGCAAACGCCTTCGCTGCCGCTTCTTCGGATTTTGAAAAAATGGCCCTCGCGCTTCGAGAAAAAGCCATTTTGAAGGTCGAGCCACCGGTTGTTTCCAGCCCGAGTTCCACCGTTTCGAGTCGCTACCAATGGAAGCGCGATATTGTCACCACGGTCTTCTGGGTTGGGGAACGTCCCACCCGCAATAACCCCGTTCCGAATAACAAAAGCTCTTGGGATCCCCAGTGGCATAGAAGTTTCGGGGGCTTCGATGATCCCGATCCAAGTGCTCGCAATGGCTTGTTACCCAAGAGATTCACTCCACGCCAAAATCCTTTTTACGTCGCTCTTCCTTATAACGACGTGACTAAAGGTCGCACCAAGCCGGAGTCAGAGGGCATCCCATGGTTTCGCGATGCTTTTGTAAAAGCGGGGAAATCCGTTTGCAAAGGGCGTTGGGTGGCTATTCAGCACGGGCGACGTGTCGCTTACGCTCAATGGGAAGATTGCGGTCCATTTCGCACTGATCACTTTAATTATGTGTTTGGAAAAGAGAGACCTAAGCCAAATCTCAACCAAGGGGCTGGGCTGGATGTCTCACCTGCCATTCGGGACTATCTTGGTATGGCAGGGAAGGATGTGTGCGATTGGAAATTCGTAGATGCCAGAGATGTGCCCGAGGGACCCTGGACTCGCTATGGTGACAATAACACCTTTGTTCTCCAAAGGTTGGGAAAAAATCTCAACGTGGTCGATCGAAATAACGCTCGGAGTGCGTCCCGCTCGTATCGTTGATTAGTCCTGAATGGAGGCCTGCAACTCTTCGATGGTGGCAAATTCCAACGTCGAGGCATGCGTGGATTTGAGTTGGACCTGCGGGGCCACCCCAGCATCGCAAGCTTCCTTCCAACGACTGGCGCAAATGCACCAGCGGTCGCCGGGTTTGAGTCCGGGAAATTGATATTCTGGGCGCGGGGTGATGAGGTCGTTCCCACGCAAGAGGGAAAACTCAAGGAATTCCGCAGTCATGATCGCGCACACGGTGTGAATACCCACATCTCCATGGCCGGTATGGCAAAATCCATCCCGAAAAAATCCCGTCAGCGGTGAGTAACAACAGGGCTCCAATTCGCCACCCAATACATTTCTTGCCATGGAAAAATCCTAGCGACCCTTGCTCGAGTTGACCAGACGGAAAAACCTTCGCGGTATAAGATCTCCAAGGCGGCGAGATTAGGAGAAAAGGAATTTGCGGGATTGTTTCTGTAAGTTGACATGAGACGAAAAGATACCCATTTTCACGCGGTGCATTCCTTTTCCTATGTTGATGGCTCCTTGCGTTGCGAGGGGATTGAGCTGAACCAGATCGCCGATGAGTTCGGGACGCCCGCGTATGTTTATTCTGCTGGGACGATTCGGGAGAACTACCGCCGGCTAGACCAAGCCTTGGCTCCGCTAGACCATCTGGTCTGCTACGCGGTGAAGGCAAATTCGAATATTGCCGTGCTCAACCTGCTGGCAAAAATCGGATCGGGATTTGATATCGTTTCCGGTGGTGAGTTGTTTCGCGTTCTGAAGGCGGGCGGTCGCGCGGACCGCTGCACCTTCGCTGGGGTAGGGAAGACTCGTGAGGAAATCGCTTATGCCCTTCGCGAGGGGGTTTACTCTTTCAATGTCGAAAGCGAGGGCGAACTCGAGCGGATCAATGACGTCGCCGGCGAACTCGGGCTCAAGGCGCCCGTGGCTATTCGAGTGAATCCCGATGTGGATGCAAAAACACACAAGTTCATCTCGACCGGCAAAAGCAAAAATAAATTTGGAATCGGCATCGACCGAGCCCTTGAAGTTTACAAGGTGGCTGCGGCGCTCCCTCATCTCAAAATTCGAGGAGTTCAGACTCATATTGGCTCACAAATTCTCGAGTCTGGGCCCTTTGCCGAAGCGGCAGCCAAACTCGCCTCGCTTGTAACCGAACTGAAGGCCTCCTACGATATCGAGTTTTTCGATTTCGGCGGCGGCATCGGCATCGTTTACGACGAAGCCCTCAGCAGTGGATCTCGAGATTGGTGGAACCATGGCGACCAAGCCCGTCGCATGACTCCCGAGGACTACGCAGCCGCGATCATTCCCGCACTGAAGCCACTCAGGTTGCGGATTCTCTTTGAGCCTGGACGTTTCCTCGTCGGCAATGCCGGCGCACTGCTTTCGACTGTGCAATATGTGAAGCAGACGCCCGCAAAAACCTTCACCATCGTCGATGCGGCTATGAATGATCTGATTCGTCCCGCCCTTTACGAAGGGTGGCATGAAATCGTCCCGCTACAGCAAGCGAAGGACCAAGCGGTCATTATGGATGTCGTTGGTCCAGTCTGCGAAAGTGGAGATTTTTTTGCCCAAGATCGAGGGATTCCCCCACTTGCTCCCGGAGAACGGATCGCGATTCTGAGCTCCGGAGCCTATGGGTTCGTGATGTCCTCGAATTACAACTCGCGTCCGCTCTTGCCCGAGATCTTGGTCGATGGAGATCAAGTTCATCTCGCCCGAGCACGGCAAACGATGGATGACCTCATTAGCGGTGAAGCGTTGCCTTGATCCTGCTGAGGTAATTTAATCGGCCTGCATGCCAACGATGCGTCCTGAGTAACCTGTCATTTCCAGATAGCCTTTGCCTATGACGGGTTGGCCATGGCTTGTGCCCTCGGCGCTCACCGCCCCCTCCCAGTAGGAGAAGGGCTGGAATGCTAATTCCTGATCTGGGAATCGGGCGCGAACGGTCAGATCTAGTTTCCGACTTGGAATCGAGATTTTCCAAGCAATCGGATACTTGGCTTTGGTATGGGGGCTCGTCCACCAATCGACCGGCACCAAGTCAAAATCGGAATGGTGGATTTTTTGACTTTCACCCGATTGCGAAACAAGCGTCCCTGAAGAATACGGGTCACGTCCACCCTCTTTCGTGCGGATTTGAAAAAGCATGAGATCGCTGCCGTCTTCGAGTTGGAGGCTGAACCAATCCCATCCGGTTTGGTTGGCTGCGAGTTGATTGGTGGCCCATTCGTGATCGAACCAAGTCTCCCCCTTTAGCAGGTGTTGCCGTCCATCGATTTCGATAGATCCCTTCGTTTCCATGCGGGTGAGCGAGTAGTAGTGCGAGGCGCGGCCAGCTCCTTCCGCCTTCTGGCTGATTCCGTTGTTCCCATGGATTACAGGGGCTCGTGGAGATTCCAAAAGTAAATCCAACGTGACTCCGGTGTCCGCTGCCCTCAACCGAAAGGAATGATCGCCCGTTCTCTCGCAAGACCAATTATCAATCCATGCCAAACGATCTCCGTCATCGAAACCGGCTTCACCATAGGCTCCACGGGAGAGTTTTTGAAAATGGCGGAATCTTTTTGAAGAAATGTCCGAAACAGCAAAATGAGCGAATTTCATATCCCGCTGAATGAAGCGGGACTTCGGAATCATGGATTGAGGTTCGATGATGCCTTGGCGAAAAAAGGTGAGTTGGTAACCAAACTCTAAGCCCTCTTGCGTGCGAACATTGCCTGTGAAATACCACCACTCCGTCTTGAAATCCGGATGGCTCCCGTGATCCTTCGGGAACTCGTAATTCCAACCCGGCAGTGCCGCCTTCCATTGCGCGTGGGCCATGGAAACGCACGCCAGAAGAATGAAAAAAAATATTTTCTTATTCCAAAGAAGGATATTCCCCACTCTCAGAAGTGCAGAGGGCCCCGCGGTGAGTTTATTTATGCGATGATTCAAAGCGGAGTCATGGGCGGTCCCAATTCGGCCAGTTTTTCAATTCTGACAAAGCACGAGCGCGGTGGCTGAGTGTGTTTTTGATGTCTGCACCGAGTTGGGCGAAGGTTTCGCAGTAGCCTTCAGGTATAAAAAGAGAATCGTATCCGAATCCGCCAGTTCCTTTTTCCTGAGGAATGATCACCCCCTCCACGCTGCCGCTGAAGTTCGCCAAAACCTTGCCGTCTCGCGCCAATGCAATCACACAACGAAAGCGGGCAGACCGCGCTTGACCGCGCACGGAAAGTAGTTTTTCCAGCAGAAGAGTGCGGTTCGAGGCATCGGTGGCGGACTCCCCTGAGAAGCGAGCAGATCGTACACCGGGGGCGCCGTTTAGGGCATCGACCTCGAGCCCAGAATCATCCGCGATGACCAACCCCTCAAAACGCGCCGAAGCGGCGAGGGCCTTAATGGCGGCGTTCTCGTGAAATGTGGCTCCCGTTTCTTCCACCTCGGGAAATCCGGGGAGTGCGGAGAGGTCTGAGATGAGAAATTGGGGGCTGAGAATCTCGCGAATTTCTTCAACCTTGTGAGCATTGCGCGTCGAGACGAGGAGGGAGCGATGGATGGAATCGGCGTGAAGCATAGTCGGGGCAATTAACAGGTCTCAGTGAGCTTGCGCAATGCCATTCCCCTTGAGCTGCGAACTAGATCAGTTGGTGGCTCTCGGGTTGCATGACGACTTCGCTTAGGACGAGGTGAGGCGGCGCGTCGATGGCTTGAAGAATGAGATCGGCGGCCGTCGAAACGGGAATCATTTTATCGCGCTGAACCGCCATGGAGATGTTGTCCCAGAAAGGCGAGTCCACTCCGCCAAGGTGGAAGAGGCAGAAGCGGATTCCGCTGCGTTGGTATTCTTGAGCGAAGCATTTGATCATGCCGGTAACCGCGTATTTGCTGGCCACGTAGGCCGAGGCATTGCGCATGGGGGCCTTTCCTAGGATGCCGGGAATCGTAATGAAGAGGCCTTTTTTAGTGGCGGCCATCACGCGACAGGATTCCCTGGCCAAAAGAAATGTCGCGCGGGTATTGACATTCATTACATGGGTGAATTCCGCATCCGTGGTCTCTGCTGCTGGCTTGATGAGACCAATGCCGGCACAGTGGATCACGGCATCAATGCTGCCCATGGCATCCACGGCTCCATTCACGATTTTCTCCGCTGCACCGGGAGTTGTAAGATCGGCAGTCAGGTGGGGAGCTCCGGAATTTTGGAGTTTTTCCGAGGACCGACCGGTAAGAAAAACACTATCTCCCCGGGCGATGAGGCGTGCCGCTAGTTCATGCCCAATGCCGCTGGTGGCGCCTGTGATTAGAATATTGCTCATGCCAAAAACTACGTTCGAGGAGGGCATCTAGATCCCTATTTCCCAGCAATGAGGCTAAGAAGGTTGGGGAGCCCCACCAATCTTAGATCAAGAGCTTCTCTTCACAACTTTCAAAAAAAAGTTCTAAAGGTGCATGGAAGGGTGCCGATAATTGAACCTAGAGCGATAAGCTCAACAGTGAGGTCAAACACTGAACCAAAGTGGCCCGACGGCAGAACGGAATCTGCATTAGTAAAAGGACAACGGATATGTCAGTAGTCATCAACACCAATACAGCTGCCTCCTTGGCAAGCTACAGCCTCAGCAACAGCAACGTTAACCTCCAGAGAAGCCTTCAGCGTCTCTCTAGCGGTTCCCGTATTAATTCTTCCTTCGACGATGCCGGCGGACTCGCCGTGTCGATGAAAATGAGCGCCTCGATCCGCCGGACCGAAGCAACGCAAGCCAATGTTGGAAACGCGATAGCCATCCTTCAGACCCAAGACGGAGTACTCAAATCGGCCGATAGTGTTTTGAGCCGTATGTCAGAGTTGGCAGCCTTGGCGCAAGATGTGACGAAATCGACAAGCGATTTGGCACTCTACAGCACGGAGCTCACGCAATTGAAGGGTCAGCTCAACCTGATGTTGAGCGAGAAGTTCAATGGAATCACTTTGTTTCACCAAGGTGCGGCAAGTGGGGCCACAATCAATACGGCTATTGATACAAGCACAAGCGGCAACACCCTTGTAGTGGTGACATCACATGATGGAGCTCAAACCGTGGGAATCACCCGCGCCGACTTGAATGCCATTGCTTACGACATAACAAACTCAAACTCAGCAAATGCGCTGAATATTACCACGAACGCTAATGCGACAAGCGCTGTTGTGGCAATCCAGACAGCGATTCAAAACTTAGCCACACTCCGCGCCAACAATGGAGCAGAGCAAAGCCGACTGACGTTTGCGGCAGATATGTTGTCTGTGAACAAGATCAACCTGGAAGCAGCAAACAGCCGGATCATCGATGTGGATGTGGCAAGTGAGAGTGCGCAATTGGCCCGCTTCAACATCTTGCAGCAAGCTGGCACAGCAATGCTTGCCCAGGCAAATCAATCGACGCAATCGATCCTTCGACTCATCAGCAATTAATAAACTGAACCGATGGGGCGGGGAATAATCCCCGCCTCATTTGATTGAACGCAAACCCACCATTTAGAAAAGCAGGGGGAACATTCCCCAAACATTGAGGTCGAACAGTGAAGC
Organism: Terrimicrobiaceae bacterium; assembly: GCA_044377415.1. Classification (GTDB taxonomy): domain Bacteria; phylum Verrucomicrobiota; class Verrucomicrobiia; order Chthoniobacterales; family Terrimicrobiaceae; genus UBA967. The sequence goes on along the minus strand of JBILZC010000025.1, from coordinate 3,027 downwards.
AAAGCGGCCCGACGGCAGAACGGAATCTGCAAATGAAAGACAACGGATATGTCAGTAGTAATCAACACCAATACAGCCTCCTCTTTGGCGGCCTACAGCCTCAGCAACAGCAACGTCAACCTCCAGAGAAGCCTTCAGCGTCTCTCCAGCGGTTCCCGTATTAATTCTTCCTTCGACGATGCCGGCGGACTCGCCGTGTCGATGAAAATGAGCGCCTCGATCCGCCGGACCGAAGCAACGCAAGCCAATGTTGGAAACGCGATAGCCATCCTTCAGACCCAAGACGGAGTACTCAAATCGGCCGACAAGGTATTAAGCCGCATGTCAGAGTTGGCAGCCTTGGCGCAAGATGTGACGAAATCGACAAGCGATTTGGCGCTCTACAGTACTGAGCTTACGCAATTGAAGGGACAGCTCAACTTGATGCTGAGCGAGAAGTTCAATGGAATCACTTTGTTTCACCAAGGTGCGGCAAGCGGGGCCACAATCAATACGGCCATTGATACAAGCACGAGCGGCAACACCCTTGTCGTGGTGACATCACATGATGGTGCTCAAACGGTGGGAATCACCCGAGCCGACTTGAATGCCATCGCTTACAATATAACAGACTCAAGTTCAGCGAACGCGCTTAACATTACTTCAAATACTAGTGCGCAAGCTGCTGTTCTGACAATTCAGACTGCAATACAAAATCTCGCGGAACTACGCGCCAATAATGGAGCAGAGCAGAGTCGATTGACGTTTGCGGCAGACATGCTGTCAGTGAACAAGATCAACCTGGAAGCAGCAAATAGCCGGATCATCGATGTGGATGTGGCGAGTGAGAGTGCACAGTTGGCCCGCTTTAACATCCTCCAGCAAGCTGGCACAGCAATGCTGGCCCAGGCGAACCAATCGACGCAATCGATCCTTCGTCTGATTAGCTAAAAACAAACTAAGGCCCCTGGGGCGGGGGATACCCTCCCGCTCCAAGCAATGGGCCTTTATTAAAATCCAACCCACCATTTAGAAAAAACAGGGGGACTTCCCCCAAAAACTGAGGTCGAACAGTGAAATAAAGCGACCCGATGGCAGAACGGAATCTGCAAAAGAAAGACAACGGATATGTCAGTAGTCATTAATACGAATACAGCCTCCTCTTTGGCGGCCTACAGCCTCAGCAACAGCAACGTTAACCTCCAGAGAAGCCTTCAGCGTCTCTCTAGCGGTTCGCGTATTAATTCTTCCTTCGACGACGCCGGCGGACTCGCCGTGTCGATGAAAATGAGCGCCTCGATCCGCCGGACCGAAGCGACGCAAGCCAACGTCGGTAATGCTATCGCCATCTTGCAAACCCAAGACGGAGTACTCAAATCGGCAGATGGTGTTTTAAACCGCATGTCGGAGTTGGCCACCTTGGCGCAAGACGTGACCAAATCAACAAGCGATCTGGCACTCTACAGCACGGAGCTCACGCAATTGAAGGGACAACTTAACCTGATGCTGAGCGAGAAGTTCAATGGGATCAGTTTGTTCCAATCTGGCACAACAACTGGATTGGATGTCGGAACAAATGCGATCAATTTGACAGTTGTCACCTCCCACGATGGAGTCCAAACCATTGGAATCACCCAATCCGATCTGAATTTCATCAGCACAAGCGTCGGAGCAAACGCAACGAGTGGAATGGTCATTACCACGAATGCGAATGCGACAAGCGCCATTGCGACAATCCAGACAGCGATTCAAAACTTGGCCACACTACGCGCCAACAATGGAGCAGAGCAGAGTCGATTGACGTTTGCGGCAGATATGTTGTCTGTGAACAAAATCAACCTAGAAGCAGCAAACAGCCGGATCATCGATGTGGATGTGGCGAGTGAGAGTGCACAGTTGGCCCGCTTCAACATCCTGCAGCAAGCTGGGACAGCGATGCTTGCCCAGGCGAACCAATCGACGCAATCGATCCTTCGTCTCATTAGCTAAAGATAGAGAAGCTCAGGCCCTTGGGGTGGGGGGATGCCCCCCGCCCCAGCCGAGGATTCAACCTATTAAAACCCAAACCACCATTTAGAAAAACAGGGGGACCTCCCCCAAACACTGAGGTCGAACAGTGAACCAAAGCGGCCCGACAGCAGAACGGAATCTGCAATAGAAAGACAACGGATATGTCAGTAGTCATCAACACCAATACAGCCGCCTCGATGGCGAGCTACAACCTCAGTAACTCGAACGTTAACCTGCAGAGAAGCCTTCAGCGGCTTTCAAGCGGTTCCCGTATCAACTCTTCCTTCGACGATGCCGGCGGATTAGCCGTGTCGATGAAAATGAGCGCCTCGATCCGCCGGACCGAAGCGACGCAAGCCAACGTCGGTAATGCTATCGCCATCTTGCAAACCCAAGACGGAGTACTCAAATCGGCAGATGGTGTTTTGAGCCGCATGTCGGAGTTGGCCACCTTGGCGCAAGACGTGACCAAATCGACAAGCGATCTGGCACTCTACAGCACGGAGCTCACGCAATTGAAGGGGCAGCTCAACTTGATGCTGAGCGAGAAGTTCAATGGAATCAGTTTGTTCAGTGTGGCCGGATCAGCAGGTACAACATTGGCAGTGGTGACATCCCACGATGGAGCCCAAAGCGTTGGTATCACCCAGTCCGATTTGAATTCACTTAGTACGACTGTTGGAACGAGCGCAACAACAGGAATGAGCATTGCTTCGAATACGGGAGCCCAAAATGCGGTTACCACAATCCAAGCGGTAATACAAAGTCTGGCCACACTGCGTTCTACCAACGGAGCAGAGCAAAGCCGACTGACGTTTGCGGCAGATATGTTGTCTGTGAATAAGATCAACCTAGAAGCAGCAAACAGCCGGATCATCGATGTGGATGTGGCAAGTGAGAGTGCGCAGTTGGCCCGCTTCAACATCCTGCAGCAAGCTGGGACAGCGATGCTTGCCCAGGCGAACCAATCGACGCAATCGATATTAAGATTAATTAGCTAAGAAATATGAGGCTAATTAAATGGCAGATAAGGAGAAA
>JBILZC010000024.1:0-28470 GCA_044377415.1 Terrimicrobiaceae bacterium | reverse complement strand
AGCTTTCAAGCCACGGTTCGAGCCACTTTAAATCCCGTCAGGCCTCCGTTGGAGGCGGGGTTGGAGCATTTTGTTGCTTCGCGATGAGCATGTAGAGCGAGGGAACAATGAAGAGGGTGCAGATCGTGCCGATCGCCATGCCGCCTACCAGGACGAGACCGATCGAGTTGCGCGCCTGTGCGCCAGCCCCAGTCACGAGCACCAAGGGAAAGTGGCCGAGCACCGTGGCCATCGTCGTCATCACAATCGGGCGAAGGCGAGTGTGTGCGGCGCTTCGAACAGCATCGATTTTTTGGAGGCCCTGTCTTTGAAGCTGGTTCGCAAACTCGACAATGAGAATTCCGTTTTTAGCAATGAGGCCGATGAGGGTCACGAGGCCGATCTGAGAATAGATGTTGAGGGTCGTTGTCCAACCGTTTGTCCAGAACGGCATATCGGGAGCGGGCATCTTGAGGAAGGTGAAAAGAAGCGCGCCGAACATCGCCATTGGTACCGAGCCAAGGAGGATGATGAAGGGGTCCCGAAAGCTGTTAAATTGTGCCGCTAGAACGAGAAAAATGATCATCACCGCAAGGCCAAACGTGATAAGGAATTTCGAGGATCCCTCTTGGCGGAGTTGGCGGGATTCGCCCGTGTAGTCGAGCGAGTATCCGCTTGGGAGAATCTTGGCGGCCTCGGTTTCCATAAATTTCAAGGCTTCGTCGAGTGGGCGTATGGCAACGCCGCTGATTTTGACGGCGTTCATTTGTTGAAAGCGAGGGAGCGAGCGGGGTTCCGTGCTATTGCGAAGTGTGGCGACGGTGCTGAGGGGAATAAGTTTTTCACCCAAACCGCGAATCTGAAGGTCGAGGATTTGCTCTTGGTTGAGGCGATTGGAGCGACTGATTTGGGGGATCACTTTATAGCTGCGGCCGTCGATATTGAATCGGTTCACGAAGTGTCCGCCGACCGCGGCCGAAATATCCGCGCCAACATCCGCGAGGTTTAATCCGAGTGCAGCTACCTTGTCGCGATCAATGGTGAACTCGGATTGGGGTTGGTCGTATTTCAAGCTAATGATGGGAGGAAATGCAAAAAATCCACTCTTGGCGGCCTTGTCCTGCAGGATGTTTGCAAACTCCAAAATCTTTTCGGCCGGTGCGGTGGAAGTGATAACGATCTCAACTGGGAAATCACCACCACCGGGAAGGGCGGGGGGCATCACGGCAAAGAGCCCAAGGCCAGGAATGGCGTTGAGTTGGGTTTGCACTTCTGGAAGGACTTCGAAGGCGGTGCGCTTTCTCTCGCTCCATGGCACCAATCCCATGCCCGCCATACCGCCTTGCGGATTGGTCAACTGAAACGTAAATCCTGTCTCAGGTTGACTTTGGAAAACCTGAGTGACCTGTTTCGAGAAGAGGGACATTTGGTCGATGCTGGCATTCGACGGGGTCTCCAAAATGCCAAAAATAATCCCCTGATCCTCTGTGGGAGCCAGTTCTTTGGGGGACTGGGAATAAAAAAGGACAGCCAAGAGAAAAAGAGTGATCCATACCATGTAGACGGCGGGACGAGCCGAGAGGGCGCCATCCAACATCCAAGCGTAAAAGTTTTGCACTTTTGCAAAGGCCGCATTGATGCGGGAAGGAAGCCAACGGTGCTCGACTCCGGCATTGAGCAGCTTGGAGGACATCATGGGCGATAGGGTCAGGGCCACAATGCCCGATATCAAAACCGCACCGGCGAGAGTGAAGGCAAACTCGCGGAAGAGGGTTCCTGTGAGCCCACCCTGAAGCCCGATGGGAGCGTAAACGGCAGCCAAGGTAATCGTCATGGCGACGATAGCTCCCAGCAATTCACGAGCGCTCAGAATCGCCGCATCGAAGGGGGACTTTCCCTCACGCAGGTGGCGCTCGACATTCTCCACGACGACAATGGCATCATCAACCACCAATCCGACACTCAGCACAATGGCAAGAAGGGTGAGCAAATTGATCGTGAATCCAAAAAGCTGCATCAAAAAAACCGCTCCAATCAAGGAGATCGGGATCGCTACCACGGGGACCAGTACAGATCGGAGGGAACCGAGGAATAAAAAAATCACAATGACCACGATCAGTAGCGTCTCCGAAAGGGTCTTGATGACTTCGCTGATCGCGTTGTCGATATACTTCGTGGAATCATAGGCCACGCTGGCATTCATGCCGGAGGGGAGGTCTTTTTTGATCTCCTCCATTTCTTTTCGGACAAGTCGGATTACATCGAGAGCATTGGCATTCGGGAGCGCCCAGATCCCCATGAATACGGCCGTGACTCCGCTGAAGCGGACTTCCGTATCATAGTCCTCGGCTCCGAGGACGACGTTGGCGATGTCCTCGAGACGGACGAGTTTGTCGCCGCTCTGGCGAACAACCATTCGGCGAAAATCTTCGACGGAGGTGAGATTCGTGTTGGCCGTGAGATTGACTTGGATCCATGCCCCGCGGGTTTGTCCTACGGGTGAGAGGTAGTTGTTCGCGGCGAGGGCGCGGCGCACGTCGGTGGGGCTGATCTGAAGGGATGCCATTTTTGAGGGATCCAGCCAGATGCGCATGGCAAATGTGCGGGCGCCTAGGATGTCGGCACGCTGGACGCCGGCAAGTGCCGTGAGGCGGGGCTGAATCGCCCGCGTGAGGAAATCGGTGATCTCATTCTGCTCGAGGATATCCGAGCTGAAGCTCAGGTAGGCCGATGCAAAGCGGGAGTCGGCTGTTTCGATGTTCAGGATGGGGACTTCCGCCTCGGGAGGGAGGTCTCCGCGCACCTGATCCACCTTGGAACTGATTTCCGAGAGCGCCCGCGTCGCATCGTAGTTAAGCTTTAGGCGGGCCTTGATGGTTGAGATTCCTTGCGAGCTGAGGGATTCGACATAGTCGATGCCGTCCGCCGAGGCGATGACCCTCTCCAGTGGAGTGGTGATGAAGCCTCTCACGAGGTCTGCGTTTGCTCCGATGTAAACCGTCGTCACAGTGATGACGGCATTTTCCGTTCTCGGGTATTGACGGACGTTGAGCGACCGTATGGCTTGGAGTCCGCAGACCAAGATCACCAGCGTGACCACGATGGCCAGAACCGGTCGGCGTATGAAGATGTCGGTGAATTGCATGGGCGCTAAGTCTTGATGTCAGGGAGCAGCGTGACGTTACTTTTCCGAAGGCTGCGGGGAAGTCGAGGGAACGGGTCTTTCGCCCTCCGCAATCACGACTGAGGCCCCCTTGTGAAGTTTGAATCCTCCTGCGGATACGACTTTTTCACCTGATTGAAGGCCATTTTCGACGGCTACAAAGTCGCCTTTTCTCGATCCGAGACGAACGAATTTCTGATCGCAGACGAGGTGAGGCTTGCCGTCCTTGCCGGCCTCTTCTTTCACCACGAAAACCGAGTTCCCATAAGCAGCGAAAATGACTGCGGTGCCGGGGATAATGATGTGTTTTTTTTCTACCGGTGCTATCGCGGATACAGCCGCGAACATTCCAGGTCGGAGTCCGCCATCTTGGTTGGCCATCGTCGCTTGGAGGCGAATGTTGCGCGTGAGGGGATCCACTTCGGCATCGATCGCAGTGAGGCGGCCTTCAAAAGTTCGGCCTGCGAGCGCATCCGTCGTGGCCTGCACTTTCATGCCGACGCTCAAGTCCGAGAGGCGTTGTTGGGGGAGTGAGAAATTCACATATACGGGGTCGAGGGATTGTAGCGAAACAATCGGCGCGCCGGCTTGAAGAAATTGACCTTCCTGGATTTGTCGAATACCTACGCGGCCTGAAAAGGGGGCTTTGATCGTCCGCTTTTGCAGCATCCACTGGAGTTCCTCGACTCGGGCGGTAGTGTTTTTTTGCTGGGACTCGGCGGTATCGAGTTCCGACTGGGAGATGACGCTGGTTTTACGAAGCTCACGAGTGCGTGTGAGATTGAGATCGGCTAATTCGGCAGCGGCCATAGCCGAGCGCAGTTGGGCCTCCTCGCTGGCCTTGTCAAGGATCACCAAAAGATCGCCCGCAGCCACCATCGATCCTGACTCGAAAGCGATCTTCTCCACCTTGCCCGCTACTTCGTTGGCGAGGGTGACGCCTTGAACAGACTCTATCGTTCCAACGGTATCAAACTGATCAGCCCAGGATTGCGTGGTGGCCTCGGTGACTTGAATCGAAATCGGAGGGATCTGGAATGTTTTCCCTGCCGCAATCAGATCCATGATCTGCGAAGCCTTGATGCCAATGATCGCCGCCACCAGTAAGAGGATCCCGACAAGCGTGAGAAGAATTTTCTTTTTCATTTAGAGTGTCTTTTTAGAAATCGTGAAATGGGGGCGGGTTGTTCCGCTCGTTGGCTGATGAGAAAATCATTTTTTGGCCATTGGCAGGTTGACCTGTTTCCCTCACTCCCATCCTGAGCGTGAAGTTAGGGAGGATAGCAGAAGAGGTCAAGGTGGGGCGCCCGAAACGGGATCGCGAGTTTACGATCGATCGGCCTATTGGGATGGGGTCATTACCGCCCTCTCAAGGTGAGTGTCGCAAGGTATAAGTTCAAAAATGAGATTACTCGCGACTGCCATTTTATTGACACTCCTCTGTGGGTCGTTGGGATCCAATCTGCATGCGGATTCCACTATTGAACTGGAAAGGAATTCCATGGGGGCCCTCAGTAAACTCTATCGGGAGAATAGCCGCACGGTGGATTTATACGACCATGCGGCAGCTATTCTTATTTTTCCCGAGGTCCATAAAATTGGGGCCGGTCTGGCACTGCAAACCGCCACTGGAGTCCTTTTTTTGAATCGCAGGCCGACGGACTATTTCAATCTCACCGGCTTCTCGGTCGGATTGGAGTTGGGTGTTCAGAAATACAGCTGTGCGATTTTTTTTATGGATCAGGAAGCTTTGGAGGATTTCTACCGCTCGTCGGGATTCGGGTGCGGTCTGTCTGGTAGCCTAGTCATTGCCGACGAACTTCTGGGATCGTGCGCCCATCCCGATCGGCGGATTCAGACGTTTTTATTCGACCAGAGCGGAATGATGCTGAGCTTCGGAATGCAAATAATAAAAACCACAAAGTATTATCCGAGCAAGTGATTGTGGGCTACGGAGGCTGTGGCTACGCAGAGTGGGCTTAGCCGAATATCACTGGGTCGCCGTAGAGAGTCGAGTTGGTAGCGCGAACGATGCGAATCGGGAATATCTCGCCGATGTGGCGTTCAGACCCTTCAAAAACCACGATTTTATTCGTTCGCGTGCGACCAGTGAGGCGTTCGGTATTGTGGCGACTGGTGCCCTCGCAGAGGATCTCGAGCTCGCAGCCGACTAGGGCTTCCAGTTTGAGGGCGGTGTGGCGGTTGACCACTTCCAGGAGGTCTTTGTTCCGTGCCTCTTTCACGTCTTCGGGGAGTTGATCCTCCATGGTGGCAGCGGGGGTGTTTTGGCGTTGCGAGTAGCGGAAGACAAACGCGTTGTCGAAGCCGATCTCGTCCATGAGAGAGCGGGTGGCGAGGTAATCCTCCTCGGTTTCTCCAGGAAATCCGACGATCACATCCGTCGTGATCGCGATGCCAGGGCGGGCGGCGCGAAGATCAGCCACAAGTTTGCGAAACTTCTCGGCCGTGTATCCTCGGCGCATGATTTTGAGGATCCGGTCGGAACCGCTTTGAAGGGGAAGGTGGACGTGCTCGACAAGGTTCGGAAGACGGGTGAACGCTTCGATGAGATCCGAGCGGAATCCAATCGGGTGAGGGGAGGTGAATCGCACGCGGGCAATGCCAGGGACGGCGCAAACCGCCTCCAAGAGCTGAACAAACGGGCTTGTGTCGTCCCGTTTGGGAAACTCATTGCGTCCGTAAAGATTCACGATTTGTCCGAGGAGGGTGACCTCACGGATGCCTTTGGCAGCGAGGGTATGCACTTCGTTTGTGATTTCCTCGATCGTGCGCCCGCGCTCTTCTCCACGGGTCTGGGGAACGATGCAGAAAGCGCAGTGCATATTGCAGCCTTGCATGATGGATACAAAGGCTGAGCACTGTCCTGATTCTAAGCTCTGGTCGCGAATGGTCGACTGCGAACCCGTCTCTTCCTCGACATCGACGATGGGGCGGCGCTGGTCGTCCATGAGCGAGTCGAGGCGACGCTGGAGAAGCTCATCCACATAATCGGCCACGCGATGGAATTTTTGCGTTCCCACGACCAAATCTACAAAGGGCGAATTTTTGAGGAGAGAGTCTCCACGGGCCTGAGCCATGCAGCCGAGGTAGCCCAGAACGAGGTGGGGCTTTTTGCGGCGGAGCTTGCGAAGAAACCCCATCTTGCCGATCGCCTTTTGCTCCGCCATATCGCGAACGCTGCAGGTGTTGAGCAGGATCACGTCGGCATCGGCTTCCACTTCGGCGAGACGATATCCACGCTCCGTGAGCATGGTGGAAACCTGCTCCGAGTCTCGCTCGTTCATCTGGCAACCATAGGTCTTAATATAAAAGCTGGGCATGAATCAGAGCAAATTGCGGTACTTGGAGAGAGTGAGCGAAGTTATATCGCTCATTCCTGCCGATGCCGGGCGCGTTCATAATGTCATCTTGCGTTCAAGGAGGGCGACCATGCCGGAAACGCCGGCTCCAGCTTCGTAGGCGGCGAGTTCGGCGACACGGCGCTCATGGCGTCCGGATTCAAATGGGGTCTGCAGCCAGATATCGACGATCTCCAGCGCGAGGGTGAGCGGGATCGTGCGCTCTCCGATGGAGATCACGTTGGCGTTGTTGTGACGGCGGCAGAGTTCCGCTGTTTCGTGGCTCCAACAAAGCGCACAGCGAACACCTTTGACCTTATTTGCGGCGATGGCTTCGCCGTTTCCGGATCCCCCGAGAACGATGCCGCGATCGACTTCCTTGCGGGCAACCGCTTCGGCTGCTGGGATCACGTAAAGCGGGTAGTCCGTGCTATCGGCACTGTGGGTGCCATAGTCAGTGACTTCGTGGCCCGCCTTGTTCAAATGCGCAATAATGGCTTCCTTGTAGAGAAATCCTGCGTGGTCGCTACCGATACTGATTTTCATGAAAGACAAGCTGGTTTGGGAACGTCGGAATAGGGGGATTGAGCCGACAGATTGAGTGTTTCGAGGAGGTCGCGATCTTCGTCGACGCCGGGGTTTTCGGCGGTGAGCAATTTGTCGCCGTAGAAAACGGAATTCGCACCAGCAAAGAAACAGAGCGCTTGCGCTTCACGACTAAGAAGGCTGCGTCCAGCCGAGAGGCGGATTTTTGCTTTTGGCAGAACGAGGCGTGTGGTCGCGATGAGGCGCACGAGTTCAAAAATATCCACCGGCGGGGCGTCCTCGAGGGGCGTTCCGGGCATGGGCATGAGGCAGTTGATCGGGACGCTCTCGGGCGCGGGGTCAAAGGAGCAAAGAACCTCTAGCATCTTGAGCCGGTCGACTTCTGTTTCTCCCATGCCGAGGATGCCACCGCAGCAAACGCTCATTCCCGCTCGCTGCACGGAGCCAATCGTATTAAGTCGGTCTTGAAAAGTGTGGGTGCTGACGATTTTTGCGTAGTGCTCGGGGGAGGTGTCGATATTGTGGTTGTAGGCGGTCACTCCGGCATCCTTGAGCTTCCGGGCCTCTGTGTCGCCGAGTTGGCCTAGGGTCACGCAGACCTCCATGCCGAGCTCGCTCACCGAGCGGATCGTATCGAGCATTTGGTCGAATTTCTGCTCGCCGTCGCGAACGCCTTTCCAAGCAGCGCCCATGCAAAATCGGGTGGACCCATTTTCTCTCGCGCGCTGGGCGACCGGGAGAACCTCATCCTTCGTCATGAGTGGCTGGCGCTCGAGGCCGGTATTGTAGCGAGCGCTTTGCGAGCAATAGCCGCAATCTTCACTGCACCCCCCTGTTTTCACGCTCAGCAACGTGCAAAGCTGAACCTCATTTTTCGGCCAGAATTCCAAATGAACACGGCGGCTTTCTCCGATGAGATCGAAGAGTGGGCGGCGGTAGATTTGCTCGAGTTTTTCAAGATTAGGTCTCACAGGGCATCTTTTGTAGCCAGCGTCCGGCAGGGAGTCAACCGACCGTTCTGGGGATCGGTATAACAACCCTCTTGAAACTCTCGCACAAGAGACTAATATCGCGACTTCAATCCCAAAAATATTATGCCATTCGAATTACCTTCACTGCCCTACGCAGCCACCGCGCTCGAGCCCAACATCGACGCCCGTACCATGGAAATCCATCACGGCAAGCACCACGCCACCTATGTCGCGAACTTGAACAAAGCCCTCGAAAGTGCTCCGGAGTTGGCTTCGAAATCCATCGAGGAACTCATCAGCAACATCTCCGCTCTCCCCGAAGCGATCCGTGGCGCTGTTCGCAATAATGGTGGCGGTCACTGGAACCATACGTTTTTCTGGAATCTCATGGCCCCTTCGGCAGGTGGTCAGCCCTCAGGCGCGCTCGCGGACGCCATCACAAGTGCTTTTGGCAGCTTCGACGAATTCAAAGCCAAATTTGAAGCGGCTGGACTCGGTCGTTTCGGTAGTGGCTGGGCTTGGCTTTGCTTGAAATCCGACAAATCCCTTTGCATTTGCTCGACGCCGAATCAGGACAATCCACTCATGGCCGGCATCGCGGAATGCCCCGGCACGCCACTCCTAGGCTGCGATGTTTGGGAACATGCCTACTACTTGAACTACCAAAACCGCCGTGCAGATTACCTCAAGAGCTGGTGGAATACCATCAACTGGGCCGCAGTAGAAAAAAACTACGCCGCCGCACTCGCCTAATCTCATAAACTGAATTCTATGGCGCCCGGCGGCCTTCCGCCGGGCGCTCTTGTTTCGCTCACTTCCGTACCATGGCCTTTCTCAACTCCAACTACCTTAAACTCAAAGCCGGCTACTTGTTTCCTGAAATCAATCGTCGCGTCAAAGCCTATACGAATTCGAATCCGGACGGCGCAGCGCGTTTGATCCGATGTGGGATCGGCGATGTGACAGAGCCTCTGCCCGCTGCAGTGCGCGAGGCGATGCACAAGGCGGTGGACGAACTCGGCGAGCGCACGAGCTTCCGAGGGTATGGGCCGGAACAAGGCTATGAATTTCTGCGTCAGGCCATCGCGGGTCAGGACTACCGGGCACGGGGTATGGATATTGCCGATGATGAGATTTTTGTCTCGGACGGCTCGAAATGCGATTGCGGCAACATCCTTGATATCTTCGGCTCCAATAACCGCATCGGGGTTATGGATCCTGTTTATCCGGTCTATGTGGATACGAACGTCATGGCTGGTCACACTGGCGAAGCCGATGAAAGCGGTCTCTACAGCGGCCTCGTCTATCTTCCGTGCGATGCGGACAATGGATTTGTGCCCGCCATTCCTGCGGAAAAAGTGGACCTCATTTATCTCTGCTATCCGAATAATCCGACGGGAGCCACGGCCACCCGCGCGCAGTTGACTGCTTGGGTCGAATACGCCCTCGCGAATGACGCGGTGATCCTCTTCGATGCTGCCTACGAGGCCTACATCCGCGACCCTGAGATTCCGCATTCGATTTATGAAATTCCCGGTGCCCGACGCTGCGCAATCGAGTTCCGCAGTTTTTCCAAAAACGGAGGATTCACCGGCGTCCGTTGCGCTTTCACGGTTGTTCCTAAGGATCTCAAATGTCAGAACGCGAGCGGGGAAAAGATGCCGCTCCATCCGCTTTGGAATCGCCGCTTCAGCACGAAATTCAACGGCGTCGGCTACGTGACACAGCGTGCGGCGGAGGCTCTCTACTCACCTGCCGGAAAATCCCAGATCGCCGAACTCATCGAGCATTACATGGGCAATGCCGCTATCCTGCGGGGGGCGGCGGAGAAGTGCGGGCTCACGGCCTTTGGTGGCACGAACGCTCCGTATATCTGGGTCCGTGCTCCGAAGCATCTCACGAGTTGGGCGGTTTTTGACAAACTCCTCAGCGAATCGAATGTGGTCGTTACGCCGGGAAGCGGTTTCGGATCTGCGGGCGAGGGGTATTTCCGCATATCCGCGTTCAACAGTCGTGCGAATGTGGTGGAGGTCGCCAGACGCCTTGCTGCGCTTGATTGGACTCGCTGAGAATCAGCAATATTCGATCCGCGGTGGGGTCTGTGAGGTTTCTGTTTAAAATCCGCCCTTGACCAATCGTGGCTTGGAAAGAGCATGGCCCTATGGATTTTTCCAAGAAGGAATATTTCGTGAATCGGGAGACAAGCTGGTTGGAGTTCAATCAGCGTGTCCTGGATCAGGCATTCAGTGAGGACAACCCGATACTCGAGAGGCTGAAGTTTCTCTGTATCGTCAGCTCGAACTTGGATGAGTTTTTTGAGGTCCGGGTTGCCGGTCTCAAGCAACAGATGCAGACCGAGTCTTCGGAGACAGGGCCCGATGGCCTCTCCGCGAAGGAGACGCTTGCGCTCATCAGCGCACGCACCCAGCGAATGGTGGAGGATCAATACCGCTGCTGGCGGGATCACATCGCGCCGGCCCTCGATGCCCAGCGGATACGCTTTCACAACTATCCCGATGTTCCCGAGGACGAGCGTGCGTATTTTGAAAAATATTTTCGCGAGACAATTTATCCGGTTCTGACGCCTCTCGCTGTCGATCCGGCGCATCCCTTTCCCCAGCTCCTGAACAAGAGCCTGAACGTGATTGTGGAACTCGATGGTGAAGGGCTTAATACCGACATCGCCGTCGTACAGGCCCCCCGTATCCTTCCGCGCGTTGTTCCGTTTTCCAAGCGCACGGATGGCGATGACTACGTTTTTCTAGGCAACATCATCCAAGCGCATGTGGACACTCTGTTTCGGGGAGTGACCGTCAAGGGCGCGCACCTCTTCCGTGTGACCCGCAACAGTAACCTCTACGTGGATGAGGAAGAGGCCAGTAATCTCCTTCACGCGATCGAGGAGGAACTCCGCAAAGTCAAGCGTGGGGCGGCTGTGCGCCTTGAGGTGAAGCACGATTGCCCAGATCGGGTTCTGAAGCGTCTCTTGGATATTTTCAATTTAGAGGAAGAAGATGTGTCCCGCATTGATGGGCCGCTGAATCTCTCCCGTCTGATGCCCTTGGCGATGCAGATCGACCGTCCGGATCTGCGCTACAAACGCTTCACGCCTTGCTCGGTGGTGTCGCTCGATACCGAGTCCGATTTATTTTACCACATCCGCAAAGGTGACATTCTGCTCCATCATCCCTACGACAGCTTCCAGACGGTAGTGGATTTTCTCGTTCAAGCGGCCGAGGATCCTCAGGTCTTGGCGATCAAGCAAACGCTCTATCGCACAAGCTCCGACTCCCCGATCGTTCAGGCCCTCATTACAGCCGCCCGCAACGGCAAGCAGGTCACAGCAGTTATCGAATTGAAAGCGCGCTTTGACGAAGCCGCGAACATCCAGTGGGCCCGCATGATGCGTGAGTCTGGGGTGGATGTTGTCTATGGGGTCACAGGCTTGAAAACTCATGCCAAGGCAATGCTCATCATTCGTAGTGAGGGGGAGAGCATTCGTCGCTATGCCCACATGGGCACTGGCAACTACCACCCTTCGACAGCGAAAATCTACACCGACTTGAGCCTTCTCACTTGCCGTGAGGCCCTGACCAGCGAGCTGGCTGAGACATTCAATTGCCTCACCGGCGTGTCGCGTTTTCCGGTGATGAAGGAACTGATGGTCGCCCCATGGAGGCTCTGCGAGGGGTTTCATGAATTGATCGAAAACGAAATCGCCCACGCGAGGGCTGGTCGCCCTTGTGGCATTTACGCCAAGGTCAACTCGCTCGTGGAGGAGGGGATCATTGAAGCTCTCTACCGCGCCTCGGCAGCCGGCGTTCCGATTCGTTTGCTCGTTCGCGGTATGTGTGCCGTGCGTGTCGGCATCCCCGGAGTGAGTGAAAATATCGAGGTCCGAAGCCTTGTCGGTCGCTTCCTTGAGCACAGTCGCATCTATCGCTTTGAAAACGGAGGCGACGTGCGCATCTATCTCGGAAGCTCGGATTGGATGCCTCGGAATCTTTTCCGTCGGGTGGAAACGGTTTTTCCCATCAAGGCACCTGGAATGATCCAGCATGCGGATGAGATTTTATCTTGGTTCTGGAAAGACAATGTCAAATCGCAGGTGATGCAGCCCGACGGAGTTTATCGTTTTAGGGATTTGGCACCGGGGGAGGAACGCTTCGATGCGCAGATGGAATTCCTTGCTGATGCACTGCGCCGTCGAAAGAAAGTGGTTCCTGTTAAAGAGTGGTAAAAACTCTTTTTTCCGCATCGCAATAGCTGGGGTTTTTTTAGGGGTGGGGGAAGTCCCTGCATAGTGACTTGCCAGCGATCGTCGCATGGATAGTATATTGCGCACTATTATGAGTCAGACCCTACTTGATAAAGTCTGGGCGGCCCACGCCGTCCGCACCCTGCCCAATGGATCCACGCAGCTTTTAATCGGCACGCACCTCATTCACGAGGTCACCAGCCCACAGGCATTCGGCATGTTGGGGGATCTGGGTTTGAAGGTTCTCTACCCTTCCCGCACCTTTGCAACCGTGGATCACATCGTTCCGACCGATGAGCGTCAAGAGCCATTCAGCGACACTCTCGCGGATGCCATGATCAAGGCCCTTCGTAAAAATTGCGACGATCACGGGATCAAGTTTTTCGACCTTCCAAGCGGTCAACAAGGTATCGTTCACATCGTCGGACCTGAGCAGGGGATCACCCAACCGGGCACGACAATCGCCTGCGGCGATTCCCATACATCCACGCATGGCGCCTTCGGAGCTATCGCTTTCGGCATCGGAACCAGCCAAGTCCGTGACGTGCTCGCCACGCAGACGATGGCGATCCGCAAGCCCAAGGTCCGCCGCATCAATGTGAATGGCAAATTGAGCCCCGGTGTTTATGCGAAGGACGTGATTCTTCACATCATTCGTAAGCTCGGAGTCAACGGTGGTCTCGGCTACGCTTACGAATACGGAGGCACCACATTTGACGCGTTCACCCAAGAGGAACGCATGACCGTTTGCAACATGTCCATCGAGGGTGGGGCCCGTGTGGGATACGTGAATCCCGACAATACGACATTTGAGTATCTCCGTGGCCGCAATTATGCGCCCAAGGGCGCGGATTGGGATGCTGCCGTGGCTCGTTGGAAGGCCACCGCATCCGACCCGGATGCCGTTTACGACGATATCGTCACTTATGATGCGTCGGATATTTCTCCGACAGTCACTTGGGGCATCAATCCCGGCCAGGCGATCTTCATTAACGAAAACGTTCCATTGGCTTCCGATGTCCCGGAGAAAGATCGTGCCACAGCAGAGGAGGCCTTCATCCACATGCAACTCACCGCAGGCAAACCCATCAAGGGCACCAAGGTCCAAGTGGCCTTCCTCGGAAGCTGCACGAATGGCCGTCTGAGCGACTTGCAGGAAGTGGCTCGCTACATCAAAGGCCGCAAAGTCAGCAGCAGCGTGAAAGCGATCGTGGTTCCCGGCTCCCAGAGCGTAGCCAGCCTTGCCGAAAGCATGGGCTTGGCAGAGATTTACCGTAATGCCGGCTTTGAATGGCGTGGGGCGGGTTGCTCGATGTGCCTCGGCATGAACCCCGACAAACTCGTCGGTGACCAACTTTGTGCCAGTTCCAGCAATCGCAACTTCAAAGGCCGCCAGGGAAGCCCGACCGGACGCACCGTCCTCATGTCGCCCCTCATGGTCGCCGCTGCCGCTATCACCGGCGAAATCTCCGATGCCCGTGAGATTTTCAACATCAAATAACGCCCCCATTTCACACTCATTCCTTTCTCAATCCGAAAAATAAAATGGCTCTCGAAAAAATCACCCAAACCAGCGGCCGTGGCGTTTACGTTCCCGGCGATGATCTCGATACCGACCGCGTTATTCCTGCCCGCTTCATGAAATGCATCACCTTTGACGGTCTAGGTGAGTTCGCGTTCTTCGACGCTCGTGCAGCCGCCACGGCTGAAGGTCAAACCCACCCGCTCGACGACGCTCGTTTCACCGGTGCCAGCATTCTTTTTTCTGGCTCCAACTTCGGTTGCGGAAGTTCCCGCGAACACGCCCCCCAAGCCCTCTACCGCTTCGGCATTCGTGCCGTCATCGCCGAGAGCTTTGCAGAAATCTTTTTTGGCAACTCCATCACGCTCGGGATGCCCTGTGCAGTGATGAGCGCTCAAGATATTCACGCTGTATCACAGATCATCGAAAGCGATCCAGAAGCCTTGATCACCTTGGATCTCTTGGAGGGCAAGCTCAGCATTGCTGATATGGATTTTCCAGCCACCCTGCCGACCCACGCCCAAGAGGCCTTAGTCACTGGAAAATGGGACGCCATCGCAGATCTCTTGGAAGGCATTGAGGACGTGCGCACCTGCGCCGCCAAGTTGCCCTACATGGCAGCTTAGGATTCCTCTTTTATCCGGTCAAAAGACCATTAAAATCACGCGCTTCTTTTTTGGTAATGTTTTTATCCTGTGATTTTTTTGTTTGTCCAGGCGATCTATCTTGAATCCGTTTCGGATTGGAGTAAGTGGAGCAGGAGCTGCATGCGGGTCTTGATGTCGAGTTCTTCAAGGAGGGAGCGCTGGGCTTGGGCGGAGGTGTGGATGGCGGCGATCATGTCGGTGAACGTGCTGTCAGAGGCGGGCGCTGAAAGGTGTTTTTTGAGGTATTGAAGGGCCTCGGTGTTTTCAGCAAAAAAATCTAGGCAGACATCGCGGATTTTTCTGCGGAGGGACGCGAGTGCATCGTCTTCCTCTTCGGATTCGGAGAGGATGGAGACTGTGGCTTGGGGGTAGGGATCCATGGTGACAGACCCGAATGCGACGCGTCCGATGCCTTGCAGGATAAGGTTGGAGGTTCCGTCTTCATTGGTCACGGCCGCACGGATCACGCCGAGGCTCCCGATATCGGCGATCGTTCCATCGTCGGTGGCGTGAGCGATAGCAAATATGCGGTTGCCCGCGAGGGCGAGTTGACACATGAGCCGGTAGCGCTCTTCAAAAATATGCAACGGAAGCATGGCTCCAGGAAAAAGGCAGGTCCATGGCAGAATCATCACGCCTGTGGTATCGGGGAAGTCGCTTTCGGGCCTATCGCTCATACTCAAATATACGCCACAACACAGCTAGCGGTTGTGTTTTTATGCGGTCCGAGGAATGCTCGGGAAGCCTTGATTAAAGGCGGTCGATGAGTTTTTGGTGGATGCCATCGAAGCCGCCGTTACTGAAGACCACGACAATGTCGCCTTCCTTCGCGAGGGGCTTGAGTTTTTCGATAATGGAATCCGCCGTTGGCTCGTAGAACGCATGTTTGCCGGAAGCGGCGATATCGGCCACGACGCGTTCGGGATTGAGGCGTTCGTTTTCCGGGAGTTGGTCCAGACGGGCGACTTGAGCGATGAACACGCCATCAGCTTCCGCAAAGGCTGCGGGGAGGTCATTTTGAAAAATCGCACGGCGGGTGGTGTTCGAGCGGGGCTCGAAGAGGGCCCAGAGGCGTGCGTGGCCATAGCGTTTGCGGAGGCCCGCGAGCGTTTCACGGATGGCCGTCGGATGGTGTCCGAAGTCGTCGATGATCGTGATGCCGCGCACGACTCCGCGAACTTCCTGACGGCGGCGAATGCCTTGGAAAGCGGCTAAGGCGGTGCGGATGGACTCGGTCGGGATGCCGTAGTAGTCAGCGGCAGAGGCTGCCATGGCGGCATTGCGGATATTGAAGTCGCCCGATAGCGGTACAAAAAAAGTTTCGCCGAAAAGCTCGAACGAAGAGCCTTCCGAACTGTGGACGACGTGGCGGATCTGGTTCGCGCAATTCTCCGAGAAGCCGACGCCAACGACAGGCGCGTGGCATTTTGCGGCGACGTCGATGGAGTTGGCATCGTCCCCATTGATGAGCACCATTCCCTCCGAGGGCACGATGTTCAGTAGGCGGCGGAAGCTGGTCTTAATCTCGTCAAGGTTGTTGTAGATGTCGGCATGGTCGAACTCCACGTTGTTCACAATCACCAGCTCGGGGAGGTAATGAATGAACTTCGAACGTTTGTCGAAGAAGGCCGTGTCGTATTCATCGCCTTCGATAATGAAATGCTTCGAGTCGCGCAGGCAGGCTCCCTGACCGAGATTGGAAGGGATACCGCCGATCAGGTATCCGGGGGCTTCTCCAGCGGATTCAAATATCCAAGCGAGCAGCGACGTGGTGGTGGTTTTGCCATGCGTGCCGGTGACGACCAAATTGTGCCTGCCACGGAGGAAAAACTGCTTGAGGGTTTCGGGAAGCGAAAGGTAGAGCAGCTTGCGGTTGAGAACCGCTTCTACGGCGGGGTTGCCGCGCGACATGGCATTGCCGATGACGATGAGGTCCGCGGAGGGAATATCCTCCGGACGGAACCCCGCTGTGATTTCCACGCCCTTGGATTCCAAGAATGTGGACATCGGGGGGTAGACATTTTCGTCTTGTCCGGTGACCTTAAATCCGCGATCGCGCATGGCGGCGGCGATGGAGCCCATCGCCGAGCCGCAGATGCCGAGGAAGTGGATGTGTTGTGGGCTTCGGGTCATAGGGATTCTTCGGCGTTACTCCTCATTCCTTAGCGGCGGGCGGTGGCCATTAATAAACGTCCTTGCGGTACCGTTTTTCTTTTTTGAGAGCGTCGATGTATTCGCGGGCTTCGTCCACTGATTTGCCGCCGTTTTGTTCGACGATCGTGTGGAGCGCGGCATCGACATCTTTGGCCATGTTTTTGGCATCACCGCAAACGTAGAAATAAGCTCCCTTTTCAAGCCACTCGAAGAGTTCCTTGCCATGCTCGATCATGCGATTTTGCACATAGATCTTCTGAGCCTGATCGCGGGAAAAGGCGGTGGTGAACTTTTGAAGGAGTCCGCTGGAAACGGCGGCTTCGAATTCCTGCTGGTAGAGGAAATCGGTGGCGGCGCGTTGCTCGCCGAAGAAAAGCCAGTTTGGCCCCTTGGCGCCTGTGGCATGGCGTTCCTGAAGGAAGGCACGGAAGGGCGCAATGCCTGTTCCGGGGCCGACCATGATGATCGGGGCATCCGTGTTTTCTGGAACACGGAAATGTTTCGCCGAGTGGACAAAGACAGGAACGCCGCCGGCGGAGCGCTCGGAGAGGAAATTCGAGCAAACACCTTCGCGCTGGCGTTGGCTATGCTCCACTTTGTAGCGGACGACCGCAACCGTGAGGTGCACGGATTCGCACACAGCGCGCTGCGAGGAGGCGATCGAGTAGAGACGCGGTTGTAACTTGCGAAGGACTTTGACGAATTCCTCGGGAGTGAATCGAGCGGCGGAGAATTCTTCCAAGACATCAAGAACATCGCGACCCCAGAGGAAATTTTCCAAAGAGCCTTTTTCTTCGGGCTTGAGGAGATCGGCCAGAAAAGCGCCCGAGCTGTCTTTTTCGGAGACGGCTTGGAGGAGTTGCTTGGAGGGTTCCGTGAGAATGTAGCTCCTGGTGAGGGCGGCACGAAGGGTTGCGGGGGTTCCATCCGCCGTGGTCACCTGTTCCTCGCCGGAGAAGCCGAGGTTTTTCAAGACCAGATCAACGAGGGTCGGGGTATTTGCCGGGAAAACCCCAAGGGAGTCACCCACCTCGTATTTGAGGCCTGAGCCTGAGAGTGAAATTTCAAAATGACGTGTATCCTTGTTCGACCCTTCGCCCGTTAACTTTTGATTGACAGACAACACAGCCGGAAAGGGGTTCTTGCGAGAAAAGCCTGATTCCGATGAAGACATAAGTTGGGTAGTAAAAATAAGTATGGGCGATCGTGCAAGGCGTGATTCGCGTGTTTGAGGGGCGAAGCGAGGATGATTGACCACAGAGGACACAGAGGCCACAGAGGATGAGGGGCTTGCATTCTTGTGGGGGAAATCCGCTTTTTCTCAAAGAAACTCCTTTAGGGGAGATCTGGTGGAAAAAACCGCTTATTTTCCGATACAGAAACGGCTGAAGATCCCGCCGAGAATTTCTTCGGTGTCCGTGGCGCCAACGATGCGACCGAGGGAGTCGAGGGCCGCGCGGAGTTCGACGGCGCTGAGCTCTGGCGGGGCATTTGTGGTCACGAGAGCGGCGGCGGACTGAAGCGAGTCAAGGGTCGATTCGAGAAGGGTTTTGTGGCGGGCATTGATCGCGGCCAACGAGTCGCCGGCGGCGAGTTGTCCGATGCTCGTGGCTTGGATCATCGCGTCAACGAGGGAGGGGAAGCCCTCGCCGGTTTTTGAGGAAATGCCGCAGGCGTGCGCGGGAATCGCAGTGCCGGGGCTGAGGAGGTCGATTTTGTTTGCGACGAGGATTTCTTTTTCGTGAAGAGTGGGCGAGGGGGCTGGCGAAGTCGCATCTATGACGTGGAGGACGAGGTCGGCGTTCTCGATGGCGCGGCCGGATCGGGCCACTCCCTCTCGCTCGACGGGATCTAAGGTTTCCCTGAGGCCGGCCGTATCGGTGAGGCGGAAAAGAATGCCGCGCAGGCAGGCGGTCTCCTCAATCGTGTCGCGGGTCGTGCCTGGTTGTTCGTTCACGATGGCCCGCTCCATGCCGAGGAGCCGGTTGAGAAGGCTGGATTTACCGGCATTCGGAAGACCGGCAATCGCGATGCGAACACCTTCGCGGAGGATGCGGCCGTCGTCGGCTGTGTCGAGAAGGCGCGATGTGCGGGCCATGGCGGTGGTAATTTTTTCAGTGAGTTGGCGCCCGGTGGCCGGGTCGATCCCTTCCTCGGGAAAATCAATCCAAGCCTCGAGGTGAACCACGATATCGAAGACATCGCCTCGGAGAGCCAGAATCTCATTGCCGAGTCGGCCCTCGAGTTGTTGGGAAGCGGCGCGGAGGGCGAGAGGGGTGCGGGCGCGGATGATATCCATGATCGCCTCGGCTTGCGTGAGATCGATTTTTCCGTTGTAGAAGGCCCGTTGGGAAAACTCTCCGGGTTCCGCCGCGCGCGCGCCAGCGCGGAGCGCCAGTTCCAGTGTGCGAGCGGATAGGAGGATGCCGCCATGGCAGGAGATCTCAGCCATATCCTCACCGGTGAAGCTTGAAGGGGCTTGGAATGAAGTCAGGAGGACTTGGTCGAGGGTTTCCCCGTTTTCCTGAATTCGGCCGTAGATGGCCTTTCTAGGGGTTAGCGAGGTTTGTGAATGGAAGGGCTCAAAAATCCGATTTGCTATGGCGAGGGCATCCGGGCCGGAGATCCTGACCATCGCGATCGCTCCCTCGCCGGGCGGTGTCGCCACGGCGGCAATGGTATCCGAGTGCGACATGATCAGGCTTGGCTGGCGTGGGCGATGGCACCCTCTTGATCAAGTGCACGAAGGTCGGCGATGAAGCGGCGGCTCTGCTCCATCGTGCCAACGGAAACACGAATCCACTCTGGTAATTTGTAACTCCGCATCGCGCGGACGATGATACCACGGCGCAGGAGGGCTTGGAAAACGGTATCTCCGTCGCCCACTTGGAGGAGCACAAAGTTGGCCACGCTTGGGATAAAGTTGAGTCCCATTGAGGTGAATTCCGCTTGGAGATAATTGCGTCCCTCATTGGTGAGTTCGCGGGTGCGGCGCATATGGGTTTCATCAGACAACCCAGCGAGGGCGCCGGCCTGAGCGATACCATTGGCATTGAAAGGTTGGCGGGTTTTTTGGAGAACTTCGGCGATTTTTGCAGGAGCGATTCCGTAGCCGATGCGAAGGTTGGCCAAGCCCTGAATTTTTGAAAAGGTGCGCATCACAACGACGTTTCGGCCTTCGCGGACGTAACGGAGCACATCGGGCGCGTGGTCGAGAAATTCAAAGTAGGCCTCGTCGAAGATCACCAGCACATGATCCGGAACGCGATCCATGAAGCGGTCGATGGCTTCCTGAGTGACCATTGTTCCAGTCGGGTTGTTCGGATTCGCAATAAAAAGTTGCCGAGTCTTCGGGGTGATCGCCGCTAGCATGGCATCGAGATCGTGCGTGTAACCGGGATCAGGGACCTCGATGGTCGTGGCGCCGAAAAGTTGCGCCATTAGGGAGTAAACAGCGAAAGCGTGTTTAGCCGTGATCACCTCGTCGCTGGGTTTAAGAAATGCATGGCCGATGAATTCGATAATTTCGTTCGAGCCATTCCCGAGGATGACATTCTCACGGTTCACGCCAAGTTTTTCGGCGATTGCATTCCGAAGGGCCCAAGCGCCCCCATCGGGATAAAAATGCGAACGATGGAGCATTGCGGTCATCGCCTCCAGCGCGGCTGGGGAAGGACCGAGAGGATTTTCATTCGAAGCGAGTTTGATGATCGCCGAAGGTTCTAGCCCCATTTCGCGGGCGAGTTCTTCGACCGGTTTGCCAGGTTCGTAGGCCGTGAGATTAAGGATGTGCTGATGAGCGGAGTTCCACATACGAGATATTAAAGATGGGTTCGGTTTTTTTCCTGAGGGAACGAGTGTTTGATGTGACTAGCCTAGACTTAGGATTTTGGAAATGCGAATGCGAAGCGAGGTATAGGCAAGTGGGTTGGTCAAGTCGAGGTTGGGGTAGGTTTGATCAAGTCGGGGCGGCGTTTCCTAGTAGTAGCAAGAGCCGTTTCCTTGCGCCATTCTGCAATCGCTTTGTGGTTTCCGGAGAGCAAGACGTCTGGGACTTTCCAGCCATTGTATTCCGCCGGACGCGTGTAGTGGGGGTGATCCAAGATTCCCTCGGCGAAGGAGTCCTGTTCCGCGGATTGCTGGTCGCCCAACACCCCTGGAATGAGGCGCACAACGGCATCTGTGATCACCAAGGCAGGCAGTACGCCGCTCGTTAAAACGTAGTCGCCGATCGAGATTTCGTCGTCCACCAGATTGTCCGCGACCCGTTGGTCGATACCCTCGTAGTGACCGCAAAGGAAAATGAGGTCGTTTTCCAGAGCGAGTTCCCGCGCGATTTGATCGGAAAAAGGACGGCCCTGCGGTGACATGAGGATGACTTTAGATTCGGGGCTTCGTATTTCTGTAAGAGCCTGATCTATCGGTTCGATCTTCATCACCATGCCTGGGCCGCCGCCATAGGGGGCGTCATCCACGGTGCGGTGGCGGTCGCTGGTCCATCGCCGCAGGTCCACCGCTTCGAGGGTGGCGAGGTTTTTCTCACACGCCCGCTTAAGAATGCTTTCATTGAAAACACTACGGCAGACATCGGGAAAGATGGTTAGGATTTGAATTTTCACAGGCCGACACGAAGATTGCGTTTGAGAGCATTCTTGAAAATGCTTTAATTCGACAAGTGCCCAAGCCTAAATCCAGTCCCTCGCATCGCAAGTCCAAGCCTCCAGCAGCTAAACCGAGGCCCAGTCTTCGCCAGAGGTTTATAGTTTCGCTCATCAAGATCGGCATCGTGACAATCCTTCTCTGGAGCCTCATTGGTGCGGCCTACTATGCCTGGGCGTCGCGCTTCGATCTGAAAACCATCCACAAGATGAACGAGCGCTCGGTTATTTTCGATCATGAGGGGAAATATTACTCGCGGTTAGCCGGCGAGAACCGCGAGGTGGTCCCATTTGATAAGGTATCCAACTTTTTTATCAATGCCTTGATCAGTCGTGAAGATACGCGGTTTTATCAGCACCACGGTGTGGATCCGATCGGTGTCGCGCGCGCTGTCGTTCGCAACCTTTTCCTGGGTGGATTTCGCGAAGGAGCCAGCACAATCACTCAGCAACTCGCTCGCAACAGCTTTCCACTTGGAGGAAAAAACCTTCACCGCAAGCTCATTGAAGCCGCCTTGGCCTTCCGTATCGAGACCGAGTTGAGCAAAGAGGAAATTTTGGAGGGCTATGTGAATCGGATTTATTTTGGTTCTGGAACGTATGGGATCGAGGCTGCCAGCCAGACCTACTTTGGAAAATTCGCAGCGAAGTTGAATCTGCAGGAATCGGCTGCCTTGGCCGGCCTCATTCGCAGCCCGAATCGGTTTTCTCCGCTGAACAACCCGGAGGGCTGTATTCGCGAGCGCAACACGGTTCTTGGGCGGATGCTTGATCTCGGTCTAGTAAGCAACCTAGAATATGAAGAGGCTATTGCCAGTCCACTCGTGGCCATGGCTGCCACAAAGACCTCGCCGGAACAGAATTGGGCAATGGATGCCATCCTGCGCGAGTTGGATCTTGTTCTCGAGCCAGGGCAAATGGGCACGGGAGGGTTGAAGATTTACACCACGATTGACGGCCCGCTTCAGGCCGCTGCCGAGAGGGCGGTGCAGACCCGTCTTCTTCAAGTCGAAGCACAGCCGGGCTACCCTCACAAACCTATGTCGGATTTTACAGGTGCCGTTCTCGACCGCGAAAAATCGGCACCCTATCTGCAATCCGCCGCCATCGCCTTTGATAACAAATCGGGAGGAATTCGAGCCATCGTCGGGGGGCGCGACTACGATAAAAGCAAGTTTCACCGCGCCATTTATGGAAAGCGACAGGTCGGCTCCGTTGTGAAGCCATTCGTTTACGCCTGTGCGTTTGAAGCCGGAATGCCCGCTAACGAACCCATCTCGGATGATCGTATCCAAGGTGGCGAAATCCCGCAGAAGTATGGTCATTACGATCCCTCGAATTCGGACAACACCCATCGCGGCATTCAGTCAGCGGGCGAGGGGTTGGTCGATTCGCGGAATACGATGAGCGTTCGGGTGGGCCTCCGAGCGGGCTTGGACAGGATTGCGGACAAGCTCATTCGCGCTGGGCTTGCCGAGGATCCGCCGCGTTTTCCCTCGCTTTGTCTTGGTACGTTTGAAACCAGCCTCAAGGATCTCACTGCCGCCTATACGGCCTTTGCGACGGGAGGAGTGAAACTTCAGCCCTACCTTATCGACCGGGTCATTGATGATTCCGGCACGATTCTTTATAAATCCACTCGCGGACAAATTCCCATTCTTCAGCCAGCCGCAGCTCAAATGACCGCAGCTCTTTTGGAGCAAGTTGTCGAGCGCGGCACCGCTTCGCATGCCCATGAATACGGGCTCACGGGATATGGAGCGGGAAAAACCGGTACCACCAACAACTTTCTCGACGCTTGGTTTGTGGGTTTTGACTCTCGCCTTACCTGTGGAGTTTGGGTGGGCTTTGACAAGCCGCGTCCGATACGTCCAGGTGGCTACGGAGGTTCACTGGCATTGCCTATCTGGGTCGATATCATCGAAGCCGCGAAGCATTGAAACGGGTGGGATCTGGTCTTCCAAAGATGGAGCCCCTTCGTGCCTCAACTTTTCAAAAATACCGCTGGGGTCTTTTAATTTGAGTGAATGCCCGTAGCCCTTCGTCTGAGCTTGCTTCCAAGGTAAAAGCGGCAATAATTATCTTAAGTTAGGCGTGTGGTCATTTTTTCTTTAATATGGCCATTCGTCATTTTAAGGGGGCATAGCTCAACGGTCAGAGCAGGCGGCTCATAACTGCTTGGTTCACGGTTCGAATCCGTGTGCCCCCACACTCTCTCGGATTCTTTTTATTGTCTTTGGAAAAGGACGAGGTGCTCGCGATTTTCACGTTCGGTATAAGTCGGGATATCACTCTGGAAATCCATTTTTTGAAATGAGGGCAGGAAAAATTCGTCCAGTTGCCGGTGGGTGGATGCAAATGGCGGCGAGTTGGGGTCCGCATTCTCTGGATCCATAAAAAAAATCGCTAGAAAAAATCCGCCTGGCTTGATGGCTCGCGCCGCTTCGCGGGCATAGTCGGCGCGTCGTTCGGGTCTTATCGCGCAGAAGCAAGTGTGTTCGAACATCCAATCAAAAGGGCCAAGGGCCATTGCGTCACCAGTGAGAAAGTCCCCAAGAATGTAGGTTTCATGGCCCACTGCGGGAAAGGTGGAGGCGGCCCGAATAGCCGAGGGGGCAAAATCCATGCCGATCACCATGCCCGTTTTTTTCTGGGCGATCGCGCGAACATCATGTCCGCTGCCACAGCCCGGAACGAGGATGCGTCCGGTCATATCGGAATGCGATAGCCAATGGACGAGGGCAGGGTGGGGTAGACCCTTGTCCCAAGGCGTGTCACCGTTCTGATAGCGGGACTCCCACTCAGATTCGACGCCAGCGTGTGCCAAGGGAAATGCCGTATTGGAATTTGCGGGAGTGTTCACGAATGAGAAAAGGTAGGTTGATTTCGTGTTCGAGTTGAAAATGGGCTGAAAGTTTTTCTTTGAGGACATCGGCAGAAGAGGGACCGTCTTGCTGGCCACCGAGCCATAGGAAGGGGGGGGTGTATTGCTCTAACCAAGAAAATGGAGTCGCCAAGAGGAGTTGTCCTCCCGGGGCAACAAGCTCGGCTAGTCTTTCAATGAAGGCGACTGGAGCGGGAAGTCGGCAAAGGAGATTTGCCGCGAGAACCACATCGAAGCTGGCAAGGTCGCTCCGGAGGTCGATGGCATTTCCTGTTTCAAAATTTACTCGCTGACGATCGATATCCGAGGGGATGCGGGCTAGGAAGGGTTGGGTTTTTTTCCCCTCCAGAGGAACGTCTGCTGCGAGGATGCCGTCATTCTTCAGCGTCTCAGCAGCTTCAATAAAGGCTTCGGAGTAGTCGATACCTAAGACCCGTGGGATGGTTCTCGCCAGTTCAAATGAGGAGGCACCAACAGCGCAACCGATGTCCAGAGCGGAGGAGGACATTGATTGCGGGTCAAGCAATTCGCTCACCACCCGTTGGGCGAACCCCCAGGCGGTTTCTGGGACGGGAAGATCTCCGGCGGCCTCATGGTATGTCGCGTAGTGAAAAAAAAGATATTCACTGACGAGTTGGGGTGTTTCGTAGGGATTGGGCACGCGCGAAAAACTATCGGATAAAATCCTGTTAAGGAATCTCAATCACTTCTTGGACAAGGGGCCTAACGTTCTGCTACAACCCAGTCATGTTCACGCGAGTATTCTCAGCAGCACTCCAGGGCGTCGAAGCAACCCAAGTGGAGGTGGAGGTTAATACGGGCGTGGGGAATCCTCTTGTGATTGTGGTAGGTCTGCCTGACGCGGCCGTGAGAGAAAGCAAGGATCGCGTGACGACGGCGATTGGAAACAGCGGGTTCCGCTGGCCTCGCGAACGAACGACGATCAACCTCGCTCCGGCTGACATCAAGAAAGAAGGGCCTAGTTTTGATCTGCCTATTGCCATTGGAATGATCGCCGCTGCCGAGAGGGCGGAGTTACCAAGGCTCGAGCGATGCTATGTGGTTGGCGAACTTGCCCTCACTGGCGAGATCCGGCCGATCAAAGGAGCCCTGCCCATCGCGGTGGAAGCGCGTAAACAAGGAAAAAAAGCCATCATTCTTCCGGCGGTCAACGCGCCTGAGGCCGCCATAGTGGAGGGGATCGAAGTCTATGGGGTTCGGAATCTCCGTGAGGCGTATGAATTTCTGGCGCGTAAAAAAGACCTCATCCCCTTGCAAGGAAACGCAGCCGAGCGCCTGGAGTCCTACGCTGGCGACGATGTGGATTTCTCCGAAGTCAAAGGCCAGCATCAAGTCAAGCGAGCCATTGAGGTCGCCATGGCTGGTGGACATAATCTCTTGCTGATCGGACCGCCCGGATCTGGGAAGAGCATGCTCGCGAAACGCATCCCGACGATCATTCCGCCGATGTCGCTGGACGAGGCGATTGAGACGACCAAAATCCATAGTGTTTGCGGCCTTTTGGATGAAACCCATTCGTTTGTTGCGAGACGGCCGTTTCGTTCTCCGCACCACACTGTGAGCGATGTCGGCTTGCTTGGAGGTTCAACGAATCCGACGCCCGGCGAGGTGAGTATCGCGCACAACGGGGTTTTATTTTTAGACGAGTTGCCGGAATTCAAACGCACTACGCTCGAGGTGATGCGACAACCGTTGGAGGATGGAAAGGTGACGATTTCTCGCGCGGCGGGGACAATGACGTTTCCAGCTGATTTT
Organism: Terrimicrobiaceae bacterium; assembly: GCA_044377415.1. GTDB lineage: Bacteria > Verrucomicrobiota > Verrucomicrobiia > Chthoniobacterales > Terrimicrobiaceae > UBA967. The sequence continues at coordinate 2,553 of JBILZC010000024.1, read as the reverse complement.
GTCTTAATCGCGGCAATGAACCCGTGTCCGTGCGGCTATTTCGGGGATCCCGCGCGGGAGTGTCGGTGCTCCCCGGTGCAGATCGAGCGGTATCGCAACCGAATTTCCGGCCCCCTGCTGGATCGGATCGACTTGCATGTCGAGGCCCCCGCTGTGGCCTTTAAAGAACTTTCTGGAGTGGGTCACGCTGAGCCCTCGTCGGCTATACGGGAACGTGTGCTGGCGGCGCGCGAAGTTCAAAAAGCGAGGTTTGCCGGTGGACGCAAAACCGCAGCCAATGCGCGGATGAGTCATAGCCAGATCAAAAAGTTCTGCGTGCTCGACGAAACTTCCACCGAGATGCTTCGCCATGCGATGGAGGACTTGCATTTGAGTGCTAGAGCCTATGACCGCATCCTCAAAGTCGCCCGCACGATCGCCGATCTCGCTGGCAGTGAGCTGATCGAATCCAGCCACATCGGCGAGGCGATTCAATACCGCACGCTTGATCGGCGATTGTGGGCCTGATTTCGACACCATCGCATTTTTCTCTCTCCTTGTGAATCTCATGAAATTCTTCCAGATTGGGTGCAGATGAAAAAATCCGGATGTCTGATGGCTTTTCTGTTTGTCGCGCTTTGCGTGAGCATGTTTGTGAATCTGATTTCGCTGGCTCTGCTCGGAACAAAAGCCGGCTCTGTTTTTGCGAACACGAAGATCATCCCAACCAAGGAATTTGATGAGGAAATCCTAGTTCCCTCGGAATCTTCTCACGACAAAGTTGCGGTTATTCCACTTGAGGGCGTGATCGCTTTTGGGCAAGAGGGAAGTTTGGGAGGCTCCATGGTGGAGGATTTCAAGGCCGCCATTGAACAGGCCGTCGAGGATCCTCATGTGAAGGCCATTATTGTTGAGATGGATTCTCCCGGAGGCGAGGTCACGGCGTCCGACGTTCTTTACAATGCGCTCCGCCAGCTGAAAGCGGATAAGCCGGTGGTTGTTTACTTCAACTCTATCGGTGCCTCGGGAGCCTATTATACGGCCTGTGGAGCCGATTGGATCATGTGCAACGACACCACTTTCACTGGCAGCATCGGGGTGATCATATCCACCCTTAACTACCGCGACCTCTTTGGGAAAGTCGGCCTCGAGTCGGTCACTTTCAAAAGCGGAAAGTTCAAGGATATGCTCAATGGTGGTCGTGAAATGACACAGGATGAGAAGGATTATGTGCAGGGGCTTGTGATGCAGAGCTACGACCGCTTTGTAGGGATCGTGGCGGCCTCGCGAAAACTGGATGAAAAGGAACTTCGCGCAGGAGCCGCCGATGGTCGCATCCTCAGCGGCACCGATGCTCTCGCGGCCCGTCTTGTTGATCAACTCGGGTATATCGAAGATGCCTATTCGAAGGCACGCGAGCTTGGCCAAGCCCCCGATGCCGAAATCATCCGCTACAGCCGCTCGTATGACTTCGATCGCTTTCTTCACCTCTTCGGCGAGGCCCACGCTGCGAAACTTCAAATCGAATTCCCCGGGAAAAACTACGCGCTTCAGCCCGGCCGCATTTATCTTCTGCCCAGCTTTTTTGCGCCTTAGTTTATTGCGTAAGCGGTCAATCTGAGTGACGACTCCATGAAGAAAACACGTATTGAGACAACTGGAAATAGCATTGGGATTCAGTCACCCTTTGCCTCCCTGAGTATAGAGGGCTTGCCTGACGGGCCGGCCGAGTTGATGCAGCGCCCGCTTCCGCCCACAAAACTCGGCCGAGTTGTCCTACGCAGAGAGAAGTCCGAGCGAGGGGGGAAAACGGTGGTCGTGGTTTCGGATTTTGCGACCCATTTGATGGAGTCTGAAATCGCGGAATTCGCTCGAAAGGCCCGTCAGTCGTGTGGTTGTGGTGGCACGGTGAGGGGGAGGGAGATTGAGTTACAGGGAGACAACCCAGCACAAGTCCGCGCCTTCTTCGAAAAAGCGGGTTTCCGCGTGGCTGGGGTGTAAGTCCTGAAGCTGAGTTGGGGTTGCCTCTTTTCTGCACATCGTTCAACTCTTTAAAAATTAACTTCTTGATCCGAGGCGGTGCCTTTTTCTTTTGAAAACATCACAGAAAATGTGTACACTATTCTTGTGTAAGATGAAAAATGTGACTTTATCTGCGGATGAAGGTTTGATTGAAAAAGCACGGGCATGTGCGGTTGAGCAAAAATCCACGCTGAATGCCTTGTTCCGCCTGTGGTTGTCAGATTTGGTGAAGCAACGTGAGGCGGAGGAGCGTTTGAAAGAACTGGATTTACGACTCGGGTACGTGCGTTCAGGGGGCAAGTTCACTCGGGAACAAATGAATGAGCGCTGAGGTTTTTCTGGATACGAATATCCTCGTTTACGGGTTTGATCCTGAGGCGGCAGCGAAACAAAGGGTTTCTAAGGGACTTCTGGACAGCAAGGGTTGGTTTGTGAGTTGGCAAGTCATTCAAGAATTTTCGTCTGTCGCTTTGCATCGCTTCGCAGTCCCCATGAAGTCGAACGATCTGGCAGATTACATTTCTCTGAAGCTGTGGCCGCGATGCTCGATTC
>JBILZC010000023.1:0-28743 GCA_044377415.1 Terrimicrobiaceae bacterium | reverse complement strand
CCGCCCAGCGTCAGAACTGGGAAAAAATCGTCGGCGTCTTCAAAGGCGACGGACTCATCAAAGGCAAGGTTCGCAGCGTCGTCAAAGGCGGCCTCATGGTCAACGTCGGTGTGGAAGCTTTCCTCCCCGCGTCCCAGATCGACATCGTCCCGCCGAAAGATCTTCAGCAGTTCGTCAACAACACTTACGATTTCAAAATCGTCAAAATCAACGAGGACCGCAAAAACGTCGTTCTCAGTCGCCGCGAAATCATCGAGCAAGAACGCTCGGATAAACGCCAGACCTTCCTCAGCGGGGTCAACATCGGCGACAAAATCGTCGGCACAGTCAAAAACATCACCGACTTCGGTGCGTTTGTGGACCTCGATGGCATCGACGGCCTCCTGCATGTCACCGACATGTCCTGGGCCCGCCTCAACCATCCCGCCGAAATCCTCAAGGTCGGCCAACAACTCACCGTTCAGGTGCTCGACATCAACAAGGAAAAAGAACGCGTTTCGCTTGGTCTCAAGCAAATGCAGTCGAATCCTTGGGATAAGATCGAGGAGCGCTTCCCAGTCGGCCAGAAGGTCTCTGGAAAAGTCACCAACCTCATGCCCTACGGTGCCTTCGTGCAGATCGAAGACGGCGTGGAAGGTCTCATCCACGTGTCCGAACTCTCCTGGACGAAGCGCATTGCACGTCCATCCGACGTTCTCACGCTCGGTCAAGAAGTCGAAGCCATGGTGCTGGGTGTGAACAAAGACGAGCAGAAAATCTCTCTCGGCGTTCGCCAACTCGAGCCTAATCCATGGGACGAGATCGAGCTTCGCTACATGATCGGCAAACAGGTCAAGGGCAAGGTTCGCAACATGACCGCTTATGGCGCGTTCGTAGAACTCGAAGAAGGCATCGACGGCATGATCCACGTCTCGGATCTCTCCTGGACACGCAAGATCAATCACCCGAGCGAAATGCTCAAAAAGGGCGACGATCTCGAAGCGGTGGTTCTCGATATCGACAAAGCCAACCAACGCATCAGCCTTGGTGTCAAACAACTCGATAACGATCCTTGGAAAGAAATCGACGGACGCTTCCGCATCGGTGATCTCGTTAAGGGCACCGTCAGCAAGCTCACGAACTTCGGAGCCTTCATCCAACTTCAGGACGACATCGACGGCCTCGTACACATCTCGCAAATCAGCGAAGACCGTGTCGAAAAAGTCAAAGACGTTCTCAAAGTCGGTCAAGAAGTCGAAGCCCGCGTTATCAAGGTGGACAAAGCCGAGCGCCGCATCGGTCTCTCGGTCAAAGCCGCCAACTACAGCGAGGAAGCCATTCGCAAGGAGGCCGAAGCCTTCGACACACTGCGTCCAGGCGAGGACATGGTCGGTCTCGACCAAGCCTTCCAGTTCGCGGAGGACGAATACCGTCCCGGTCAACCGAAAAAATAATTGCGATTGCTCTGCAATCGACGTTCGTAAATTAACACGATGAATAATCTAGAAATCACAGCTTACCTGAAAACCCATTGCGGGTGGAGCCGCGGCGTTCGCGCCGTGTTTGACAAATACGCGCTCCCCTTCACGGACAAGGACATCATCCTGAACTCGAGTTATCGGTTCGAGATGGAGCAGCTCAGCGGTCAACCGCTGTCGCCCTGTGTGGTCATCAACGGAACCATGCTTGCCGACATCAGTGGTGAGGAAGTGGAAGCCTACATGCTCGCTAATGGGCTCGTGGGTGAAGCGACCCTATCCACCAACGTGCCGCTCAATGCCCCTTGTTCCGACGAGGAACATGCTGCGATGGTGAATGTGAGATCCTAATTCATCGACAATCTGGAGACACGTTCTCCAAGAAATAATCAACAAAGACCGCTGTGATCACCGATCACAGCGGTCTTTTTCTTTAATTTTCCATGCCTTCGCTTATCATGTGCCGGACTTTTCCGCGTGAAAAAAAAGATTAAAACATCCAAGCCCGCCAGTCGGACCGAGGGACCACTCTCGCGGGACCGGCGAATGATTTTAATCGATCAGATCCCCCTCCGGCGCGAGGCCGAAAAAAAGGCACTCAAAGGTCTGCGCGAAACAGTCAAACTTCGCGATACCCTTGTCGAATATGAACGCCAGATCCTGCCAGAGTATGTGCGGTGGGAGACCGAGGTGGTGGGAACTCTCCTCACCGAGGAGCGTGAGGTGGAGGCGAAGCTGCGCGAGTTGACGCGTATCCTTGAGGCGGTGGACTACGAAACCCTCTTCTATGATACCAGCCCCCAAGCGGCCTATCAGGAAATCATGAGGGAAATGAGGAAAATGGAAGCCAGTCAGCGCCGCGCCGAGGACAGAGCGTTTGAAGAAGAGCCCAGAGATGCCCAGGAAGAGTGGGACGAAGAGGATGGCTACTCAGAAAACGAGCGCGCGTTTCGAAGCTTCCTTCGCATGGCCGCCGGAATCGATCCCGATTTCCTGCCGAAAAGAGAATACAAAAAACGCTTTGCCGAATTTTTAGATAGAATGCAGTTGGGAGGCGCTTCGCAGCGGCCTAAGACCGACGAGGACGATATCGCCTCGCGTGTGAAGGAACTCTACCGCGTGCTCGTCCGCCGCCTCCACCCTGACTCGGGACCTTCGGTGCGGCGGGATCCCCTGATGGCCCAACTCTGGCATGACCTCCAAGACGCCTACGCCAAGAGGGACACCGAGCACTTGGAGCTTCTTCTGGCCATGACGGATCTGCACGAGGGGCAAGGAGGAATGCGAAGCACGCTCTTCCACATGCGGCGTGCGGCAACCGAGTTCATGCGCAGCGCCAAGGAATTGAAAGGCCGTCTGCGTGAGATTCGAACGACGGAAGCCTGGGCCTTTTGGCATGCGCCAGACCGCGACAAACTGGCTTCCAAGCGCAAAGCCGAAGTCGAGTCGCGCCTGAGATCAACCCGCAAAAGACTCGCGCAATGTGAAGCGGAAATCGAAATTCTCAAATCCCCCGCGCGAAATCGAAAAAATAAATACAATCCCCTCGGGCAGGGTTTCTTTGATTTCTAGCCATGAATGCCACCTACACCGCCGCCGGATTGATTGTTGCTGCCGGGAGAAGCTCGCGCATGGGATTTGATAAGATGACCGCTCCTCTCCATGGTCGTCCTGTCGCGGAATGGTCGCTCAGGGCCTTCCAGCAATGCTCCGAGATCACGCATGGCGTTCTTGTCTGTGCTCCTGATCGCATTGCGGAATTTCAAAAGCTCGCCGCGCCCTACCCAAAATTCCAACACATCGTCGCCGGAGGCTCGGAACGCAGCGCGTCCGTCCTCAACGGGCTCCGCGTCCTCTCGTCTTCCGCGCCCAACTTCGTGGCTGTCCACGATGCCGCACGGCCCTTGGTCACCCCAGCCCTGATCACACAAATTCTCGAAGCCGCTCGTATCCACCAAGCCGCTTCGGCAGCCCAACGGGTGAGCGATACACTCCATCGCGGCGATGCCCAAGGCGTGCTTCTGGAAACCATGCCTCGCGAGGGAGTGTTTGCTATGCAAACTCCGCAGGCGGCCGGCTTCGACATCCTTCTCGCCGCGCTGCAGGCTCACCAGGCGGGATCCACGGATGAAGTTTCGGCCCTCATCGCCTACGGCATCCATCCCGTCGCTATTTTAAACGATCAGCCGAACTTCAAAATCACCTATCCGCAAGATCTTGCGCTCGCAGAGGCCCTGCTGGCGATGGGATCGTCTATCTCAAACCCAACCTAGCTTCACCAAATCACTTATATGAAAACCAAAAACCTCCTTGAAATCCTCTCCATCCCGAGCCCGTCCGGTTGGGAAAAAGAGGGACAACAACTTTGGATCAAAAACATCGCGCCCTTCGCCGACCGCGTGGAATCCGACCCCTACGGCAACGCCTGGGCCGTGTTGGATGGTTCGGATGCCCAGGCTCCGCGAGTGATGCTGGAGGCCCATGCTGACGAAATCGGCTTCATCGTTCGCCACATCGATGACAAAGGTTTTCTTGCCGTGGGCCCCATCGGAGGCTCGGATCGCACACTGGCTTCTGCCCGCCGCATCCGTCTCTTCGGGTCCAAGGGCATTGTGCCTGGGGTGATTGGAAGTACCGCCATCCACCTTCGTGACAAAGCCAACGAGAAACCACCAGAATGGAAAGATCTCTTCATCGACATCGGCGCTTCCTCCGCTAAGGAAGTTGAAAAACTCGGCATCCGAGTCGGAACCCCAGCTATCTTTGTGGATGACGCCATCGAGTTTGCGGACGATCGCATCGTCGGGCGCGCCCTCGACAACCGCATCGGCGGATTCATTCTCACCCTCGTCCTCGAAGAGCTTCGCGCCGGAAAGAAGCGCCCTCTCGCGACCACCTTCGCAGCGAATGCCGTGCAGGAAGAAGTCGGCTGCCGAGGCGCTCAAATGGTCGCGCACCGCATCCGGCCCTCAGTCGCGATCGTTTTCGATGTCACCCACGCCACCGACACCCCCGGCATCAGCGTGAAGGAAAATGGGCTCGTCGAACTCGGCAAAGGGCCAACTATTTCCCACGGTGCGGCGAACCATCCACTCGTCATGCAGCGCCTGATCGATGTCGCCAAAAAACTCAAAATCCCAGTCCAGCACGAGGCCGTCTCGCGCAGCACTAGCACCGACGCCGACGTCATCTACACGACCCGCGACGGGATCCCATGCGGACTCATTTCCATCCCGCTTCGCTACATGCATTCCCCGGTAGAAACCATCTCCCTTGCCGACGTCCGCCACGCCGCCTCCCTCGCCGCCGGCTTCATCCGCAGCCTCCAAAAATCCGACACCTTCCACGTCCTCGGCTGACGAAGCATTTTTTAACGGAATAAATTCCCTTCATTTTGTTAATTCTGTCCAAACCCCCATTCCGAGTTTAAACGAACAGGATGAGCGATCCCGGATGTAAAACGATTTCCCAACTTCGCGTGGAATGTCGTGGCATTTCGCTCGCTGCCCGTGTTCTCGGACAGGTGGATGAGTTGAACAAAAAAGACTCCTCAAATGGAAAGCCGTTTTGGGAACTCAAGCTACGCGATGCCGGAGATGTGTTGGTCTTGAGGGCCTGGTCGGACACGGATGCTTTCCGTTCCTGTGTGGAACTCCAGCGCGGAGAGTGTGTCGAGATCGAGGGGGAATTCGGTATCAATGGGGCCTTCGGGCTGGACGCCAAACGCTGGCGGTTGCGCGTGCTCAATAACGAAGAAACGCAAGCGCTCTTCGTGGGTGGAGAGGATGAGTTGGCCGCTGTAGAGAAGGATTACGCGGACGTCGTTCAGTTTGTCAGCGAGATCCGCGACCCACGACTCCTGGGCCTCTGTCAGCTTTTTCTCGAGGATTTTGGCACTCGCTTCAAGCGTGCTGCTGCGGCTAGGCAAAACCACCACGCGCACCGTGGTGGACTCCTTCGCCACACGGGGCAAATGATGAGAACCTCCTCAGCTCTTTGCGCAGCGTATCCCACTCTGAATCGCGATCTGCTTCTCACGGGTGTGCTCTTCCATGATTCCGGGAAACTCTGGGAGGTCTGCCCGCCGGAATCCGGATTTGAAATTCCTCGCGAGTTGCGTGGGGAGCTGCTGGGACACATCAGCATCGGAATCGAGTTGGTGAATGCCCTCTGGCGCAAGTTACCATTGGAAGAATGGAGGGAGGTCGTTCCAGTCTCCGAGGACGTTCGACTTCATTTGCTCCATCTTATTGCTGCGCATCATGGCGAACTCCAATACGGCTCGCCGGTGGAACCCAAAACCCCCGAGGCGATCGCCCTCAACATGATTGATAATCTCGATGCCAAGCTGGAAATGATCGCCGCCGCCTACATCAAGCAACCCGAAATCGCCCCCGGCATCCACGAGCGCGTCCGCACGCTCAACACCTCGCCCGTTAAGCCCCTCCCGATCTGGGGCTGAGTTCGCCATAGTACAAATAAATCGCAGAACCGCGTTGGTTTACCTTGCATGGGAGGGGTCTTCTATTATATTCCTCCATCTCACGGCGCATTCGTCTAGGGGTTAGGACACAGCCCTCTCAAGGCTGGTGCACGGGTTCAAATCCCGTATGCGCTGCCAGTTTAGCAGCTAAAAGAACGCGGCTTTTTACTTTTTCAACGCTATCAAGGGCAGAAGATTGTATGTCACTTGCTATGAATTTGCTGACCTAAAAAATCGCTGCATCAATGATGAGAAAGCACATCATCAAGCAATTCGGTCGGTGCGCTTTCGATCCCCTTATTATGTCTGGAGCGGAAATCCAAAGCCTTCACTTGTTCGGACATCACAAAACCAGCCAGTGACGAACAGCCTTTTCCAAGGCCTATTGCCGACTCTCCGGCGCGGTATGCGATTCTCGGTCACGAACACACAGAGGCCATATAACGCATTCTCATAAGAACAATTTGTGAACGCTCGCGCGAGACTGGATCAGTACGAAAACATCCTTCGACCGCCTCGACGAATTCAGGGTCTTCGAGATGTGATTGCATGTCACTTGCTATGAAACTTCGCAAAGGAGAGGAGCCATTACCAAAGAGAAAACCCGCTTCTTGGCATCCATCGAACAAGGTGACGATGTCTTCCAAGTCTTTGCTCATGCGCGGATCCTTGGATCCACGATCCCGGTAAGCCGTCAATTTGGTGGCCAGAAAATAGGGTCGTGTAATGACTGGCCCGAGCACACCCTCCCCCAAGTCCATTTTCGTGGCAGTCTTTACGGCTTCGTGAAACCACTCGTTGGCCATTCCGAATACGGCAGCCTCCGTCGGCATGACGTCCACGGTTACTCCTTCCACAAGCCATCGGCATATCGGCGCGCCCTCTGTCGTATCGTGGCGGAAACCTAACCCACGCAAGCGCTCTTCCAGTTCGTAAAGCGCAGTCAATGTCACGACCTGCACACTTAAATCGATGTCCATCGTTGGCCTGATTTCCTGAACCGCAGGGTTATCAACCAGAAGCGGAAGAACGGATGCCCCAAGAAAGGTATATGGAATATCCAGCCCGTTGAAATATCGGGCCACCATATGCAGAGAATCGATCGTATTCATGTTCGGTGGATTCTTTTCAGCAGCTCATCCTCGGCGATTTGCCGCTCGCGGGTGCGGCCTTCCCTCAGTACATCAATCAAAGCCAGAAGCTCGTAGAGGCGGCCATCACGGCGAGCAGCCTTTGGTGCTGAAGGATGCAGTGGCTCCACTCCATAACCGAGTTTCTCCCCCGAGGCATCCGGCCACACCGGAATATTTTCCTTTCCGAAGGAAATGAATTCAGCCAAAGGCAGTGCCGCGTAGGATGTCGGCATGCCACGGGTCAGCCCCCCCATGATCGCAGGAAAAGCATAGCGCAATCCGTGAATAAAGAATTCCCGAACGGCTCCCTGATTAATCTTGCGATCCTTTGGGGCAACCAAACCTGCCTGTCCGAGCCTGCGCACGGCTGCGTGGAATTCCGAAGCGCTCATCTCGAGTTCTCCCGCTACGACCGCATACGGTCGTGGGCCCTCCTCTATGGCCAACTTTGCTAACGCATAAATATCCAAAGACCTAGCTATCATTGCTGTGTTTCTATGTTTATATGCTATTCGCGAATAGCGAACAAGCAATGCCTAATTGAATTTGCCGTTGAGCAGATCGAAATTTGACGATCCAAAGGGAAAAAACCATATGGGCAAGCTGAGCAAGACGTGCAATGGGCATTTGCGCTCCAGAAAAAGCACTCACTCACGCAGTTAGAGCGTGGATTTTTTGTGAACGCGTGTTCCCATGGCGGCCGCTGCAAAAGCAAGGCCGACCACGAATCCGAACCAGATCCCCCGCGCACCATATCCTAAAGGAAATGCGGCTATCCACGAGGTCGGCAAAGCTAATGCCCAGTAGGATAACATGCCAATGAGGAATGGAACCTTGGTGTCGGCAAATCCACGCAGGGCGCCGGACGATACAATCTGGAGGCCATCGAAAATCTGGAAAATCCCTGCCAACGCGAGTAACTGCACTGTCAAGGTGCGGACGTCAGCATCCTCCACAAAGCAATCGGCAATCGAGCGGCCGATCGTGAGATAAATCGCGGCGAAGATCGACATCACAAACACCGTCATTCCCAGCGCACCTCGGATGATAGGACGAATCTGTTGCGTGTCGCCTGAACCTCGGGCTTGGCTGACCCGCACGCTGACGGCTTGGCCGATGCCAAGTGGGACCATGAATGTGGTTGCGGCGCAAGACAGCGCGATCTGGTGGGCGGCCAGCGGCACCATTCCCAGCCAACCCATCATCACGGAACCTATAGAAAATGCGGTGACTTCCGAGAGGTTCAAGCCTGCGGAATGAATGCCGATACGGAAGAGGCGGCGGGACTCTGCGACTAAGCCCGGTGCCATCCAGCGCTTCGGCCAAACCCAAGGGAGAAACCGAGAACCATATAGGAGCACGCCGAGCATCGCGGCAATGCGGCTCAGGAGCGTTGCCAAGCCTGCTCCAGCGAGGCCCATCGTGGGGGCGCCGAGGTGTCCAAAAATGAATATCCAATTTAAAAACACATTCAGAAAGACAGAGCCGATCATGATCCAAAAAGGGGGCCATGGCCTTTCGAGCGATTCACAGACGTTTTTGGCTGTTCCTGTGATGAAAATGGGAATGAACGACCACGCGCAGAGAAGATAATAACCATCGACGGCCTGGTTCACCTCCTTGGGTTGGCCAAGTAGGTGAAGGAAAGGCAGGGAGAGATGAGCGGCGAGCGCCAGAGCGCCACCCATCAGAAGAGAGAGCAAAATTCCTCCGCGAAGGCTGTCTCCGGCGAGTTCGGGGTTTCCTTCTCCGAAAGCATGCGAGGCTCGGACGCTCACTGACGAGAGTAAGCCGAACCCGCAAATCAGCGGCACGGAGAGAATCGTATTGGCAAAGGCGCAGGCAGCGAGTGGAAGCACCCCGATCCAGCCGACCATCACGGTATCCACCAAACCCATGAGCATCTGCCCAAGAAATCCCGCCACGATGGGGACGGCCAGCGCCAACGTTTTGCGATTTTCTTCCCTGTGAATAGAAATCAAGATTCCTCCACAATGCGGTGAAAGCGTTCGATCGAGGAGGCGAGGCCGGTGACTGGATCGATGACCACTAGTGCACCGCAAACTTTTGCCTGACCGCGTCCGACAGGAAATTTCGAAGGCATGCAATCCAGAAACTTTTGAATCACGGGGCCATGCTCGCGGCCGAGAATCGAGTTCACGGGTCCGCACATGCCCGCATCACATAAGAAGGCGGTTCCGCCCGGGAGGATCTGTTCATCAGCGGTCTGAACGTGCGTGTGCGTTCCGACTACAGCCGAAACTTTGCCATCGAGATAGCGGCCAACGGCGATCTTCTCGCTCGTCGTCTCGCCATGCACATCTACAAAAATCACAGGTGTCTCCTCGCGCAGGCGTTCGACTTCCGCGAGTGCGGTGGTGAAAGGGTTTTCAAGAATGGGTTGCATGAAGGTCCGGCACTGCACATTGAGCACGGCAATTTTTCCCTTGGCGGTATCGAGCACGACGCTGCCGCTACCGGGGGTTCCAGCAGGGTAATTGACGGGACGAAGAAGGCGGGGCTCCGTGGCAATGTAGGCGGGAGTTTCCTTTTGATCCCACACATGGTCGCCGGTCGTAATGACCGCCACGCCGGTTCTCAGAAGATCGATCGCGATTTTAGGGGAAATGCCGCGCCCATTGGCTGAGTTCTCTCCATTGACCACAACGAAGTCGGCAAACCCTTCCTTCAAGACCTGCGAAACCACGTATTTTGCAGCTGTGCGGCCGCATTCACCCACAATATCACCAAGAAACAGAAGACGAATCATGAATCCTTTTTATAGCAACTGGGCGCGAACGCATTTAAAAAATCCACATGCGAACGATACTCTCTTTCACGATCGTCTTTTTGGTTTCCCTGTCGTGGGCCACGGCGAAGCTCACGCCCCTCGCTCCGAAGCCCGATTGGCACGAACTGGACAGGTATCAGCAAACACTCACGCGCAAGGAGTTCAGTGAACTGCTGAACCACATCTATGCACCTGGTGGAGCTGCGAAAGGCCTGATCGATATTACTTCCGAAGGGGCAAAAATCCGAACTTCGGAGGGGCGTGCGCCCTACATTCTGAAATTTGCGGCGACCGCGGGGTCAGCGCGTCCGGTGCCCAAGTATTGGCGTCGGCGCAGCGAGATCAAGCCAGTGACATCTCGGCCGTTGAGCGGGGTGAAGATCGCGATTGATCCCGGGCATATCGGCGGCAAGTGGGCGAAAATCGAGGAGCGCTGGTTCCAAATCGGAAAATCCAAACCCGTTGTTGAGGGGGACATGACGCTGCAGGTCGCCAAGCTTCTCATTTCGCGGCTTGAGGCCATGGGAGCGGAGGTTCACCTCACACGCTCCCATGCCGAGCCGGTCACGGGAGTGCGTCCATCCCAACTTCGTAAGGTCGCTGCCGCATCGCTTCGGGAAAAAGGCGAAAAAACCACGAGTCAATCCATCAAAAGCGAGAGCGAGCGGCTTTTTTACCGAGCCAGCGAAATCCGCAAGCGTGCCGAAATCGTGAATGGAAAGATCAAGCCCGATCTCGTTCTGTGCCTGCATTTCAATGCCGAAGGGTGGGGTGATCCTGCGAACCCATCGCTTGTGGATAAAAATCACCTCCATTTTCTCCTCACGGGTGCTTGGAGTCGAAAAGAACTGGAATACGAAGATCAACGATTCGAAATGCTGATCAAGCTGCTCAATCGCACCTTCTCGGAGGAAAAAGCAGCCACGCAAGCCCTCACTAAAAGCATGGTGAGTGCAACGAAGTTGCCGTCCTTCATTTACCATGGCCCCACAGCTGTTCGTGTCGGGAATAGTGACTACATCTGGGCTCGAAACCTGCTTGCAAACCGATTGTTTGAATGCCCGGTCGTTTATGTTGAGCCCTACGTGATGAATAGCCGCAGCGTTTTCAAGCGCATCCAAGCGGGCGACTATCAAGGCCGCAAATCCGTCGGCGGTCAGTTACTGCCGAGCATCAATCGCGAATATGCGGACTCTGTCGCGGCGGGTCTTGCGAAATACTACTCGGGTCGGTAGGGGGTTCGACGCTCGGGGATGACTACGAAAGACGCATCCGGATTTGGCTGCGCAGGATCAAGTAGAGCGTGCCGAATAGGGTGAGGCTCGAGAAGATGAGGACGCCCACATTGAACCACAGAATGCCTGCACGCAGGCCTAAATATTCCTTCACGGGTCCGAAGAAGACATTCAAATGCCGGTCCTCGCGGTAGTCGCTTTGCTCCATCTCCGCCTTGGAAATGAGGTCGGTGACCTTCTGGTTCACATACAACTGTTCTGCGGTGAAGCCGGTGCCGAGTTTTTTGAACTTTGAGCGGTCGAATGGCGCGCCGGCAATGACCTGATCGATCAAAACAAAGGCTCGGTTCATTTTTTTCGAAGACGAAGCTTCCAAGCCTGACAGGAGTGCAAGTGCATCCTTGAGATCTTCTAATCTTTCCTCCTGGAGAGCTGTGGGGTTTTTCTTGCGGACGATATCGTAGATCATCGCTTGGATGGTTTCTTGGCGGCGGGTGAGGGGATTGAGTTTCGCCTGTGCAAAAACGAGAGCCTCATAGGACCAGCGGGTCGGCATGACCTCGCAAATGAGGGGGACATGAAGATTGCTCCGTGCGGGCATGGCGCTATCGGGGTGTCTGTTTGCCCACTGCTGGATGGTGTAGATGAAATCGAGGTTACGGTTCATCTCCTCATATTTGATCAAGGCGCCGCTGAGAATGATCTGCGGAATGAGGACGACCGGAATAATGAGAATGCCGGTCTTACTCTCAGATACGAGCGAGGAGATGAGCAGGCCGATGGCTGCGCCGCTTGCCGCAGTGAGGAACATGGCTACAAAAACAATCCAAAACCCATCTTGGAGCGACAGGAAGGCATTGCCGATCCAAGTGAAAAGCGCGCACTGGATCAGTGCGAAAAAGGCGAGGGTCAGAACTTTTGCTAAAACATAGAAGCCCAAGTTGACATTGAGATTTCTTTCCCGCATGAGCACGGGTCGATCGTGTATAATGTCGTCCACGCTGTTAGTCAGCCCCAGAAACATGGCCACAACCAAAGTCAGAAAAAGGTAGGTCGGGACATGGAAAGCGGATGCGAAATCGTAGACGTCCGTTTCAGAATATCTCAATACCATACCCGTGAGAACAGCCAGCAATGGGGCTTCGAGAATGGTCGTGAGAAGATTCGCGCGGTTGCGGAGTTTGCTCAGAAAAGCGCGCTTGAGCAGGGTCAGGAACTGGCGCGCCTGTTCCTTCGGTCTCAGGCGGTCGCTTCCGGGTCTGGGCTTGGGAACGGGCGGCGAAGGTTCGCGGGGTGCTGCGGGATGCTGGACATCCTTCAGAAGGCGGTGTGATTCGTATTTGTCGCGCCAGTAGTCAGGAGAAAACCGGCGGGCAGGCACGAGTTGGCCGCGATTGTTTTCCTCCAGGATGATGTCGCCCCCGAGATCGCGAAGGGGAGTTTCTAGGACATCAAAGATGAACTCAGGGCGAGTGGTGCCGCAGGACTCGCAGCCGCCGATCGCTTTAGCCTTGGTCTGGCGACTTTCTGCTTCGGCAAAGTATTTCAGTGTCTCTTGGGGGGTGCCGAAGAAGACCAGCTTACCGCCACGATCGAGAACGATGGCCTTGTGAAACATCTGGAATATCCGCGATGTGGGCTGATGAATCGTCACGAGGACGATTTTATTGTGAGCCATATCACGGATGATTTCCATGATGTGCTCGGAGTCCTTCGAGCTGAGTCCGCTTGTCGGCTCGTCGAAAAGAAAGATGTCGGCGGAGCTGACCATATCGAGACCGATATTGAGTCGCTTGCGCTCACCGCCGCTGAGGGTTTTGCGCCCGGTGTGTCCGACCACGAAGCCTCGGCGCTCATTGAGGCCGAGTTCGGCCAACTTGCCGTCAATGCGACGCATCCGCTCGCGGCGGCTGAGGTGCGGAGCACGAATTGCAGCTGCAAAGTCGAGATTTTCCTCAATGGTGAGGTGCTCGTCAAAGGCATCGTATTGGGGGATATACGTGACGTATTTTCGAAGAGGTTCGTAGTTTTTGTAGAGCGAGCGGTTATTAAAAAGGACTTCGCCCTGAGCTGGAGAAAACTGCCCCGAGAGCGCCCTCAAGAGCGTGCTTTTCCCGCACCCGCTTGCGCCCATCACGCAGACCATTTCACCACGTTCCACCGCGAAGGAAACGCCATCCATCGCCACGGATCCGTTGCCGAAACGGCAAACCAAGTCGCGAACATCGAGCGTGCGAATCACATTTTTTTCCTCTTCGATGAGGCGCTCGGAAAAGTTGCACCGTAGGCTTTGCCCGATATCCAAGCGGATCATGTCACCATCGGCGAGCAGCGCTGTGTTGCGCACGGGGACGCCGCCGACGAGAATGGGGCGGTCCGCCTGCAATACCTCGAGTTGGCCGGTCTTTTTATCGTAGTCGCAGGAGATTTTGAGGAGAATGTCGCCGCCCGGACCCGGGGCGAGAAGAATGTCATCCTCCTCCAGCAGTCCAGGGTTGTTAGAAACAAGATACTCGCTTTTCGACGGGCTGAGTTGGAAGCGACCGCCGTAGGATCGGGCGCGCAACCGTAGATAGCCGAGGTCCAGCTCGCTATCGTCGTGAAAAATGATTTTGTCTTCAAGAGTGGCGAGGACCTCGCGTCCGGCGTGAAGGCGCGTGCCGTTCAGGACGGCGTCGACATCTTTGAGGGCCTTCACGCGCACACGAAGCCCAAAGGCAACTTGCAGACAGGTATTGCGCGTTTTGGTTTTTTCCAACGTCACTTCATCCTCCTCGCTCACAGCAACGAAAATCTCGGGCAGGGTGACGTTTTTCTTCGCGTTGAAATAAAAGATGAGATCCGCGTAGGTGAGAACCATGTCGTCCACAAGGACGCGTTGGCCGGAGTAGAGTCTGGCGAAGCCGCCTGATTCTAAAACGCGGCCCTGAACAATCAGATCGCGGCCGCTGAGATTTTTGATGATGACCAAGCTGCCGAAGCGGTAGGCATTGAGCCTTTCGTGAGGTTGAAGGTCGGCGAGGACCACATCGGCATGGTTGGGATGTCCGAAGCTCACCATTTCCAACGGGGAAGTCCCAGCGCTAAAAATGGCAGTGTCCGCTTTGTCATCGGCATTAAGTTGGTAGACGATATCGATCGCCTGCGTGGCCATTCCCAGTCGGGACATGAAGGCGTAGTAGGCAACGACGGCATCATTTTTCAGCCCAGCCCTGGCGATGAGATCGTAGAGTTGAACTCCCAACAAAATTTTGCGTTCGTCGCTCAGTTTGCCGGCGAGTTTCTGCGCCATCGCGTCCAGATCCTGCCTTTGATCTAAGGCATTCCGGAAATGCTCGCGCAGTTCCGAGTAAACGGCATCCGGATAATCGTAGCGGAGGAATCCCAGGCTAGAATCGATTTCCTCCTCGACCAACTCGCCGTCCACACGCGAAAAGGCGGCCAGCACTTGGATCAATGTTGGCAAAAGGTTCGGGGCTTCCGTGACCGTTCGGGGCTTGCGCAAAAGGCGTCGCAGCATGCGCCTGCCGCCCGCTTGAACGCGCGCAGCTAGTCGGGCGAGGCGTTCCAAGCGGTTCTGCATGCCTTGGGGCGCGGCAGGACTGTTGAGAGGTTCCACTGCCTTGGACGATAACTTTCCAAGCGCTCCAATGCAATGCGCTCCTTGTGGTGATCTTCGTAAAATTGACAGCGTTCGACAAACCCGCTTTCATCTGCGGCACATGAACCGCTTTTTTATGCCGCTCTGTGCTATCCTGACCGCCGTTTTGCTTGCAGGGTGTGCCACGACTGAAGACGGCCCCGCCAACCGCTTGGATAAAGCGGATGTTTTGCCTCTGGCGCTCGATGACAATTACAAGATCGGCAAGATTCTTCTTTCGACTTTTGATCCCTTAGTGGTCGAGTCGGTCACCAAATGCGAACCGGTCATGTTCGAGCGCCTCCGCCTCACGTGGGGCGCGATCGACCAACTTGAAGTCTCGAAGCGCCACGGCAACTATTACACGATTTATTGGAAAAGCGCGATCCCATCGGATGTCACCATGCGGTTGGAATACCGCCAAGCGGGCCTCGGGAATTTCGTGATGGCGCAGGAGCGCTCGTATTCACAAGCCTGCGGAACCTACAGATCGACTTTCGACGTGACTGGAGACGATTATCTGGAGGCGGGTTGCGTGACATCGTGGAGGATTGTTCTTATCAAGAATCGTCAAATTGTCGCGCTGGGCCAGTCATTCCTATGGAAGTAGGTCGTTTGACAATTCCGCCATCCCGATTCTAACTATATCAAAGACATTGTGAGTAAAATATCATCCATCCTCGTTGGGAGTTCAAAGGAGACTGTTTGGTTGAAAGTGGACGGACGGGGAACATTCGAAAATAGCCAGTGTGTGAAGGAATTTGTCGCGCGGATGATAGCCAAGGGACGCCAGGAATTTGTCTTGGATCTGGGTGCCTGCGAGTTGATGGATTCTACCTTCATGGGAATGCTCACCTCCGTTGCTTTCCAGCTCCGCGAGGTGCAGAGCGAACAACTCCGCGTGGTGAGGGCGAATGAAAGAAATTTTTCGCTATTGGAGAGTCTGGGGCTCGATCACCTTTTTCAAGTCGAGCCTGAGCCCGCTCCGGATGCGCCGAGCGCGCTAAAGCTGGCTAGTGCGCCATCAACGACGCCGGAGGAGCAAAAAACGGCCATTCTTGTCGCTCATGAAGCCCTTGTCGAAGCCGACCCGCGTAACGCCGTGCGCTTTCAGGACGTGATCGAATACATGCGACAAGAGATCACCGAAAGCGCCAACTGAGGGAAGAGCGGTCTTCTTTAGCTAAGAAAATGCAGCCCAGCTCTCCCTATCGAACTATTAATGAAAGTCCGAATATCATGAAAAAACACATACAGGCGGCTTGGGGTTGTATCCTTTTGCTGCTACTCATGCCGAATTTATTTGCATCCACTGCTGACCGAGTTGAGAGCCAGTCGAAGCCGAATGTTTTGCTGATTTTAACCGATGACCAAGGTTTTGGTGATGCTGGTTTCCAAGGTAATCCGCATCTTAAAACTCCCCATCTCGATGCGCTCGCGGCTAGTGGCGTTCGCTTCACGGATTTTATCGCGAGTCCGACTTGTTCGCCAACACGCGCGGCTCTCATGACTGGTCGACACGAGTTTCGTTCCTCCGTTACGCATACGATTGAGGGCAGGAGCTTGCTGCGGGCCGGTGTGCCGACGATGGCGGATGCTTTTAAGAAAGCTGGTTATCGCACCGGCATTTTCGGCAAGTGGCATCTGGGCGAGACAAGTTTGTTCCATCCCAACGACCGCGGATTTGACCATGCGTTGCTCATAGGTGGTGGTGGGGTCGCTCAAACGCCGGACTACTGGGGCAGCACGATGTTTGATCCCTACCTTCAGGAAAATGGCGAGTGGAAGCCGTTCAAGGGTTACATGACCGATGTCTTTGTGAGTGAAGCTCAGCGCTGGATCGAAAAAGACAAAAAGCCGTGGTTTTGTTACATCCCCCTCAATTCGCCTCATGGGCCGCACCAGATCTCAGACGAGTGGGCCGCTCCCTATCGCGCCATGGGCTTGAAGGAAGAGGTCGCGAAATTCTACGGGATGATTGCTAATATCGATGCGCAAGTCGGGAAACTCTTGGAGTCCTTTGCGAAAAACGGTCTCGATCACAATACGGTGGTCATTTTTATGGGGGACAATGGATCTTCCATGGCCGATTTCTCAGGCGGTTTGCGCGGTTCGAAAGCCTGCCCATATCAAGGAGGGGTCCGTGTGCCGGCTGTTTTTTCGTGGAAAGGACGATTCCAGGCTGGGAGTACGGTGAACACCTTGGCCGGTATGTATGACGTCTTGCCTACGCTAGGTGAAGCTTGCGGATTGGATTTATCGAAGTTCCCAAAGACCGACGGACGCTCGCTTCTTCCTATCCTGATCGCTGGAAAACAGCCTGCGGATTGGCCGGATCGCACCATCCCCATGCACGTCGCTCGCTGGCCCTCAGGAACAACCGTAGATAAATTGCCATTTAAGAGTTCCTCCATCCGCAACCAGCGCTACAGCTTCGTCAATGGCAAGGAACTCTACGATCTGCAAGCCGACCCCGGTGAATCCAAGGATATTTCAAAAGAAAATCCCGAGGTCAGTGAGAGTCTGCGGACGACCTATCTCGACTGGTGGAATGGGGTGAAAGCGGATGCGTTCACGTTGCAACCGCTTTTTATGGGGCGTCCTGGCCAAGGTCCCGTGGAGTTGACCCTCATGGACTGGCAACCCAGCCGCATCACCAAGGAGTCTTTGAACGGCGGCGCTGGGTGCAGTCAAGAAGTCGTGAAGGCATGGATCTCTGGAGGCAAGGCTGCCGGTGTCGATGGGGCGACTGGTGGGTGGATGATGCACAACGAGACGGCCGGCAACTACGAGTTGGAAATCCGCCAGCATCCCGCCGGTGTAGGCGATGACACTCCATTTTCAGAAGGGGAAGCCACGCTGGATATCGGAGGCAAAAATTTCGCTCAAAAAATCGCCAAAGGCGATGTGGTGGTGCGGATGAATGTGGAGATTCCCGCTGGCGATCTTTTCTTCGAGCCTCTGATTTCCGGTCAGCGGCCCTCGGGCAAGCCGCAAGGAGCCTACTTCTGCCGCATCCTTGCGAAGGACAAATAATTCCCGACCGCCTTTTCGTATCTTTTTTCACCCTCGAACAAACAAACCCAAAAAAGTTCAATCGATTTAAATACACTATGAGTTGGTATAAGTCCCAAGAGCGTCAATTTCCCAAAACAGAAAACTATTCATCCGGTCTTCATGCATCATGGATGGAAACTGCGGCTTTTGATTGGCGGGACGCCACCCCCGTTGGCAATGGAACGCTTGGGGCCGTGCACTTCGGTGGTTTGGCTCACGACCGTATCCTCTTGAATCACGAATGGCTCTACGGTGGGGCAGTGACCTTGCCGATGCCTGATGTTTCCGCCGATCTCCCGAAGGTGCGGAAGTTGCTGAAGGACGGGGATTTCACCGCCGCAAATGATTTTTACACGGAACGCTGGGCTGGTCTTGGATACGTTTCCGAAGCCGCCCGTTATATGCCCGGTCCGGTGATGAATTGGCGGCAGAATATTCCAGGCGCGTTCCGCTCGTATCGGCGCTGGTTGGATTTTGGCGCTGGTATCGCTGGCATCGATTGGCAGTTGGATGGCCGATTTTACCGGCGCACGATTTTCTCTTCCTTTGCGGACAAGTGCGTGGTTTACCAACCCTGCGAGGATGGCATCGTTCCGGATGAAGCGTTCCTCGGGTTTTGCCCTCAGGATCTGGCCGACTCACTCGACAAATATGACCACCAGTTGATCATGGACATCCGTCAGAGCACGGAGTTCGGAACGAATTGGATGGCCTCGCGAGTTGGCATTCCTGGCGAAACCGCCTGTGTGACAGTGGCCTGCTGGGGAAATCTGGAGTCCTCGCCTAGTGGAGAACACACGGTTCGTCTCGTGCCTAAGGCCGGATGCCGAGTTTTGGTTTCGCTGCTCCTCGATCCGACTCGCGAAGAGATCGAAAAAGAGGCCGCCCGTCTCGGAAAGGTGGCCGAAAAACAAGATCTCGCTGACCGCCACGAAGCCATTCACCGCGAGCGCTATGAACGCTGCGCGTTCGATCTCTTGGCCGAAGGGGCCGATCTTTCCAATGATGAATTGCTCATGAAGGCGTATCGCGGCGATGTGCCGGATGCCTTGCTGGGACGACTCGCCAATTTCGGTCGCTATGTACTCATTGCTTCGGCGACGACCGGCACGCTGCCTCCGAACCTGCAAGGAATCTGGAATGGCAACCATCAACCGCCTTGGTTGTGTGTGTTTTTCTTCAATGAGAATGTGCAGATGGCCCTTTGGCCGGGTCTTCCGGGCGGATTGCCGGAGTGTGTTGCTGGTCTCTTCGACTTGCTCGAGTCCCGCATGGAAGACTTCCGTACGAATGCGAAAAAAATGTTCGGCTGCCGAGGCATCCTGCCCCCGCTCTATATGTCCCCCGAGTGCGGGCTGAAGAAAAACCTCCAAGCCCACGTGCAATACTGGACAGGCAGCGGGGCTTGGTTGGCGCAGATTTATTTTGATTACTGGCTGCACACCGGCGACCGCGATTTTCTGGTCAACCGCGCCATTCCGTTCCTTCGCGAGGCCGCGGCCTTTTACGAGGATTTCCTCGTCGAAGGAGAGGATGGACTTCTCCACAACTCCCCCGGTAATTCGCCGGAGAACGCGCCGCTCGGGCATTTCGATATCCATGGTGGTCCGGCCCGCGTGTGCGTGGACGCGACGATGGATTTTGCACTCATGCGGGAACTCTTCGGTAACCTCGTTTCTGCAGCGGAGTTGGTCGATGGGGACTCGACTTCACCCGACGTTGTTAGGTGGAAGGCTCTGCTTGGAAAGTTGCCGGCGTATCGCGTCAATGAAGACGGAGCGATTGCCGAGTGGGTTGATGCCCGCCAGCAGGACAACTACAATCATCGTCACCTTTCCCACATCTATCCGCTCTTCCCTGGTCTCGAGATCACGCCGGAGAGCGGCGAGTTGTTTGAGGCCTGCCGCATCGCGGTCGAGAAGCGCCTTGTCGTCGGATTGGCGGATCAGACCGGTTGGTCGCTCTCGCACATGGCGCACATCTACGCACGTCTCGGCAAGCCCGGCCGTGCCCTGCAGTCGCTCCAACTTTTGTGCCGTTCGGTGCTAGGTCCGAATCTTTTCACCGCTCACAATGACCTTCGCGACATGGGTATCACCATGGATTACCGCAAGGGACCACGCTCTGTCGTGCAGATGGAAGCGAATATGGGTGTCACTTCAGCCGTCTATGAGATGCTCGCTTTGTCCACCACGGACACGCTTCGTCTTCTTCCTGCGCTGCCATGGAGTTGGCGGCAAGGCCGGTTGCAAGGCATGCGCCTTCGCGGTGGTGGAAAACTCACTATGGAGTGGGATCGCAACGCCGGTTGGTGGCGCGCCGAATTCTCCGGTCCGGCCCGCAAAGTTTTCCTAGGAAACAGCCAAGGCAAAAACCTAGTTCCTGCGATCCATGGCGATCCCGCCAAGGATGGTTCCTATGTGCTCCAAGGTTCCTTCTGCGAGTCTGGAAACGTACTGCCTGAAGGGCAACTCATGGAGTCCATCAGCTAACCGAATTAAAGCTTGCTCCCAATAAGGGTGCCCCTACTTCTAAGAAAACATGCAAACCGCCCTCATCTGGATTGATTACATCAGTATTATTGGCGTGCTCGCTATTTCCGTTGGCATTGCTCTCTACTTCACCAAGTCGGGCGGCGAGAGCATGGAGTCCTTTTTTGTCTCTGGGCGCTCGCTTCATTGGTTGGCGGCGGGAGCCTCGCTGGCAGCTACCAGTTTTGCCGCCGATACGCCGTTGTGGGTAACCTCGCTCGTTCGTGAAAAGGGCATTCAGTATGTGTGGCAATTCTGGGCGCCGTTTGTCGGATCCGTCCTCACGGTTGTTTATTTCGGTCGTCGCTGGCGCCGCATGGCTTTCCTTACCGACATCGAGTTCATCGAGACCCGATACGGCGGTGGTTGCGCCAAACTCCTTCGGGGTTGGAGCGGGGCTTTCGGCGCATTGATTATTTGCCCGCTGATTTGCGGATGGGTGATCAAGGCGATGGAAACCATTTCGACCGAGGCTCTCGGCCTGCCTGATGATAAGCGGATTTACGCTACCATCGCTGTGGTCGCTGTGGGTGTCGCGGTTTCGGTGTTTGGTGGCCTGTCCGGTGTGGTTTATGCCGATTTCTTTCAGTTGGTTCTAGCGACTCTTGGCACGATTTTGCTGGCGGTGATGGCGGTGATGGCCGTTGGTGGTCTGGATGTTCTCGTCGAGCGTCTTGGCACGATGTCTAGCTGGCCCGGCAAGGATCTCAGTATGCTGCCAGCTCAATTGCCGCTCTGGGACATGGTCACCTTCATTGTTGTCGGCCTCGGGGTCGCTACCAGCGGTGGCTACAATGCTCAGCGTCTTCTAGCCTGTAGGGACTCACGTCACGCCAGCGGAGCGCAGTTGCTTCATACGATTCTTTACTACGCACTCATGCCTTGGCCTTGGATCATCGTCGCGCTCTGCTCGATGGTTTTGATTCCCGAAATCGCCAAGGCTGATGCCGCGTATCCTAAGATGATGATGATGGTTCTTCCGAGCGGATTGCGGGGCCTTCTCATCGCAGCGATGCTAGCGGCGTTCTTGTCGACGATCTCGACTCTCTTCAACTGGGGGGCCTCCTACCTCATGAACGATATCTTTCGTCGCTTCATCAAGACAGACTGCTCGGATCGGACCTACGTGGTCATCTCCCGTGTTGCAACGCTCTTGATTGCGACTGCCGGTGCGGCGGTCGCTCTCACGGCGGATTCGATTCAGCAGTTGCTCGTCATTTCCTATGTGCTCGGGTCTGGCGGATTCCTCATCAACTTCATGCAATGGATGTGGTGGCGAATGAACCGATTTGGTGCGGTGGCTGGGTTCCTTTCGGGATGGGTTGTGGTCATCGCCATGCTCTTATTTAAAGCCTTCGACCGCCCGATGGCTTGGATTCTCAACCTGCCCGATGGAATGGCCTTCTCTACCGCCGAATCTCTCACCGGCGCGCGGATTGCGTTAGCCATCGTTTTAGTTACCATTTCTTCTGTCGTGGTGGCGCTCCTGACGCCCCCCGAGCCGATGGAAAATCTGAAGAAGTTTCTCCTCAAGGCGCGTCCGTTTTCGTTCGGCTGGAAACCTGTCATCCGTGCGCTCGGCGAGCCCTACGACGCCGTGGAGGACTTCTGGCGCACGATGTTCTCTTGGCTCATTTGCCTTGTTTCGGTCTTTGCTCTCATTCAGGGCATTGGTGAGCTACTCATTGGGTCCAGATCGATAGGATGCGGCCTTGTTGTCTTATCGGGCCTCACATTCTGGTGGACCTATCGCCGACTCCAGCAGGATTACAAGCACGAGCTCAAAGCCTACGGGCGCCATCCTTGAGGACTTCAAAAATCGTCCTCATCAATTCGCGAGCGAGTTTGAAGGCTCGAGGACTTTCGGGATTTCTCTCTCTTTGGCATTTAGAGCAGTTTATGCAGCAGGATTAAAGCGAATTGAGGGGTGAAAAGTCTTGAGAATGGGCTTGTTTTTTTATGTTATGAGAATGCCGTCGTATTTTATGAATATCAGCCATTTAAAAGTCATTATTTCGATCATTCTCTTGGGGTTGGGTGGTGGCTTTCTGCAGGCACAGCAACCTCCTCCCGAGCCGATTCGCCCAGAGAAGCCTAACGTGATCCTTCTGCTAGCCGATAGTCTGGGTTGGCAGGACTTGAAATGCTACGACATCGATAAACCTTCAGCCATGGAGACGCCGAATATCGATGCTCTAGCAAAAAAGGGTGTTCTTTTCCGTCAAGCATATGCAGCCGGGCCAACGTCTTCTCCGAGTCGCTGTGCGATCATGAGCGGTATTCATCCTGCCCGCGCGCAGAGGACGCATGTGCTGGGTGGGATTCCCGCTGTGCCATACAATCGGGAACACCACCGCATGATGCCACCTTGGCATAGCGGACGCATGCTGGAAAACGAGTTGGCCCTCCCCCATTTGCTCAAACAAAACGGCTACACGACTGGTCACGCTGGCAAGTGGCATATGGGGATGGACCACTGCTCGTTCCCGCAGCCGAAGGATCAAGGGTTTGATTGGACGCGGAGTAATCTGGGCATAACGGCGGCGATGAAACCGAACCGACTCACCGGTTTTGCAACCGACAAGAAAGACGATCGCTACCGTTTAGACGCGCAGGGATTCGCGCGAGATCAGAACAATGAGGATGCTTTGACATTTATTCGGGAGAGCAAAGACAAGGCGTTCTTCCTCTATTATGCGACGTGGCTCGCTCACTTCCCCATCCAAACGCGCAGCAAGGCGTTTCTGGATAAATATGTGAAGAAGCTGGGCGTCGAGTTGCCCGCTAACCCAGAGGAATGGAAGGGTGAGGGACAAACCAATCCCTTCTACTGTGCCATGATCGAGGAGTTGGACTACTACATCGGGCAGCTGACTCAATATCTCGAGAGCACTGATGATCCGCGGTGGCCTGGACACAAACTGAGCGAAAACACGTATCTCATTTTGACTTCGGATAGTGGCGGAATGGAAACCATCTTCGGACAAACCATCACGGATAACTACCCGCTCGACCGCGGCGCTATGTCGCTGATGGAGGGCGGCACGCGCGTGCCCCTCATTATCACAGGCCCCGGTATCAAGTCGGGCGTGGATTCGGAGGTCATGATCAACGGATTGGATTTCTATCCCACCATTCTCTCGCTAGCTGGTGCCAAGAAACCAGAGGGCAAAAAACTCGATGGAGTGGACATTTCTGCGTTGCTCAAAGGGGATGCTGCCAACGCATCGCTCGTGTGTGAGGCCGACGGAAAGCCGCGCGACACCATGGTGTGGCACTTCCCGAATAGCGTTGCACTTGAAAGTGCGATCCGTATTGGCGACTACAAGCTCGTGAGAAACTACGACTACATCCGTAACCCCAGTAGTCCGCCGCTGGAGCTCTATCGGCTCTATAATTCAGAAAGCGGAAAGCCTCAAAGGGTGGATATCGAGGAAGCCAAAAATCTCGCAGCCGAGATGAATGACCGTGCCGTGGCAATGAATAAACGTTTGACCGAAATCCTTGCAGAAATGGGAGCGAGTTTCCCTTACCACAACCCCCACTTTACATATGAGCTGCCGAATAAAGAAAATGTGCCCACCATCCTTTCGCAGGAACTCAAGGAACAGACGGCTCAGGTCATCTACCAAGATCATGGCGCCAAAGTGACGAATGCCCATTTGCTCTACACTACGAATGGCGGAGAGCCCTTCGAAGAGTGGTTTCGCATCCCAGCCAGCATCATGCCTGAAAACAAGGTTGTCGCAGAGTTGCCGAAGGGAACGACCCACTATGTGATCAATCTCATTGATCAAAATAATTTCCTCGTGAGCTACCCAGACCTCCCGGATTCGGAGACTGTCGATAAAGACAAAGTCAAATACTCGAAGTTCGCCCTCGCTGTTTCCACTCCAACAAAAAATAAAAAAGAGTGATGAAAGGCCAACTCCTCCCCGCCATCTTGGCGATGCAATGCCTATCCCTCGCACCAGTCGTTGCTGATGCTCCTGCAAGTGCCGTTCCGGTCAAACCGAATATCATTTTCATCCTCACGGACGATCAAGGCTACGGAGACTTGTCGGCGCACGGGCATCCGCTTCTAAAAACGCCAAACTTCGACCGCATGCACAACGAGGGCGTGAGGTTTGATAATTTCTATGTGAGTCCCTCCTGCTCGCCGACCCGCGCAGCGCTGCTCACCGGCATGCACGAATTTCGCAGTGGCGTCACTCACACAAGAGATCCTAGGGAGCGTCTCCACAAAGATACCGTCACTCTTCCTGAGTTGCTCAAAAAGTCCGGCTACCGAACGGCCCTCATTGGGAAGTGGCATCTCGGCGGGAATACGGAA
The DNA here is from genome assembly GCA_044377415.1 of Terrimicrobiaceae bacterium. GTDB lineage: Bacteria > Verrucomicrobiota > Verrucomicrobiia > Chthoniobacterales > Terrimicrobiaceae > UBA967. The sequence goes on along the minus strand of JBILZC010000023.1, from coordinate 4,083 downwards.
AAAGGATACAGGGCCAGTGATCGGGGCTTCGATCTCTACTCGAACGTGTATGGCGACTTATTCGACGGACTTGTTCACCACAACGAAAAGTTGGTCAGAAAAACCCCAGGGAAATTTCGCGAGGATATCTATTTTGATGAAGCAATGAGGTATATCGAGGAGTCTGGCGACAAGCCTTACTTCTGCGAAATCGCAACGATCTCGCCGCACAAGCCTTTGGGGGCTCCAGAGGAATTCATTGCGCCTTTTCGAGGGAAGGTGACGGACGAAGAGGCTACCTACTTAGGCATGGTGGCGAATCTGGATTATAACATCGGTCGACTGCTGGATTTTCTGGTAGAGCGGAAGCTCGATAAAAACACAATCGTTGTGCTCATGAACGACAACGGGCCGACCTGCGGTCTCGATGTTTACAATGCGGAGATGAGAGGATGCAAAACCACGGCCTGGCAAGGCGGTTCGCGAGCCTTTTCATTTTGGCGGTGGCCGGAGAAATGGACTCCCCACAAAGTCGACAACCTCACGGCGCATCTGGATTTTTTGCCGACCATCTGCGAACTCACCGGAACCGAAATTCCCAAACCAATACAGGATCAACTCGAAGGCTTCAGTCTGGTGCCGCTTTTGGAAGCGAAAGCGCCGCTCGCTTGGCACGATGATCGCATGGTTTTTATTCATACAGGACGCTGGGCCAGCGGTATGGCTGCAGCTCATAAATACTCCAAGGCCTGCGTGTTGAAGGATCATTTTATTTTAGTCCGGAACCGTGCGTGCGATGCGCCAACTTGTTCTGGCGAGATTTTAGGCGAGTGCGATACGCTGCGTAATGTCGAGCAGGGAGCCCAAACGGCCATTTACACGAAAGAAAATGCCCAATTCCATTGGGGTGTCACGCCGCCCGGTCGGTGGGCGCTCTATGATTTGAAAAACGATATCGCCTGTCAGAACGATACCGCGGCGCAAAATCTCGAGCGCGTCAAATCGATGTCCGTTGCTTACGAGAAATGGTGGGATGAACTTTTTCCCATCATGATCGCGAGAGGTGGGGACGCGGAGTTGAGCGAAATGATCAAAAAGCGGTCCGACGAAGCCTCCCAAAAAACCGAAGGGACGGTAGAACCGCTCCCTCCCCAAGAGAAATCTGCCAAATAAGGAAATAAGCCTGAATGGAATGTAAAAGGCTTCTGGCCTCACTCAATCAATTAGTCCTAGCGCTACGCCCAGCGTTGTTTCGCCCCGCACTGAGTGCATTCGCAGTTGTGTTGGCTGCGTTTGCACATTCATCATGCAAAAAGACGACCGATAAAAACCCCCGTCCCGAATACAGGGAAAGTTCGGTATTGGATTTGTTCCCAGATTCGGGACTTACGCCATCTTGGGAAGAGACAACGTGTTCCTTCACCTATAAGCCATCGGGCTCAGAATGGAACCCGGGTGTCGATGAAAAGCAGGTCTTTCTAGCCAGTATTGAAAGTGGCAGTTGGCGACTAGGTGTGGGAAAGGGAGGTCAAATCTACTCGCTCCGGGGGCCATATGGGGAATCCGTTCCTCCCCAGCGACAGGCTTCGCCATGGAATGATGAGGTATGGCAAGCCGTTGCAACGAGCGAGGCGTTGGCCGCCCCCATTCAAGAATACCAACTCAACAACCCGATGGCGTGGGCCGATGTCTACCCCATGTTGTTCTTTGCGCACCAGTCGGGCATTTATGTGGAGGGCGAGGGAGTTGATGGAGGTCGGGCTCCTGCTCCATTTTACTCGCCATGTCTGCGCCAACGTTGGAATCCCGAAACCAAAACGCTTGAGCTGGTCAACTGGATGCAGCAGGCCCGGTCCCCCTGCGTCTGGAAATCGGACCTCCTTATTTATACGGCGTACAGGGATGCCGGTAGCGGAGTCATTGAGGTCAACCAAGTGCTTCACAATTTTGGCGATATCGATTTGGACTACCTCAGCACACCATGGGGCGGGGTTCGTAAATCCAGCCTTCCTCATACGATCCTCTCCAAAGACGACGGAACTTGGGATGAGCAGAAGGGCGCTTGGGGGTGGCACGAGAATCCCAATCGCCTGCTAGCCTCCAGCGGAGGATGGGTGGCTTGGGTACGCGACTTAGGCAAGGGCGATTCGCCAGCTCTGGCCAAGGTTTTCGGGCCCCATGCCGTTGGATATTTTGAAAAGCCGAAGGGACCACAGATTCTAGGTCGCATCGAGGGAGAGCGAAAAATCTTGTGGGGAACAGCTGGCGAGGGCAGGGAACGGGACTACGAAGTCTCCGAACAGGTCACCAAGACCACGTTGCGGCCGGGAGACTCTGTTTCGCTTCGCTGGTATCTCGTGACCGGAACGTTCGACCAAGTTCGCGAAGAAACTCGAAGGCTTTCAGGTCTCGCAGGAATAAGGCAGATCGAGTTTGAGAGCGATGCGGTCCAGTCCGTCTGGATCAAGAAAGGCGTGATCAATACAAAAGGTGAAGGGAGACGCTGGGGCGCATTCGCGGCTTTTCCGGCAAAAAATACTGTGCCCGTTTTTCTGCTGAAGGACCGGAAGACGGGAAAGCAACTCATCACGGCTGACGTCTATGCGCTGGCTCCGACCGAGCCTTTCAAAAACATTTTCCCGGCAGGTCACAAGTTGCATGCCCTCTACGAAAACCGAGTTTCCTACAAGCAGTTCGATCAAAAAATCGGCTACGAGAACCTTCTGGGATATGCATTTAAAAATCCATCACCCGGTCACGAAACCATCGTGATTGCTCCCCCAAAAGGAGTCGATCTTCATGAGTCTGCTCGGAATCTGAGAATGATTCCGATCTATTAACCCCCACCGCCATAAAGCCCAGAAAGAAAAATGAGAAAGAAAACCCTTGCCGATCTCACTGAACACTATTGGAAGAACACATGTCTCTGGGTGGGCCTAGCCTTTCTGGCTAGCTGTGCCACCAAGGAGGTGCCTCCGACCGGCTATCCGGCGGTGTCGATTCCCAAGAGCAAAAATAAAGTGGTCCATAAATATGATTGGACGACCGACCACATGCACGTGGGCGTGCGGTGGCAACCATTCGCCATTCCGGGCAACGATGCCTACGATGCGACCCGTCCGGTCATCGCCAAGGACAGCAGCTACGCGCAGTTCTGGGTCTCGTGGGCCCAAGCCGAGCCCGACATCGAAAACACCGACTACAAAAATCACATATCGGATTATTTGAGGGCCATTGATGATGCCGTTTATGCCTGTGCCGCCCAAGGAGTGAAGACGGAACTCGTCTTTTGGCATTGTCCGGCGTGGGCTTCCGTGAGTGGAAAAGAGGGGCCGTGGAAGCCGAAGACCGACGAATACAGCGCGTTCGTGACTCGCATCGCAAAGCATTTCAAAGGACGGGTGGAGTCTTACCAACTCTTCCACGAAGCAAATATGCGAAGCATGCTGGAGGATGGAGATATCGATTTTCTGATCTCCGAAATCTTCATCAAGGGTGCAAAGGCAGTTCGCCGAGTTTACCAGGCAGCGCCAGCGAGGTCCGTTCTCGTCTCTACTTCCGGCGCCTCGCCCTGCGATGCCTGCCCGACTCTCGCAGGCCTAGAAGGCAAGGGTGCTGTGGCGGCTCGCGATTACTTCCGAAGATTGGCCTCGAATAAAGAACTCATGGGCTTGGTTGATACTCTGAACATCAATGTCTCAGACCATTTTAACGGGTATGGCATGATGGATGGCGGGATTATTCCTTCCGTTTGGGATAGCTATGATCTCGTCCGAAAAACGTTGGATGAAAATGGACATCGTGGGAAAAAAATTCTCTCCTCGGAATCTTGGATCGTTTGGGACAGTTCGATCAATGCCGTGGATGTGAATGGCGATGGGGTCAAAAATGAAAAGGATGCCTACGACAAGACGGTCACGATCCTAGGAAAATGCGTAGAGCAAGGACTCAACACCATCAATCTCCCGTGGTCGGATAACGAAAGTTCCTGGTCAATGGGTCTCACAAAGCGGCGGGATTATAACGGAAGGATCAAGCAACTCGCTCGTGGAAAAGTGATCCCTGCAGAAGACCAAGGGCCGGATATTGTCACGACCAAGATGG
>JBILZC010000022.1:0-29086 GCA_044377415.1 Terrimicrobiaceae bacterium | reverse complement strand
GTAGGCGGCATGGCGATCGGCGCGATCTGCACCCTCTTCATTGTTCCCTCGCTCTACATGCTCATCGCGAAGCAACAAAATGCTCCAACCCCGCCTCCAACGGAGGCCTGACGGGATTTAAAGTGGCTCGAACCGTGGCTTGAAAGCTCAGTAGGCCGTGGCGATTTCCTCGCCGATGATCTTGATGCCCGCCCGCACATCCGCGTCAGCCATGGCAAAAGAGATGCGCAGGCATTCGTGGCGATGCCTCCAATCGGGATCCTCATCGCCAAAGAAAAAATACTCCCCAGGCACAACCAGGACCCCGCGCTTTTTTAAATCGTCGTAGATCTGACGCGAAGATTTGCGCGCGCCTTCCAGCCACAGCCACAGGAAGAGAGCCCCCTCGCTTTCGTGGAAAGCATATGGCACGTGATCGGGAAAAAATTCCTCCACCGCTTCCATCGCCGTATTACGCTTTTGAAGATAATAAGGCCTTATCACATCCCGACTCAAACGAGTGATCCTGCCGTCGGCAATGAGTGGACCAGCGATGGATTGGCCGAAATTTCCATTAGCTAGACCGGTCACCGCCATCATGGAAGATACCGCCTTGGCGATCTCGGGTGGGGCGACAACGAAAGCCGTCCGCGTCCCGGGCAAACCAAATTTCGAGAGACTCATCACATGAACCGTCTGCTCGTTCCAGATCGGAGTGGCTTCACCAAACACGATGCCCGGAAACGGCCAACCGTAGGCATTGTCAATGATGAGCGGGATCTGGCGATCCTTCGCCAGCGCTGCCAATCGCTGAAGTTCCGAATCTGGAATCACGTTGCCGCTGGGATTCGTTGGTCTTGAAACACAAAGCGCAGCAATATCAGGCCCGAGGTTCAGATTTTCAAAATCAATGTGGTATTTGAAGCGGTGGGGACGCGTGACAGAAATTCGTGGACGCTGAGCGGTGAACATACCCTCTTCGAGGCACTGATTCGCGTAGCCGATGTATTCTGGCATCAATGGAAACAGGATCCGACCCATCGAGCCATCCGCGCGCCGACCACCGAAGAGATTGAAAAGAAAGTAAAATGCCGTCTGGCCGCCGGGTGTGACCGCGATGTTTTCGGGACCGACCTGCCAGCCGTATTCTTGGCGAAGAAGACCAGCGAGATCTTCAATCACCCGAGCGTTGCCGCGCGGAGGATCGTAGATAGCCAACGTGCGGCGAAGAGTGGCGGGCTCGTTGAGAATGTCGCGCAGACGCTCACCCCAGATCCGCTCCATTTCAGGAATGTGAGCGGGATTGCCCCCGCCGAGCATGAGTGGGGAAGGACCGGTGCCCGAGAGGGCACTGCCGAGGTCATCCATGAGGAGCTCGATACCACTGCCACCAGACAGGCGCTGACCTAGTGCGGAGAACTTCATCCCCTTATTAAAGAAGCGGTCTCACCCGCAACTCGCGCCAAAAGCGGTCGGAGCTGCGGCTGAAAAGCCATCAAATTAGAGGGTTTTGCAGAATTCCTCAATGCGATCGACGCCCGACTTGATGATGTCCAAGCTCGTGGCATAGCTGAGTCGCACGGTGCGGTCGTCGCCAAAGGCGATGCCGGGAACGATCGCCACATTGGCTTTGCTCAAGAGGCGGTCGGCGAAATTTTGGGATTTGATGCCTAGGCCCCCGATATTGGCGAGGACGTAGAAGGCTCCCTGTGGACGAACGGCGGTCACACCAGGAATCTGGGTCAGGCGCTCAAACATGTATTGGCGGCGAATATCAAATTCCTCGCGCATGTCGACAACGCATTGTTGATCGCCTGTGAGAGCAGCCAATCCGCCGTATTGGGCGAACGAACAGGCATTGGATGTCATGTGGCTCTGCATCGAGTCGATCGCGCGGGCGATAGGCTCAGGTGCAGCGAGGTAACCCAAACGCCAACCGGTCATCGCATAGGCTTTGCTGAATCCGTTTACCGTGATCGTGAGGTCGTAAGCTTCAGGAGAGATCGAGGCGATGCTGATGTGCTCTGCGCCATCATAAGTGAGTTTCTCGTAGATTTCATCGGAGAGGATGAAGATATCTTCTTCAGCGGCGACTTCGGCCAAAGCGCGAAGCTCGTCTCGGGTGTAGACCGAACCGGTCGGATTGCCGGGCGAATTGATGATGATCATCTTCGTGCGAGGGGTCATCGCATTTTCGAAGTCCTCAGCGGTGAGCTTCCAGTTGTTCTCTTCGCGGGTCTCGACGATGACAGGTTGACCGCCAACGAGACGAACCATCTCAGGATAGCTGAGCCAATAAGGAGCTGGAATGATGACCTCGTCACCTTCATTCACCACGGCGGCGATGGCATTGAAGCAGGAATGCTTCGCTCCATTACTCACGATCACTTGGCTGGACTTGTAGTCAAGGCCATTGTCTTTAAGAAATTTTTGGGAAATCGCCTGGCGAAGCTCTGGAATACCGGCGCTCGGGGTGTATTTCGTACGACCCTGTTGGAGAGCGGTGATAGCAGCCGCCTTGATGTGCTCAGGCGTATCCATGTCAGGCTCACCCGCTCCGAAACCAAAGACTTCGATGCCCTCAGCCTTCATGGCTTTGGCTTTGCTGTCGACAGCCAGTGTGAGGGAGGGGGTCAATAATTTAAGTCGGGTCGCTGTTTCCATAGATGATGTTGTTTAAATAAGGTCTTGTTTATAAATGTAGGGCCTGCCCACCGAGGAGCTTGGCGGTTCCGTATCAAGAGCCGTGCACGATAGCTTCAGCCGTTTGTTGGAGTCAACAAACTTCGACCGAAGGATAAGGATTATTGTCGCTTTTTACTTCAACTCCGCTGCTGCGGGACCATCAGCCAGAAGAGTGGCGCTCGACTGGGCGATCGGCCCAGCGGGAATTGTGGGATCACCGGCAAGCAGTCGCGGGAGCATAAGGGCCTTCTCTCCTCCTGTGACGACCCAGAGGATATGGCGAGCGCGATTAAGGATGGGATAGGTGAGAGTCATCCGGCGGCGGTTTTGGTAAACCCCAGTGAGCGCGACTTCGGAGTCATGAACCTCACAAACGGAGTCACCAGGAATGAGGGAAGCCGTGTGCCCGTCCGGCCCTAGCCCTAGGTGCACGAGATCGATCACCGCTGGTTGCCCACAAATGGAACGAAGAAGTTCCGAGTAATCTTGGCAAGCTTGGTCCAGATCTTCCATCTCAACTGGCATGGCGTGGATTTGTTCCTGTGAGATTGGCGCATGGGAGAGCAAACTTTCACGAAGATGAGTGAGATTACGATCCGCGTGACCAACAGGAGCAATGCGCTCGTCGACCTGAACGACGTGAACCTTGGCCCAAGGGACATCTTCGTTGGCAAGCGCGCGCAACATTTGCCAAGGAGTGCGACCGCCACTGACGGCCATAACAAACAATCCACGGGAGGCGACGGCGCTGCGGGCATCGCGAGCGATGATTTGGGCAGCACGAGCAGCAACATCATCAGCGGTGGATAGGGTTTCAATTTGCATAGAAAATTTCATAACCACGGAACCGAGCGCGGTCACGCTTTCAATGAATTCGGATTCGAGTGAAAAACTCGCGCATCCAGTGCCGGCGGCGGGACTCGAACCCGCACACCCCTTTCGGGATAAGGGATTTTAAGTCTATTTTGAGGCCTTGTAGATCATACACTTATATTCATGGCGCCCATTGTTGCCCAGTTCTACGCCATAACGTCGTTTTTTTGGAGACTCGGTTTCGGAGCGTGGCGAGCATGTCGTAAAAAAATACTTGCTTTTGTATCGTTACGCGATACACTGATAAAGCGATCGTTGATTTTCACTGCAAACCGACTCGGGAGCTTTGGATGACAGGGCAAAATCGCCGATTTGCTTCGATATCACGGCAAGCGCTCTCAAAGCTCCAAATGATGAATCGTGCTGCGAATCTCGAGGATCTACGAGTTCCTCCTGGCAACCGTTTAGAGACTCTGCGCGGGAACCGCGCTGGGCAGCACTCAATCCGCATTAACCAACAATGGCGTATCTGCTTCCGCTGGACTCATGAGGGTCCTGCGTCGGTAGAAATCGCCGACTACCACTAATATGAAAACAAAAATCAATATTCCACTTGGACCAGCCGCGAACACGCCGGGAGACATCTTGCGCGAGGAGTTCCTCGTTGCAATGGAGCTAACGATTCGCGATCTGGCGCGGAAGATGGGGTGCGGACCGATGACGGTCTCTGAGATCGTGCGTGGAAAGCGATCGGTTACAGCCCGCACATCAATTTTGATGGGGAATGCACTTGGGGTTTCACCGGGGTTTTTCCTCGGCCTTCAGATGGATCATGACTTGGCGTGCGCGGCGATTGCGATGGGGAAGGTTGCGGCTTGATGAAACGAGACCTTGAGACGACGTGGCCCCTCTGCCCATTCCTCTGCCTCCGTTTTTAAAAATCTTTTAATCCTTCGACCAGAAACCGAGGCTGGATTTTGGAGCTTCCAAGTGCCGGGTCGTGATGTGTGCGGGCTAACAAAGTATCGAGATTTCATGTTACCCGAACTGTTACCCGATTTCTCAAGATAAAATCAAACGGCAACCCTCACCAACTAATGCCAACCAACACCAACAAAACCCAGCAGAACCGCATGAATAGGACTAAAGAAGCACTCTCATCCAGTGCCGGCGGCGGGACTCGAACCCGCACACCCCTTTCGGGATAAGGGATTTTAAGTCCCTTGCGTCTGCCATTTCGCCACGCCGGCAATTGGTAATCGGCTACCTCCGGGAGCCGTTCGTTGAGTGGATGGAACCGAGGCCACATGCTCAAACGAGCGCCGAATCTCTCCCCAGTCCCGTTCGTCCGCAAGAGCAAAATCGCGCTGACCCCAAGTCCGGACCCTAAAATCTAAACCTTCTTGACGAAACAAGCCTTCAATCCCATCGCCGCACCCTCGATCTTACAGGAAATCTCATGATCGCCGTCCCCCAGACGAATCCCCTTGGCTTTGGTGCCGCCTTTAAGAATTTGGGAAGACCCTTTGAGTTTAAGATCCTTGATGAGGGCCACAGAATCGCCGTCCGCAAGGATGGTGCCGAAGGCGTCTTTCACCACACGCACTTCCGGGCCCGTCGCTTCGCGGGGCCATTCATGCCCACAGGTGACGCACTCCCAATGTTCAGCGTTCTCAAGAAGTTCAGGCATTTCACACATTGGACATACAGGTTTGGACATGTCGGGCAGAATAGACCTGCATTGCCGAGTCGAGCAACAGTCCACTTGCGCCTCCGATATATGGGGTTAGAGAAAGGCCCGAAGAAAAAAGTGACAAATAATATTGTCACGCGAGTCGGATGTGAGAGATTCGCCGCGGCAACTTGCCTAGAAAGGAGAAGGACAAATCAAAATGAAATTCGCAACAATCGCAGCAGTAGTAGCTCTCGCAGTAGCGGCTCTCGGCCTCGGCGCATGCGCCAGCAAGCCAAAAGCAGCACCTGCTCCAAGCACAATCGGTACGTCCAAATAAGACGACCCTTAAGGCCGGGCGGACCGAGTGTCCGCCCGACCTTATCTCTCCCAAGCTTTTTTTCTTTCCTCTACATTGGCTCGAGTAGAGGTTTTTTTATGCCAATATGGCAGGCAACGTGAAATAAGATGCCTCTAGGCCGAACTGGCGACCCAACCTGGATCGATGAAAACAAAAAAACTGACAAAATCAAATGCACCCATTGTGGGAGTCGTGATGGGCAGCCGCTCGGACTGGACGACCATGAAAGAAGCGTCTGCCATGCTGGATCTAATGGGTATCGCGCACGAGTGTCGGGTCGTTTCCGCTCACCGGACTCCAGACCTTTTGAGCGACTATGCGAAAGAAGCCGCCAAGCGGGGCCTGAGAGCGATCATCGCCGGCGCGGGTGGAGCCGCTCATCTTCCAGGAATGCTGGCTGCTCACACGCACGTGCCAGTATTGGGTGTGCCGGTCGAGAGCCACGCGCTTCGCGGCCAAGATTCCCTGCTCTCCATAGTACAAATGCCCGCTGGCATTCCCGTGGCCACATTTGCCATCGGTGTCGCAGGGGCGAAAAATGCCGCGCTATTTGCCGCATCTCTCTTAGCGCCGGAGATGCCCGCCGTTCTCAACGCGCTCCTCACCTTTCGTCAGAAACAAACAAACGACGTCCTCGATATCTCACTGGATTGAATACGAGAACGGATGGGTCAGAGCGAGGGATCGCCACCGCGATCGAGATTCTTCAAGCGGGAGGCATCGTCGCGCTGCCAACGGAGACGGTATACGGACTCGCTGGCGATGCCCTTTCACCTGACGCTTGCGCCGCCATTTTCGAAGCCAAAGACCGCCCGCTCAGCGATCCGCTCATCGTTCACCTTCCCTCACTCGAGTGGCTCCCTCGCCTCACCTCCCCTTCCCCGCTCGCTCTAGCCATAGCTGAGAAGTTTTGGCCTGGTCCGCTGACCATGGTGCTGCAACGCAATCCCTCTGTGCCCGACATCGTAACGGCGGGTCAGGATACGGTCGCAGTCAGAATGAGTGCCCACCCCGCGTTTTGTTCCGTAGTCGAAGGCTTCGGCAAACCTTTGGCCGCCCCCAGCGCCAATCGATTTGGACGCATAAGCCCGACCGCCGCCGAGCATGTGATGAGCGAGCTTGGCGGGCGCATCCCTTTCATACTGGATGGTGGACCCTGCATCCACGGGATTGAATCCACCATTGTTCACGTGCTCGAAGACCGCCTGCAAATCCTCAGGCAGGGGCCCGTCACAGAGGAGCAGTTACGCGAATTTGCACCTGTCTTTCATGGCCCCGCTGGAGTCACAGCCCCAGGTGGACTCAAGAGCCACTACGCTCCCCGTACCCCGCTCGTGATAGCCGACCGACCAATGTCGAGAGGTTCGCGCGAGGGCTTACTGGCATGGTCGAATGCCCCCGAGGGCTTTGCAGTCGTGGAGAGACTCAGCACTTCCGGCGACCTACGCGAAGCCGCAGCGAATTTATACGGGGCCATGCGTCGCCTGGACGAGGCCGGCCTAGATTTAATTGTCGCCGAAGCCCTCCCACAAAATGGAATTGGCGCAGCCATTATGGAACGTCTCCAAAAAGCAGCTGCAGAAAAATGAACGACGGCAAAAAACTCAACACGCGAGCCAGCGGCATCATTGCGATCGCCGTGATGTGCAGTCGGGTGCTGGGTCTCGTGCGGGAAGTGCTTTTCAACTCGCTTTTCGGAACAGCGGCTATGGGGCTTTTTCTCATCGCGTTCCGTCTTCCCAATCTTCTTCGTGATCTCTTTGCCGAGGGGGCGCTCTCCACCGCGTTCGTAACAGTTTTTTCTCAAAAGATAGAAAAGGATGGGCCGTCCGCCGCGTGGGATTTGGCCTCGAAGATGCTGACGCTGGCCACCGTCTTCATGAGCGCGATTAGCCTTCTGGGCATCGTTTTTGCAGGCCCGCTTGTGAGATTGCTCGCTCCGGGATTTGATCCTGCCGATGCGGGATTCACGATCCTTCTAACCCAGATCATGTATCCCTTCATTTTGCTGGTGTCCTTGGCGGCACTAGTGATGGGGGCCTTGAACTCACGACAGATTTTTACCGCTCCGGCGATGGCTTCGAGCTTTTTCAATATCGGATCAATCGCAGGCGGCGTGATTTTCGGATGGTTGATTGATCGCAGCTTCGGCCGCAATGCCCTTATTGGACTGGCTATCGGAACTCTCGTCGGCGGCCTGCTGCAATTACTCGTCCAGATGCCCAGCCTCCATCGGGCAGGCTTCCGGTTCAAACCCGACTTCCGCTGGAAAGATGAAGGCATTCAAAAAATCCTCACTCTCATGGTGCCATCAGTGATCGCCGCGAGCGCCGTGCAGGTGAATGTGTTGGTGAACTCTCGCTTCGCCTCCTACGAGGGCGCCGAGGCTGTGACTTGGCTCAATAGCGCTTTCCGCCTCATGCAACTCCCGATCGGAGTCTTTGGCGTGGCCGTGGCCACGATCACCCTGCCGGTCATCTCCCGCATCGCGGCAGACACTGACACAAGCCGCTTCGGCCCGACACTTGGAAAGGCGATGCGACTCGCGGTGTTTCTCACCCTCCCATCCGCGGTTGGTCTTTGGTTCCTAGCCAACCCCATTATTGGCCTCATCTACGAGCACGGGCATTTCATAGCTGAAGACACGAAGCAGACCGCTCTGGCTCTCCAATATTATGCCATCGGCTTGGTCGCATATTCCTGCATTAAAGTCCTCTCGCCCGCCTTCTATGCGATCGACCGCAAATGGACGCCGATGCTGGTGAGCTTCGCCTCTGTTGGGCTCAATCTGGCGCTCAATTACGCATTCATGTTTTACCTCGATTTTGGGCATCGCGGCTTAGCCCTCTCGACCACCATTTGCGCCACACTGAATTTCATTGCGCTCTATTTCCTAATGATGGGTCCCGCTAAAAAACTCGAGAGCGGCAAGTTTATAGGAACGATCCTGCGTTGCGGAGCCGCCACTATCCCCATGGCTCTGGTTTGCCAAGGGATCCTCACTGAGATGCCACGAATTTTTCCCAATCAAGGAACGCTTCTCCAAGCCACGATTGTCGCGGCGGGGGTGACCGCGAGTGTGGCCGTTTATCTCGGTGCCTGCCTCCTCCTCCGCGTCGAGGAAACCCAATCCGCCATGGACATCGTTTTGAAAAAACTCGGACGCCGCAAAGCCTCGTAGGTCCATTTTCGGATCAACCCTCGATCGTTATAAAAAAATGAAGCCCGTCGCAGCGAATGCTACAACGGGCTTCTGTTCCCCCCAGAACAATTTCCAAACTAGAGAGAGTTGAGAATATCGCAAGAACTTTTTTCAAAAAAGTTTTCGTCCCACGATAGGATCTCGAAAGTATTGCCCCACTCATGCCGTTCCGAAGCAGTTCCCGTTCCCTAATATTAGGGTGGATGACCGCATTCCCAGCAATCAGACGTCCAATGAAGGCCTGTCATCTCGCCGGGCGCACAAGCCTCCGGGATTTAATTTAACATAGGTCCGGGACTACACTTCGTTTAATCGCGAACACAGCAGGGCAAATTGTTTGCGGTCGAAACCGCGTAAATTTGTTAATTTGGAAAAGATCGATTCTCGGAAATCACCCCCCAGGGATTCCTTCAGGGTTGCCGTTACCGAGGTCACAGCATCGGTGATTTCTTATGTCTAAAGCGTCCGCTCAAGGCTCGCGAAAGTCAAGGCTACCCGCGCTGGTTTTTTAAGAAAAAAAGACCCGAACCAAAAGCCACCCCACCCGTGCTTCAGGCGACGGCTTCTTCGTAGAGATACTTTTGAAAGCCGGCGAAGACCGCTTTGATTTCTTCGGGCTTTCCGCCGAGGTCGGCCACGGCATCCGCAATGGAATCGTGATATTTTAGCCGCAGCAACGGGTTGAGTTTGCTCTGCTCCAGTTCTTCCACCCCTTCGGCGACATAATGCTGAAGCACGAAATCAAGGAAAGCCTGCTGCTTGGAGTTGAAGTGCGAGTTGATATAGACCTTCGCTTGGGCGGCGCGAACCTCGCGCGTGAGAGGGATTTTCGAATACGCGACATGGGCAAGCAGGTCGAAAAGATCGCGGTCCTCGGCGTCGATGATCTTTTGCATTTCGGCAAGTTGTTCAGCTCCGAACCCCGTCGCAGCAAGCCCCTCCAACAGACGGCGGCGTGTTTCGGGAATACTCCATATCGCGCGAAGCTCATCTTCGCTGGCGAAGAAATCTGGGAGCCTGCCAAAAAGTTGCTCCAGAAATTGCTGGGACGACATCGGAGTGCCATCGGGATGCCAGAAGGTCGTGGACATCATGTGCTGGATGCTGCGCTCCTTACCATCGGCCAGTTTCACCTTGGTTTTCTTTTTCTTGGCACAGATGCAGCGGATCTTTCCGCAGGTATCGCAAGGCTCTTGCGGACATTCGCACGGGCTCTTGCCGCACTGGTCACAGGGCTTCGGTGGCTTGGCCACGCAAGCACAAGGGTTTTGCTCACACTTCGGACATGGCTCGTCTGTTGCAGGCGGGCCATCCCAATCGGGGTCTTGGAATTTGAGGTGGGCCTTCACGAAGTCGTAGATCGTGAAGTAATCTTTGCCGTCGTAGAGCCTCGTCCCACGTCCGATGATCTGCTTGAACTCGATCATCGAGTTGACCGGACGCATAAGAACGATGTTGCGGATATTCCGGGCATCCACTCCCGTCGAGAGCTTTTGGGATGTGGTCAGGATGGTTGGGATCGTTTTTTCGTTATCCTGGAAGTCGCGGAGATTTTGTTCGCCCAGAGAACCATCATCCGCCGTGACACGCTGGCAGTAGTTTGGATCTTTACTGGTCTTGAGTTGGTTGATGAGGTCGCGCACGACGAGCGCGTGGGCTTGGTTTGCGCAGAAAACTAGTGTCTTTTCTCTTTGATTGATCTGGGAGAGGAAGATTTCGACACGCTTCTTTTCACGCTCGCGGATCTCAATACTGCGATTGAAGTCCGCCTCCTCATACACTTTTCCAGCCTCGATCTCACCCTCCACCACCGCGTCGTCGGAGGTGTAAACGTAGTAATCAATCGTCGTCTGGATCTGCTTCACCTTAAACGGCGTCAGGAAGCCATCGTTAATGCCATCCTTGAGTGAGTAAGTATAGACGGGCTCGCCGAAGTAGGCGTAGGTGTCCACATTGTCCCTGCGCTTGGGGGTCGCCGTGAGGCCGAGCTGCACGGCGGGCGAGAAGTATTCCAAAATGCCACGCCAAGTGCTTTCATCATTCGCCCCGCCCCGATGACACTCGTCGATCACGATGAAGTCGAAGAAATCCGGCGGATATTCTCCAAAATAAGGCGTTTCATTCGGACCCGATAGGAATGTCTGGAAGATGGTGAAGAACAGGCTCGCATTCTTGGGGACGGAGCCCTTCTTGCGAATATCCTCGGGCTTGATGCGCACCAACGCGTCGTCGGCAAAGGCGGCGAAGGACGTGAAATCATTATACGCCTGCGTTGCGAGCGTGTTTCGGTCTGCAAGAAAAAGGATGCGTGGTCGGCGCGCGGGGGCACCTGGCTGCTTCCAATCCGAGAGATTCCAGCGGGCTTGAAATAATTTCCACACGATTTGGAAGGCGATGGACGTCTTGCCTGTGCCAGTCGCGAGCGTCAGGAGAATACGCGCTTGTTCCTGTGCGATCTGTTCCAGCACGCGATTCACCGCAATTTCCTGATAAAACCGGAGCGTCCAACTGCCGCTCTTGTCGGGACTTGTCACGGCATTGAAGCGATCCCGCCACGCGTTCGCCTTGGCGTAGGTCATCGCCCAGAGTTCCTCCGGCGTCGGATACATCGCGATCTCGCCTTCCGCACTCGTCTCCATGTCGATGGCATAGATGCCGCGTCCGTTAGTCGAGTAGGTGTGGCGGATCGCCAGCTTGGTTGCGTAATCTTTGGCCTGCCCGACGCCCTCGGTGAGTTCTTCGTTCCACGCCTTCGCTTCGACAACGGCGAGCTTGGTGTTGCGATAGACCAGCACATAATCCGCGATGTCCGCCTTCCCTCGCCGGCCGCGACCTTCGATGCGGCCAGCCGTGATACGGTATTCGCGGAGGATTTTGCTGCCCTCGACAACGCCCCAGCCTGCGGCAGCGAGCGCGGGATCGATCAGTTCGGCTCTGGTTTCGGATTCGTTCATGGTTGGTTCACGCGGAGGCGCGGAGACGCGGAGGGTTGGGGAAAATGATGCGGAAGCTTTTCTTGGGATTTGATCGCCAAGCCGAATTATTGAACGATTCCCAAAGTCCTAGGCCAAATTCTCTGTAAATCTTGATGACCTTATGAAAATTCTCCGCGTTCCCCGCGCCTCCGCGTGAGCCTCTGTCTTCGTATTCGTTCATGGTTGGTTTACGCGGAGGCGCGGAGACGCGGAGGGGGAGAGGTTGTTGACCACGCGTTGGAGACCCTCTTTGAGTGTCGTTGCTCCAAAGTTGATGAGTAGGCCGACCGGTAGCTTCATGAGTCGAAGATAAGTCAGGAGCTGCTTGCCGTGCACGGGAGATAATTTCTCTACGGATTTGAGTTCGATGACCACGCATCCGTCCACAAGCAAGTCTATCCGCAACCCTTCCTCGAAATGCATGCCATCGTAATCGAAGGCCACAGTCTTCTGGCGTTCAACAGAAAAGCCGCGTCGCGCAAGGTCACGCGCCAACACGGCCTCATAGACGGACTCCAACAATCCCGGCCCCAGCTCGCGGTGGATTTTGATAGAGGCATCAATCACCGCACCGGTTATTCCATCCAAATTCTCCGCGTTCCCCGCGCCTCCGCGTGAGTCTCTGTCTTCAGTTTCGTTCATGGTTGGTCCAGTGCGACATTGCTGAGGTGTGCGAAGAGTGGCTCGTTGATGTAGAAGTTCGTCTTGCCCATCCTCTGCTTGCGCAGGAATCCGGCCTTGGTGAGTTGCTCCAGATACTTGCTCGCCGTGACGCGCGAAACACTCAGCTCTTTCTCCACAAACTCGATTTTCGTGTAAGGATAACGGAAGAGATTGTTCAGTAAATCCTGGCTGTAGAGCTTGGGCAGACGCTCACGGAGGTCATGCTTTGTTTTAAGCATCAGATCACGGAAAGCTTTCACTAACGCAATCGCGCTGCGTGAGGTTACAGCCACGCCACGGAGCAGGTAGAGGCACCAGTCTGCCCAGCGGTTCTCGTCCCGCACCGTTTGCAATAGGCGATAATAATCACCCTTCGTCGTCGTGATGTAGCGGCTGAGGTAAAGCACGGGCAAATCCAGCAGACCATCGCGTTGCAGCATCAGTAGGTTCAGGATGCGGCCCGTTCGCCCGTTTCCATCATAGAAGGGATGAATGCTCTCAAATTGGTGATGGGTTATCGCCATCCGCAGCAGCGGGTCCAGACCGTCATCCGCATGGATGAAGTCAATGAGGTTGCCCATGAGCGATTCGACCTCTGCCGCGTCCTGCGGTGGCTCATAGATCACCGCGCCGGAGGCTTCATTTTTTAGAACCGTGCCGGGCAGCTTTCGGAGTCCCGCGCGGTTCTGCTCCAGTTCCGCTTGCACGGCCAGCAGAGTGTCCAGCCGGATCAGGCCCGAACCACGCACTGCTTCATAGCCGGTGCGTAGGGCGGAAACATAATGCCGCACTTCTTTGGCCGCTGGAGTCACCGAATCCTCCTGCACAGCAAACAGCTCGTCATGCGTGGTGATGATGTTTTCGATCTCCGAGCTGTCTTTCGCCTCCTGAATGCTCAAGGTGTCCAGCAGGATGCCCTGATTGGGAAGCGATTCGCACAGCCCTTTTAGCTCCGCAAGGTGCCGGTGAGCCTCTGTCAATGCCGCCCACACTTCGCGGGTATCCAACGTGACATTGTCGGGCAAAGGGAGTGGCGGGAGCTTGCTCATATAAAGAAAAGTATCATTTTCTTATCACGTTATTCTTATCATGTAAAGAAAATCGAAATTTCTTTACATGATGAAAGCCGTATGTCGATGTTTTTTGATTTTTGCGCCATGTTTTTCGGATATGTCGTCTGCGAGGACATGTTCTGAAAATTACAGTTCTCCGGTGAATGCTTGGTGCAGTAGCGACTGGGGGAAGAGAGTTTCACGCGGAGGCGCGGGGAGCGCGGAGGGGGAAGAATGAAGCAGGGGTTTCTCCGCGTCCTCCGCGCCTCCGCGTGAGTTTTTTGTGTCGTTCATTAGAGTTCGCCGGTGAAGGATTGGTGCAGCAGCGACTTCTTCAACGCCTCCAGCGCGGCGTGCTTCCGCTCGTAGAGGCGGGCGAGGCGTGGCGCTCATGGTGTAAAACACGGGTCGTCTTGAATCGCCTTCAGGCTTTCATCCATGAACAGCGCCTTATATATTTCAAGCCACGCTCCCGTATGCCGAAGGTAAGAGAGGCTGAACTTGCCTTCGCCGACGTATTCCATCCGCGCAAACTTTGTCTCGAAGGCGGGGGAAAAGGCGTTCGGGCCTGGACTGGCGTAGCTGGCGATGAAGTAGAAATAGCCCCGGTTCCATTTCCCGCTGAGGTCCGTGATATAGTTGAACTGCGCGTCTGGTTTGGGAGGCAGAACGTGCTTGGGTTTCAAAACATTCTCGATCAGATGCATGGCCTTGGCCGTCAGTTCTGCCTTGATTGACTCAGGCAGGGGCGGCTTCGGACTTTTTGCAGGACTCAGCATCCACACTTTTCGCGGTTTTGGCATCGTGGTCAGACGGTTCGGAGGTTGTCGGGCATGGCTCAGAGTGCTCCAGTGAATGCTTTGTGCAGCAGCGACTTCTTCAACGCCTCCAGCGCGGCGAGCTTCCGCTCGTAGAGGCGGGCGAGGCGTTGGGTTTCTTCGTGGAGGGCGTCGAGCCGATTCGCGATTTCTTCCTGCTGCTTGAAGGACGGCAAAGAGACAGGCAGTTCCGAGAGTTTGGCTTGGTTGATGTTACTGATGTTTGCGCCTCCGCCGTCACGCGTGAGCCGGTTACGCGTTGCACTCGACTTCATAAAGTGGAGCAGGAAGCTCGGGCTAAGAGTTCGGGTGTCGAAGCGGATACGAATAATGAAGCCTGAAAAAGAAGTCATTCCATCCACATCTGGAACGAGCATACAGCGACCGACCAAATCTTTGCTGCCGTTTGAGCGCACCGTCAGAATGTCGTCACGACGGATCAAGTAGTCGTCGGAGAGCTTTCCATCAATGGTAACGGACTGGAGCGTCTCGATTGGGACGACGGAGTGTTCTTGAAAGTCACCAACGCCAACCATGCGAAGCGTCTGGCCCTTGCTCTGCCTAGTGAAGTTCAACCCGTTCTTAAAATCGGCAACTTCGGCGAGGCGCTTCTCCACCCACCCCGTGCCGCGCTGGGTGAAGACGGATTGGAGGTGGCTTTCGAAGAGGGCGCGGGCGTTTTGGAGGTTCTTTTCGGCGTTGGCTTTGGCGGTGGCGAGGCCCTCAAACGCTTCGTCCAGCAGGCCGACGATCCGCTGCTGTTCGCCCAGCGGGGGAACGGGAATCTTGATCTCGACAAGGTCCTTTGTTGAGACGTTTTGCTGGGCCGCACCATGACCAGCGCCAATGAGTTCTTCGCGAAACCAATCTGAGCAAAGAAAGAGCAAGAGCAGTTCTCTGGTGGCTGGTGAATCTTTTCGAATGCTGATTCTGGCTACGCGCTGATTCAACGCTGCGGGAAGGTGTTCTGCCTGAATCACCCCAACTCGCCCGACATTGCCGGTGAGAGAAACAAGGATGTCGTCTTCAGACACAACGAATCGTTTCAGCGAACCGTCAGCGGGCAGTTTGATGAAC
This sequence comes from Terrimicrobiaceae bacterium, assembly GCA_044377415.1. Lineage (GTDB taxonomy): Bacteria > Verrucomicrobiota > Verrucomicrobiia > Chthoniobacterales > Terrimicrobiaceae > UBA967. The sequence goes on along the minus strand of JBILZC010000022.1, from coordinate 13,789 downwards.
TTCGGGTCAGCCGTGGAGATGTAGCCATTCTGGACGTTGCCAATGCGCATCAGGAAGTGCCCAGACTCCGAGTAATCTTTGCTGCTGAATGCATACCCGTTTTGAACCTCAACGAGGTCGGCGAGCTTCTTCGTCTGCCACCCCTTCTTCATAGCACCCCCTTGCTGTTCCCCAGCACTTCGGCGCTCTTGGTTTTCCATGGCTTTCATTTAGCACCTCCATTCCAGAGGGGCAATGCCCCGGTTGTTTGGCGACTCTGGGTGAAGAAATAGGAAGAATAGGAGTCATGAGATGTATGGGAATGCCACGCCGTTGCTGGGAGAACATCATTCCTATTCTTCGCATCATTCCCATTTCTTCGATTTGAAAAGCCCTTCATTTTCTTCCTTGGTTATTGCGGTTCGCCAGCCTGACGCGGGTCATGCGCTCGCGCAGGCCGCCTTGTTCCAAAAACTCCTTCTCTAATGTCTTGAGCTGCTGGTCGAGGAGGTAGTTTGCCTGATGAAGCAAACAAATCGCGATATTAGCGATGACCTCAGGCGGGCGGGTCTCCACGAACTCGCGATAAATCTCAAAAGTCTGCGGTGTTTTACAGCCAAGCCGCCGGACAAAGCGGGCTTCCTTGGCTTCCTTGTCCCACAGGACATGATCCCGCACGCGGAGGAAATCCCGATAGTCCGCAAGCAACTCCTCCAGACTGGCGCGACCGACGTTGGTGAGCTTGATCTCCATTTCCTTGGAAGTCTGCGCCGCCTTACTGCCTTCAAGAATGTTCTGTTTCCCAGACCGCGCGGACTGGATCATCTGATCCACGGTGCGGTCGCCGAGAGAGAGATACTTGTGGGCGAAGCGGAAGGTAATGTCATAGACAACCTCGGCTTTCTGGAAGGAAAGTAAGGTCTGGTAGTCGCCGCGAGGCGGGAGAACGCGCTCCGAGGAATCATGATTGCCATCAATCCTCTTGTTCCCATCTTTTGGATTCTCCTTCATAGCTGCTCCTCCAGACCGAGGAACTCGAGCACGAGCGGCTCCTTGAGCACGTCGGCGATGGACTCGATGATCTGGCCTTTCTGCGCGAGCTTGCGAATGCCCGCCTTGTCGCGGCTGAGAGCGAGGCGCTCGTAGAGGCTGCTGTCGAACTGACGCTTTAGCTCGCGCACGGTCCAGCTTTCATTGGCAGATTCGATCTCGTAAAAACTGCGCTCATCAGGGTTCTTGATGCTGAGGAGGAAGACGTAGTGGGACCAGCTCAGGGTGGAAGGACGCAGCGCAGATTGCCCAGACGCTGACTGGAAAATTTGAGCTTCGGTAGATTGCGCAGATGCTGTCTGCGTTTTCTGGGACGGCGGCAATTGCGCAGACAGTGTCTGCGCAATTGGGGTTCCTCTTTCAGAGTTAAAAAAATAAAACTGCCGCATGAGTTCCAGGCTGCGCTTAGAATACCCCCGGCCAAACTCCTCCGTCAGCCGATCTGCCAGTTGACGGATCACCTCCTGTCCATAAGCCGCTCGGCCTTTCCCCTTCTGTTCCTGCTCAACGATGCGCCGCCCGATCTCGAAGTTCGTATAAACCTGCACGAGGTCCACGCCACGGGCGACAGTGGTGCGGGCGGAATGGATCAGTCCCCGAATGTCCTCAAAGAAGGTCTTTGTGAGTTTCATAGCAGCGCCTTGATCCTTTCCAAAATCTCCGCGCACTCCGCGTCTCCGCGTGAGATCTCCTCCATTATCTCCGCTGGGCTGCGATGCGCGATCTCCTCACCACCGTTGGGGTTCTTCACGGACAAATCAAACGTCTTCGGGTCAATGGCCGCCACATCCACACTCCAGCTTTTGGGCGAGTCGGCCTTGGTTTTTTGGAGTTCGATGAACTCGGCGAGGTCGGCGTCGTTGAGCGGGTTGGTCTTCCCCATGTTGCGGCCGGGGTCGAGTTGGTAGAACCACACTTTGCGGGTCTTCGAGCCTTTCTCAAAGAAGAGCACGACGGTCTTCACGCCCGCGCCGATGAACGTGCCGCCGAGGCAGTCGAGCACGGTGTGGAGGTTGCATTCTTCGAGGAGTTTTTGCCGCAGGCTGACGGAGGCGTTGTCGGTGTTCGAGAGGAAGGTGTTCTTGATGACGACCCCCGCGCGGCCGCCGGCCTTGAGGATTTTAATGAAATGCTGGAGGAAGAGGAACGCGGTCTCGCCGGTGCGGATGGGGAAGTTTTGCTGCACTTCCTTGCGCTCTTTGCCGCCGAAGGGCGGATTGGCGACGATGATGTCGAAGCGATCCTTTTCCTGAACATCGGCGAGGTTCTCGGCGAGCGTGTTCGTGTGAATGATATTCGGCGCCTCGATGCCGTGTAGGATCATGTTCATGATCGCGATCACGTAGGCGAGGGACTTCTTTTCCTTCCCGTAGAAAGTGCGCTCTTGCAGGGTGCGATCCTGGGCGGTGGTGCGCTGGGGGTTCTGGGCGCGGAGGTAATCGAAGGATTCGCAGAGGAAGCCAGCCGAACCGACTGCGGGATCGCAGATCGTCTCGCCCAGCTTCGGCGCGGTGACAGCGACGATGGCGCGAATGAGTGGGCGTGGAGTGTAATACTCGCCGCCGTTGCGCCCAGCGTTGCCCATGTTTTTGATCTTGGCCTCGTAGAGGTGCGAGAGTTCGTGCTTTTGGGTCTGGGAGGCAAAGCGGAGTTCGTCGATATGGTCGATGATCTCGCGAAGGTTGTAGCCGCTCTGGATGCGGTTCTTTATCTCACCGAAGATTTCGCCAATTTTGTATTCGATGGTGTTCGGCTTATCGCTCGCCTTGGCCTTGAAGCCGTGGAGATAGGGAAAGAGCTTCTGGTTGACGAAGTCGAGAAGGTCATCGCCGCCCAGCGCGGTGTTGTGGTCAATCTTGCCGTCCTTGCCTTTCGGCGCAGCCCACGATTCCCAGCGGTAGGGCTTGTCGAGGATGTGGGCATAGCTCTTGCCCTCCAGTGCCGCTTCGGTGGCCTTGTCGCTCTCGAGTGCATCGAGGTATTTTAGGAACAGGAGCCAAGACGTCTGCTCCGTGTAGTCGAGCTCGCTGGTGCAGCCAGCGTCTTTCCAGAGAACGTCGTCGATGTTTTTGAAGGCTTGCTCGAACATAGTTTACAGATAATGCGCAGAAGAGGCGAGCAATGGCAGAACTTTATTCGGACTTGCATGCTAACGACCCTCTTCCACAGATCGAACGCAATGGACGGATAATCGCACGCGAAAGTTGATCTTTACTAAAAAAAAGTTGCTATGGGTGCAAATCTGATTAATATCCGAAGTCCTATTGTTGACCCTATCGTCCAGCGGTTAGGACACTGCCCTTTCACGGCGGTAACACGGGTTCGAATCCCGTTAGGGTCGCACCTCTTCAGCACTCGCTGAGAGGAATCGAATTTTATTCGTTGACTTTTTGATTCGCGAATCTCTTGCCCACAACCACGGCAGCGTGGAGGTTGCTCCCAGACCCCGCGCCATTTTTTCGCTGACGCGATTGGCGAATTTGGATTTTGCATTAAGTCGATTCACATCGACGAAGCCACAACCCTATAGCAAGCGCCGCACCTGAACGAAGGCGGCCATGTGAAGCTCCCCCAGACTCAGCATTTGAGAGCCAAAGCTTGATACCCGACATCGCATGCGCCCCGGGTATTCCCTCACCGCCCAAATCAAGTTTCACGTTTCGGGCTTGGCCCCTTACCGCCTTTCTTTAGGCGTTGGGATCTCGATCCGAGGCATCGGCTTCTTCGACCGAGGCTCCCTCATCCACTCGCTTTGCAAATGCAATAAACCGGGACAATTCGGAACGAATAATCGGCAATAAAAGGTAGACACCGATGAGATTCGGAATGCTCATTGCGAACAACGAGGCATCGGAGAAATCCGTCGCATTACTCATAGAGGAGGCCGAGCCAACGATGATGATCAGGCAGAAAATCGACTTGTAGATCCATGCGACGATCGGCTTTTTGCCAAACAAATACTGCCAAGATTGCAGCCCATAATAACTCCATGTGATCAGGGTTGAGAAAGCAAAGGCAAATACGCAGAAGAACAAGATATACTTGAAAGAGGAGTGAACCGTCTCAAATGCCGCCGAGGTCATCGCAATGCCTTCCGACCATCCCGTGCCTGCAGTTCCCAAGACGTAAGAATGTCCGTTGATCGAATAATTAGCCGAATTGCCGTCGAAGTTCATTGTCACACACAAAACGAGCGAGGTCATCGTGCAGATCACGACGGTATCAAGAAACGGCTCCAACAAGGCGACCACGCCCTCCGAAGCCGGGCGACGCGTTTTTGCTGCAGCATGCGCGATCGGAGCCGAGCCGATACCCGCTTCGTTCGAGAAGGTGGCCCGACGCATGCCCCAAATAAATGCCGCCACCAACCCGCCGGTGATAGCCGCCCGTGGCTGGAACGCCTCGCTGAGGATCATCTGGAGTGCGGGCAAAATATTCGAGGCATTGACCACCAATACCAGAAGCGCGCTGACCACATAGGTGACACACATGAGCGGCACCAGTTTATCCGTCACCTTGGCGATTCCTTGGATACCGCCTAGGATCACCAGTGAGGTCATGGATGCCATAATCAGCCCGAATACCCATTGGTTATTGAAAAAGAAGGAAGCCTCGCCGCCAGTGATGTTGATTAACTGGGTGGTAACTTGGTTGACCTGAAAAATATTGCCGCCACCGAAAGACGCAAAAACGCAGAAGATCGCAAAGAAGAAGGCCAGCACGACTCCAAATGATTTCATGCCACGATCTTGCAGTCCGCGCCGCAAGTAATACATCGGCCCACCATGCACTCGCCCCTCGGCATCAAATATACGGTATTTGACGCCGAGCGTGCACTCCGCGAACTTCGTGGACATCCCCAAAAACCCGCTGAGAAAAAGCCAAAACGCGACCCCCGGTCCACCGCTGTGAATGCCGATCGCCACACCCGCGATGTTACCCAAACCAACGGTCCCTGAGACCGCTGCAGTCAATGCCTGAAAGTGAGTGACGGAGCCGGGATCGCTCGCTTGACTGTATTTCCCACGCACCGTGCGCAAAGCCAAAGGAAAGGCAGTGATATTGATAAATTTAAAAGCGATCGTGAGAATCACCCCCGCCGCAGCCAACCAGAATATGACCAAAAAAGATTTGAGCCTAGCCGGTGTCCATTGACCGGAAAACGGCTTCAGAGCCTCGCTGGGCATTACCGCCATCCGCAACTCATCGCAAAAAAGCCCGTTCTCGTTTTTTTGAACATTCACCCGCTGCCAAGCGCTTTTTTCGTCGGCTCGGTAATACCACATATCCTCCGACTTCGGTGCCGGCAGGGTCAGATTTTCTGGCATCTGGGATACTTTTTTTACGTCGATATCCGTGGAAAGAGGGTAAAAAATCGCATTCACAAATGGCCCTGTCAGTTGGCCAAACAAATCATCAATTTTTTGGTCCAAGCTCTTCTTCTCGGCAACAGCCGTCGGGGAGCTTTGGGCTATAGCGAGACCGCAGGCCAAAATCAAAAACACGAACGGAGCACACCAGCGGATCAAGGGCGAAGGATACTTCATAAGCCCATAAACTGCCACCCCCCATGCCAATCTACAAGACGCAAAGAAGCGCAACAAGGGGCAACTCGCTTTGCGCAGACCACACAACACTTCATTTCGGGAAAAGGTCTTTCCACACTCTTTGATCCTCACTTCTGTCACTGAAACGAAAAAGGGGGGGGGCGCTTCCGCCCCCCTCATTCACCGCACACTTGTTTCGACAGCTTTACTGACTCGTAGCGGCTTTAGAACCCCACACTCAGGCCTGTCCTCAACCAGAACTCGTTTTCTTGGCCCATATGGGTCAATGAATTCATTGCCACGCTATAGCTCACGCCAGCAAAAGCAGTGAGGTATTTATTGATGCGCCAGTTCCCTTGGATGCCGTATTCGAAGTTGTTCCAACCTTCTTGGTCTTTCGAGGTGTAACCCAGATTGAGACTGAGCAAGGCGTAGGGATTGATTGTGAAGGTGTCTTTGCAAATCGGCACCTCGCCATCGAGACGGAATGCCACGTATCCACCGGGAGAATCGTTCAGGTTCCAAATCAAAACCGTGCTTGGCGTCACATAAGGAATGGCATCCGTACCGATGATGGCAAAAAGCTCGTTGTTGTAGAGCTTGTGATCATGTTCTTCGTGCTCTTCCTCTTCATGTTCCTCTTCATGCCCAAAACTCGGTGCGTAGCGGAGATTGTAGCCAGGGGTAAAAAATATCGGACCAGCCTCAAATTTGTAGGAGGCCGAGAAATCCCATTCTTCAAAATCATTCCCGAGTCCTAAGCCATTCCAAGCTGAAAGACCGAGATTACCGAAGAAAACCTCCACCTCATTCGTCATGGCACCGCTATCCCCTGTTTCGTTGACACCATTGTGAATGTGTCGGCTCTCCCACGCACTCGTGAATGTGGCATTCCAGGATTTATCGGGAACCTCTTGGATACATTCCTTGAAAGATTTTCCTGACTTTAGAGCGGAACCCGTACCAGTTTCCCCCGCTGTGGCGGATGGGCAGAGATCCTTGCTCTTCGCGTTGTCCCCCGCCTTTTCGTTACGATGAGAGTGACCTGGACCATGGGCACCGCAAACCATCGCGCTTCCAATCAATGCCAATAATGTTAACTGATATTTTTTCATAATTAGGAACCCTCAATTAATGCAAGCTGGTTGCGTAAAGCAAGCCTTAATGCAAATAGATTGCCTTAAGAGATCATGGAAGTTTGGGGAGAGAGCGGTCCTGCATGTCACCCAAACGAGGCACCGCGGAGCTCAATTCCGTTCGGGAGAACCAAAAATCCAACCTTCAACATCTGCAATGGCGCGCTCGGCGCTTGTCATAGGCGGTTCAAAATAGCGATCGAGAAGCCGCTCGGCATCGGCTTCACGCAACCAACGCGCGACGCTATAGGCATCATGCTGGTGACTATTCCTTCGCTTTAGCGGAAAACTGCGGCTCCATAAAGCCGGATAAACCTCGGCGATGACGGATCGGCCCGGCGGTGGCATCCACCCGTCAAACGGCCAGAAGTGAAGATCGGCCCCAAGTTTCTGGCGAAGAAAACGCAGCCACGGCAATCCCGCATGCGTGGACTTCGCCACGCTGCCTTGAACGTCAAAATGAAACACCGACTTGGCGCGACAGCGTTCCTCTGTGAGTCGCCTCCATCGGGCATTTCCACTTCGCGCGGCGCCATTGCCATTCAATCCATCGCGAATGAAATCGACATACATACCATCGTCATCTGTCGGCCAATGTAAATGGAAGTCATCAAGGAAGTGGCTCCAATCGAGAGGAAGCTGGTGCAGATCAAAATAACGCAACGGAAACGAAAAAGCGTGATCGATCCCCACGATCGTGGGTGGCCCCTCTTGAAGTGTTGCAGCAAGCCACTCGGCAAGCCCTCGACGGGTCCAATACTTTCGTGCACTTGGAGGCGGATGAATTTCCGTGGGAGATTGGGACAGGGTTGCGGAATAAACGCGGAGGCCAGAAAGACTGCTTGAGGGAGTTTGCGCTCCGGAGTAGTCGATGCCCAAGTAGCGTTCAAAAAGAGGTGTCATGCAAACAAGTGAAGAAAGTCGCGGGTTTTTAAAACATCAACTGGGACGACACTTCGTCATTCGACACCGGTCGCTGCAATATTTGACCTCTTCCCAAACGCGTTCCCATTTCTTTCTCCAAGTGAAGGGACGACCACAAACGACACAAGTCTTCTCGGGCAGGTTCTGTTTTTTGATTCCTTTCATGGTTCCTGTGTGGGGGGTAGCAATGGGGAATCAAGTGCGTTCATTTTCCGAAGTGAATCGAGATAGCCGTTCTTAGGCGCAGGCTTGGCTGGCCTCAACTCGGTAGTCAGCATTTTTTCGACGCGCCCGCCGCTCTCGGCGATGAGTTCGGCAATGAGCAAGGCCTCAGGAAGATTTTTCCAATATTTCTTTGGCATCTCGGCTTGCATCGCTTTCACCTTCAGCCGCGCCGGGTTGAAAATGCTCCGGTAGTAGGTCCGCCACAGATCGTCGAGGGCATCGTCATCGGGAGCGGAGCTACGTGGGACTCCGGGAGTGAAGTGAATTGCAGATCCATCCCAATGCACGCACTCGTGTGGCGTCAGAATCGACCAATCCATGCCAGCAAACCGCTTTTCAAAAAAGCCCGAAGCCAAGCGGACAATGCGATATTCAGGCTCAAACCACGCGACAAATTGCTCGCGACCCGTGATCTCGTCATTGCCCACGAGACGAAATCGGACAAAGGCGTGCATCTTGTGAATATCGCGACCGATCGCCTCGCACCACTGTTGGACTTGGCGCATATCGGGATCCGTCGAAATGGCGAGGAGGTGACGCTCCTCGCCATGCGTGAGTCTCCAGAGCACGCGGTAAAGCACGCTCCATCGGCGAGCATCGGTGTGCGCGGCAACGCTGCGCGCCATATCGAGAAAGGCGGACGGCACATTAGGCACGACAACACGAGGCAATTCCTCATTCGACGGGCCAAAAAGCGAGGGCTCTTGCGCATCATCAGCCCAAAGAACTTCGGACGGCGGCACGCGCAGAGCAAGAAGTTCACGAGCGCACGCGCGCCAGGCCTCAAAAATGGGTTGGATGACGACCGTGCGCATCGCTACATCTCACCCGTGCGCGCGGAGTCGATATCACTTGGGGCTGCCATCGGCGCGTCGAAGTCCAGTTCCGCCTGACGGGGCGGAGGTAAAAATCGGGCGCGCAGCGCCTCATCATCCAACCCGAGTCGCGCAGGGTTGTGGTCAGCGGTAATGATGAATGGCATCACTTTTTTCATTGGCACACGCAGACGCAGGAGATCAGCGAGTCGCAGTCGCGTATATCGTCTCGCGCTCAGGATGCGGTTCACGTTACGGACTCCCAGCCCAGGCACTCGAAGCAGGCTTTCGCGCGAAGCCTTATTCACATCAGCAGGAAAAACCGCGCGATTGCGCAGTGCCCACGCGAGCTTGGGGTCAAGGTGCAAATCAAGATTGGGCGCGGCGGCGGTGGTAATCTCATCAACACTGAAACCATAAAAACGCAACAACCAATCCGCCTGATAAAGCCGGTGCTCACGAACCAGTGGCGGAGCCTTGATAGGCAGCAACAAGGACGGCTCGGGAATCGGACTGAATCCCGAATAATACACGCGTCGCAGATGGTAATCACCATAGAGCACATCGGCACGCCGCAAGATCACGGCATCGGTGGAATCATCCGCTCCTACGATCATTTGCGTGCTCTGCCCAGTCGCAAAAGGCGGCGGCTTGGGCGCATCCGGCTTCCGCTTGTCAGCATGGCGCTCGTCGATTTTGTTGCGGATGTGACCCATGGCATCCTGCGTGCGTGCGAGATTTTTTTCGGGTGCCAGCTTTGTGAGGCCTTCCTGCGTGGGCAACTCGATATTGATGCTAATGCGGTCCGCGTAGCGTCCTGCCAGTTCAATCAGAGACGGTGAAGCCTCGGGAATGGTCTTCAGATGGATGTAACCCCGAAAATGATGCTCCTCGCGCAACTTCCGCGCGACATCGACGACCAGCTCCATCGTGTAGTCCGCGCTGCGAATGATGCCGCTACTGAGGAAAAGACCTTCAATATAATTGCGCTTATAAAAATCGAGCGTGAGCTGCACGACTTCATCGGGAGTAAAGCGGGCACGCTGCACATTGCTTGAGCGGCGATTGATGCAGTAGTGGCAGTCGTAGAGACATGCGTTCGTGAGAAGAACCTTCAACAGCGAAATACAGCGACCATCGGGTGCATAGGAATGGCAAATACCAGCGCCCCCTGTGGAGCCAACTCCCTTGCCTCCACGCGAATCCTTGCGAGCGGCTCCGCTACTCGCACACGAGGCATCATACTTTGCCGCATCGGCGAGGATCTCGAGTTTTTGTTGCAGTTCCATAGACTCGGTTCCGTGACTAGCCGACCCCCACTCTCTCGAGCGGATAGATGGTAACATCCACCCCTCGAGACATGACAATGTGATCCGGCCTGCGCCCAGTCAGCGCGAACCCGTCAAGTTGCAGCAGATTTTCATCCCACCTCGTTAGTTCAGCGTGACACAATGGATATGGTTCGTGGGCAACCTGACCCCGACGCAATCCACTAGGCGTGCTGGAGTAAAGCCGGTAACGTTCGACGAGAAAAAACTCCAGAGAACCATATGCAGGCCTCGGCAAGTCCGAGCCAGCGGCGTAATCAAAGGCACACGAGATAGCACTTTGCTTAGGATCAATGCGCTTGGATTCAAATTGGATGCGGCCTTCCGGAGTTCGAGAGGCTTTCATTCTGGCATACTCGTAAGGCAGATTGAAAAAAAGCCGGGCAATTTTCACCGCAAGCCATTGGTTCGCATCAAGCGAATAGAACCACACTCCAGGCACTCCTGCACGGTCAACGACATAGGTGCGCAAGTTCATTTCCAAAAAATCCGAAATCCCCGGCACGGCGGGCAGAAATCGAGGACGAATCTTCCGCATAAAGAATGGAACAATGCCAAGGAAGGCCTTGCCTTCAAAAGTATCCACAAACAGCCCCTCTGGCAGAGTCGCCTGAATCGCCTCTGCCGAATACTCCCAATGAAGGAAAAGCAAGTCGCGCCACTGCTGATACATCAACGCACCATGCCGTGGTCGCACTTGATCCGTACGGGGCATGAATGCATCTGGATGATGGGCGGCACTAGCGGATCGAGACATTAATTTGAGAGTGAAACGCCATGCGCGACTTTGTAATACATAGGATAAATAACAACCATCTGAGATACGACCTGTGCATGGAAGCTGGAACAAATATTTACATCCGACTTTCACCTTCATCCAACGGAACTCCGCATATGAGCGACTTATTCCCCAAGGATGATCTGATTGGCTTGCGAAAACCGATCACCCAGCCCATGGTAATCCAATCACTATGGAAATCCCTCTCATTGCTTTGCAGTTAATTGTCGCCCTCGGAATCCTGAATGTCTGGTTACTTCGATCTGGCAAATCAACCGCCTATCGCGGTGGAGGCGCAAAAAACATGCGTGAGGAATTTGCTGTTTACGGACTTCCGTTCTGGCTTTTCTGCGTCATCGGCGTCCTTAAGGTCAGCCTAGCAATCGCTCTCATTGCTGGCATCTGGTATACTCCATTAACCCAGCCAGCCGCCATAGGAATGGGATTACTTATGCTGGGAGCCTTCGTGATGCACCTGAAGGTGAAAGACCCGATTAAAAAAGCTCTCCCCTCTCTCACCGTGCTTGCCATGTGCGCTGCTATCGCGCTCCTCTAGCAAATCCCTATATCAGAACGCCTCTAGGCTCAGGTAAACTTGAAGGCCTAGATAAAGCAGTGCCGGAATCGTCTGCGTTATCGAGTCCTTGATTCGTATCCGGACTCCAACCGCGACCAGCATCATCATGGCGAGACCGACCGATGCCGCACGCCCAATAAGGGGTTGTTCAAAGCCGACCAGCAAACCGACAACAGCACATAATTGCAGTCCTCCCACCAGGGCTCGCTGCCCTTCAAGCCCCCAGCGCGCGAACTCCCTCTTCATGTAGGGTGAAAAAAAACACGCAGCCCCATACACGAGAAATGAGGTAGCAGAAAAAAGGATCAGAGCGGCATTCAAGAAACTCATCATATAGAACCTTTGGGCCGATGCCTACATGAGTTGTTCATGAATCAAGAAAATCTCTTCTCGGTCCCGCATGATCATTTGCAACACGCATTGCTTCTCCGGCCATTTCCAACGAACATGAACCAATCCATGGATTCGACGGAACGACACACAGACGTACTGATCATCGGTGCTGGCATGGCCGGGTTGATAGCCGCCGCGGAATTGCAACGCGCCGGTCTACGTGTGCTTATACTCGACAAAAGTCGCGCTGTAGGTGGGCGACTGGCGAGCCGGCGCATTGATGGAGCCACCTTCGACCACGGCGCCCAGTTCATCACCACTCGAGATGCGAGATTCGCCGCCGTGCTGGAGCAAGCTCGACAAAACGGGGCTCTAAAAGAATGGTGCCGCGGTTTTTCTGGTCGTGAGGATGGTCACGCCCGATGGTGCGGAATCCCAGGAATGTCCGCCGTGGCAAAACATCTCGCGACTGGGCTCGAGCTGGAACTAGAAGTAGCTGTGACCGCACTGAAGGTTAGCAAGTCAAGATGGCACGCTGAAACCGCCACAGGAAGAACCTACTCATCAGCCGCTATTTTATTAACGCCACCCGTTCCGCAGTCACTGGTTTTGCTCGACGCCGGCGGAGCCGTGCTCGCACCAGAAATGCACAGGCGTCTTGCTGCTATCCAATACGAACGTTGCCTTGCCGTCATGGCTATACTCGATAGCCCCTCACGCATCCCTCCCCCCGGCGCCCTTTCGCTAAATGAGGGCCCGATCGCTTGGATTGCGGACAATCAGATAAAAGGCATCTCCAGCGAACCCGCTCTGACCATCCACGCCACACATGCATTCAGCATGGAACAATGGGACTGCGACCGAAAGGAATGTGGACGCACCCTCCTCGCCGCTGCGGCAGAATGGATCGGAGAGTCCAGCGTAATGACATTCCAAGTCCATGGATGGCGCTACAGCAAACCCTTCTCCGTCGATGAAAGCCCCTGCCTTCTCGCATACCATTCCCCACCGCTGGTGATCGCCGGCGATGCCTTTGCTGGGCCAAAAGTCGAGGGAGCGGCTCTCTCTGGGTGGGCCGCAGCGGAAATGATTCTCAAAAACAGGAACGGATTTTAGCGACCTATCGAAAACTCATTCACGGTTACGAAAATGACCGCACTTTGAGAACCAAAGCGGGGCAGAGATTGAAAATTGAAAACCGCCCACCGCTCATATTGCGCGCAAAAATTCCCGACGAACGTAGCCGACCCTGCCATTATAGGCGCGAATCTTAATCCAATCTCCTTTATCTTCGAGCAACTTAACCTTCACATCGTTATTGATTTGCATGAGAAGAAGTGAACTCGTATTTGGAGCTCCATAGGCTTCCGTCCACCCCTTCGAGCTATGAATAAGCGCCCAACGACTACTCTCAGGTTCCGGAGTTTTTTTCTCGGAGAACATGGTACTTGCAATAATAGCCGCGAACAAAATCAATCCGCAGACTACCAAAGCAACCAATTTTTTTTTGCCAGAGAGTTTGTCCATAAGGGGGTATTTTCCTGAGTTTTTTTAAAAAAGAGATGCCTTTTTAAGATAGCAAGCCGTTCCCTCAATGCAAATAGGACTTATAAAAAAATGGGCGTTTCTTATTTTTGAAAAACTAATCGCGTGAGGCGATTTTAGTTGAAGTGCCGTTGCCGACTTCCCATCCGCGCTCGAACACCAGAAATGTTGACTCGCCCCATCCTTGGTGCCTCGACCCTGCGGGCTCAACTTTCAGTTGATCTACCGCACGAGCCCCCACTCGCTTGGTTCATCATCCCGCCACATTTCTTTTTGAATCCGCTCTGCGGATTTATGGCGGAAGGGGCGGGATTGATTTCGGCTTTCAGCCTTCACCCCTCCGGGGCTTCGCTTCGCTTCGTCTGTGCCGCTCCGCGGCGCTCGAACTGCGGAAATGTTGACTCGCCCCACCCCTGGGGCCTCGGCCCTACGGGCTCAACTTCCAGTTGATCTACCGCACGAGCCCCCGCTCGCTTGGTTCATCATCCCGCCGTTTTGCTTTTTGAATCCGCTCCGCGGATTTATGGCGGAAGGGGCGGGATTGATTTCGGC
>JBILZC010000156.1:0-3153 GCA_044377415.1 Terrimicrobiaceae bacterium | reverse complement strand
GGCGTTCTTTTTCGGCCCCGCTGAGGTAAATGCTGAGTGCCGACCCGATCGTCTGGTCGATGTAAATCGTAAAGACCTTTTCCTCATTGCCGAGGAAAACCGCCGTCCCAGCATTGGTCGGAATGAGGGCTCGAATCTGTACCGGTATCACGGACTTGTTCACGGGCTCAAACTAGCACCACATTGTGCATGCGCAAGCGGGTTGAAAAGATTACAGGTTCTTCCGCAAGCGTGGCAGGGCGATGATCGCTACTGCAGCGGCGAGGAGCAAAATATCGCGCCCGATGGCTAAGCGCATTTTACCAGCGGAGGGAGCGATGTCCTCGCCGAAGCAGCCGCAACTCACGATGTAGCCGTTCCATAGGGCCCAACTGAGGACGACAATAAAAACAGCACACAGGCCGGCGATCATGGCCGCTCCGGCTTCATAGATTCTGGGTGTCAATACGAGCAACCCGGCTAGAATTTCCATCCAGGCTAGGCCCATGGCGAGTGGCCCGGTCCATGTCGTATCAATGAAGGTGAAAGGCAGGAGCGCGATGGCGAAGGCCTGACTGGCGCTGGCCTTGACGATGCCTGCGTAGAGGAAGGTGATCCCGAGGATAAGCCGAAGCGCCAGTGTCATTGCAGGACTTCAGCCGTGCGAATCGCAAACCAAGCGGCGGGCACATTGTGAACCCGGAAAATGGAGGCCCCACGAAGGCAGCCAGCCACGATGCAGGCGATCGTTCCCGCATCACGTTCTTGTGGTCTTTCGATGCCCAGCACACGCCCGATCACACTTTTGCGCGAAACCGGAAGCAGGATGGGAAATCCAAGGGCTGTCAGTTTTTCGAGCTCTCGGTAGATGCGAAGATTGTCTGGGGCTTGCTTCGCAAAATCGATGCCCGGATCCAAGATGAGGCATTCTCTTTTGACGCCGGAGCGGATCGCCATCTGAGTTTTTTCACTGAAAAAAGTGAGTAGCTCGCTTATGACATCAGGGTAGGTGATGTGCTTGTGCGCGATTTTCGGTTCCCCTTTGGAATGCATGATGAGCAGCGCCGCGCCAATCGAAGCGCAGTGGATGGCATTTGTTTCATCCGGTAGTGCGCTCATATCGTTCAAAATATCAAACCCCGCATCCAAGGCTCCCTGCACCACGTTGGGACGCCAGGTGTTCAACGAAAGAAGAGGGGGAAAGACTTGAGAATCGGTGCGGGGTCGGGCGGTTCGCATGGTCTTGGCGAAATTTTCAAGAAAAGGCCGTATGCGCGCTAATTCCTCTCCCTCGGATATGGCCGCTCGATTCGTTCGTGCGCTTTCGCCCCCGACGTCGATGATATCCGCTCCCTCGGCTACCATTTCAATCGCTCGGGCAAGCGCCCACTGAGCATCTAGGCGACCGTCACCAGCGAACGAATCGTCGTTGATGTTCAAAATTCCCATCAGAAGCGGATTGCCAGATAGCGGAATCCGGCGATCGCGGGCATGAAGCTCCAAGGCGGCATGGCCGATGTTCTCCTTGTATCGAGTGGCATACTTCTCCAGCTTGGTCTCGTATTCAGAGTGTATGGGTTTCATTGAGACTGTTTTTGAAAAATTAAGGAAGCATCCCAAGCGAATTGTTTTCGCCGATGGTGAGCTGCCCCGTGTGATACGGGCAGCGGAGATTTTTTACCAGCGGCAACTCGGCGTGCCGATCCTTCTTGGCCGCCGAGAGGTTATCAAGCAAATCGCTGACGAGGAAAAAATCAGTCTCAACCATGTCGGAATCATCAATCCCGAGACCTCGAGTGAGCTTCCGCTTTTCTGTCAACGCCTGGAGCGTCTCGAGCGCTATCGGAGTACCGGCAACAAGGATAGTCGCGAGGTGATGGTGAAGCCGAACTACTTTGCCGCGATGATGCTTCAATATGGGCTGGCGGATGCGCTTGTCGGTGGGGCGAATGCATCTGGCGGCACGCTTTTGCGTCCGATGCTGCAACTGGTGAAGCCATTGCCATTTACCGATGTGGTGGCGTCCTGCACGATTGTGGAGTTTACTTCGAGGTCGTTCGGGGATGATGGCGTGGTTTTCTTTGCGGATACGGGCATCGTTCCCGATCCGACAATGGCGCAGTTGGCTTCGATCGGAGTTCAGTCCGGCCTTCTGGCGCGTCAGGTTTTTGGAAGGCGTCCGCGCGTGGCCATGCTGAGTTTTTCGACGAAGGGGAGTGCGCGAACCCCATCCACCGAGAAGGTGGCCGGAGCCGTGACTCTGGCTCGCCACATTGCGGAACAAGTGGGAGCGGACATGTCGATCGATGGCGAGATGCAGGCCGATGCGGCGCTCGATCCCGTTTTTGCTCAAATGAAAATGCCCGAGAGCCATGTGGCGGGAAATGCGAATGTCCTCATTTTTCCTGATTTGAATAGCGGGAACATAGCGGTGAAATTTGTTCAGCTCTTTTCCGACTGCCAAACCTACGGGCAGATTTTAATGGGGTTTACTCGACCTGCCGTTGACATCCCGAGGGGAGTTTCCTCGGAAAATATGGCAGCGATGGCGGCAATTGTGGGTCTCCAGGCCGTTGAATACAGGAAACTTTATCCGCCGCCCGATACGGTGGACTGATACGGTGAACACCACAACGCCCCGTATTTTCATTGCCGCCACGGAGCAGGATGCGGGCAAGACGACTGCTGCGCTTGGGCTTTATGCGGCTCTTCGTGGACGCTTTCCCGAGATTGGTTATATCAAGCCAGTTGGTCAGCGTTTCACCGAGGTGGATGGACATCGCATCGACGATGACAGCCTTCTCATTCAGTCCACATTTGGGACTCGGATTCCGATTGAGGACATGAGCCCCATCGCGGTGGAGCCGGACTTCACGCGTCGTTACATCAGAGAGGCCAACCATGAATCCCTTGTCAAAAGAATCCGACATTCCTTCGACCGTTCCTGTTGGGAAAAAGACTTCGCCATCATCGAGGGGAGCGGTCATGCGGGGGTCGGATCTGTTTTTGATCTTTCGAATGCCACCATCGCCCGCCTCCTTGGCAGTAAGGTTATTCTTGTCACCCCCGGAGGAATAGGTCGACCGATCGACGAAGTGGCCCTCAATAAGGCTCTCTTTGACCGCGAGGGCGTTGAGGTTGTCGGGGTCGTGATGAACAAGGTGCGCATGGACA
>JBILZC010000155.1:0-3166 GCA_044377415.1 Terrimicrobiaceae bacterium | reverse complement strand
CCGCAGCAAAAAAATGGTGGGAGGGCGTGCTGTCAGACGATAAGCCGGTTGGAATCCCTTGGGTTGTCGTGCTGGCATTCACCCGCCTCATGACCCATCCGACCATCTGCACGGATCCGCTTACAACAGAGGAAGTGAGGCGCATAATCGGGCATTGGATCGGGCAACCCCATGTGCGCGTTTTGTGCCCGTCGTCTGGAACAATGGATACATTCTTCGATCTTCTCGAGGGGGGCGGCCTTGGCGGCAACCTGACAACTGATGCACTCATTGCCGCGCATGCAATCGAGAATGCCGCAACTCTTTTCAGCAATGATCGCGATTTTGACCGTTTTTCAGGCTTGAAGTGGACCAACCCCTTGGCTGCACGCCCAAAAAGATCTGAGAAGCAATCTACCACGGACTACTTGGATGGGCACTGATAGGCAGTGAGCGGCGGAGGTCGCGCCAGCAGCCCAAAACTAATCATTCAAAACAACGCCCTTGTCACAGCGGTAAACCCCAGACACCTTACAACAAAAAATCTCGATCCCGCTTGGCGCGGAAGACTTGTCGAAAACGCTGTTGGCGCGGCACTAATTCAAGAGCATAACACTCCCAGCACGAGCGTCCACTATTGGCGAGACGGGTTGATCGAAGCGGATTTCGTCATTAGCGACGGTCCCAACCTCATCGCCATTGAAGTCAAAAGCGGACGTCCGGACAAAGTTTCCGGCCTTACAGCCTTCAAAAAGAAGTATCCCAAGTCCTCCCCAAGAATCATCGGATCTGGCGGAATTTCTCTCGAAGATTTTTTTCAAAATCCAACCGTTATTTAATCCTGTATTCGACTTACATACCGCAGTGACTGCTCGCTCACGCTTCCATACAACTGTTCGATCGAGACTTGCTTTCTGCATTCGTTATGAGCTAGATTATTTCGCAGTACGTTTTATTTGGCTGCTGATCCCATGAATCAAGATATCCGCTGGAAACAACGCTTTGAAAATTTTGATCGAGCGCTTGGGCTTTTGCAGGAAGCCTTAGCTGGGGGTCAAGAGAATCTCTCCCCATTGGAACAAGAAGGGGCCGCGCAAAGACTGGAATACACGCTCGAGCTTGCATGGAAATGCATGAAAGACTATCTGGAAAACAGTGGGATTTCCATCGCTCCAGCAACACCCCGCCAAGTGATTAAAGAAGCTTTTGCTGCAAAAATAATCGCAGATGGGCAAATTTGGATCGATATGCTCAACCACCGCAACCTACTCTCGCACACTTACGATTTTGCTGTTTTTGAGGAAGCCATTCGAGCCGCAGCCGAGCACTATATTCCAGCATTGCAAGAGCTTCATCAGTTTTTATCCAAAGAATTGCAAAAATGAACACGCTATCCGAAAAAGAGAGTTTACTAATCAACTCTGTACTCGAACAGCATCCCGAAGTCTCGCTCGTCAAACTTTTTGGGTCACGCGCCAAAGGGTGTCATACGAATGCATCAGATATCGATCTGGCCCTCTGGGGAGTTGACGCACTCCAAGCTGAGGCCATCGCATCGGAGCTCGATGAACTTCCACTCCCCTACCGCTTCGATGTCAAAGCGTTCGAATCCATTAAACAAGAATCACTCCGCGAGCATATCCTGCGAAAAGGCATCGACTTGAACAGAACGTCGCCCGCCTCGAGGTCGGCTGCCGAGGTGATTCCTTTTGAAGGTGCTCCAGAAGCCCCACTTTTTGGACGCTCTACCCACAGCACCCTGATTCTTGGCAACCTCAGCAACTCTGGCGAAGTCTGGAATGCAGACTTTTGAACAAATTTCTGCCGCCGTGCTTGATACTCATGCGTGGGTCTGGATGAGTGCAGGCGCACCCGAAGCCCACAAAGCAGCAACATTTCGAGGTCGATCGATTGTTTCAGCAATTTCCGTATGGGAAGTAGCCATGCTTGTTCAAAAAGGCCGCCTTGATCTCACTCCCGATGTCGATACTTGGATATCAGCAAATCTGAAGCGCCCCGTTGAACTCGAGCCAATCTCCCCAGCCATTTGCATCGCAAGTTCCCGCTTGTCGGAATTCCACGGCGACTCGGCGGACCGTCTCATCGTCGCCACAGCCATGACCCTCGGCCTCCCATTGATGACTATGGACAAAAAAATTATCGAATGGAACAAAGCCCACTCCGCCATCCAAATTTTAAACCTTTAGCCTATCCTATTCACCTATCAGATAGCCCAGTACCCCTCCACTCCTTACACGCTCAAATCACCCGAAAAATGATTTTTTGCTGTCCATGATTTTGCCATCTATGATTCTTCCCATTGACGCCTGCCCGTAAAACCATATTGTCGCCCATATGAAAACAACGCTGGAACTACCCGATGATTTGATGATCGAGGCAAAAACTATTGCGGCAAGGCGAAAAATCACACTCCGCGCACTCACTGAGGCAGCACTTCGCAGGGAAATTCAACACCGGACCCTCGCCGATAGTCCAAAATCCGATTTGATAGAGTATTCAGCATACCATGCTCCGCACCTGAAAAAAAGAGGTGTAAAAATCACCTCCCAAATGGTCTACAAAATGCTGGAAAGCGAAGACGCCTAAAAACACATGTTCCTTTTTGACGCCAACTTTCTCATCGCTCTCGGGGATGCCGATCATGTTCACCACGACGAAGCTCAAACTTTTTTCAAGCTAAAGAAGCAAGATGGCTGGGCGACATGCCCGCTCACGGAAAATGCCTTCCTCCGCATCCTTGGCCATCCCAATTATCCCAAAGGACCAAGCTCCCCATGTGCCGCCAGAACACTACTGCAAGAATTTATCTGCCAATCTGGACACCAATTTTGGGACGATACCATTTCGCTCGTCGACTCGCGAAAATTTCCAACACTACCCGGTTCAAAAAATCTCACAGACTACTACCTACTCGCTCTCGCGATCAAAAATCGAGGAAAACTCATCACTTTCGACCAAAGAATCGACCCAGGTTTATTGGAAGGCGGCATTTCCTCCTATCATGTTATTAAACCCGAATCCGGCGATTGAACTGAAATTGCTGCCTTGAATCTCTCCTAAATTGCGCACCCCCCGCATGCCAGAGCATCCAAAATCTCTCGCTCACCCGGTGGCTTGGGCAAAAGCGGCGCGATTGGATTTCCGGAATTCAATGCCTCTTTGATCA
>JBILZC010000086.1:0-9852 GCA_044377415.1 Terrimicrobiaceae bacterium | reverse complement strand
ACATGGGCCGGATTGTGCATGGATGGATCGCACAGACAAGATTGTTGGTGGGATTTCCATATTGCTTCGAAAAGCTTTGGGAACTAAGTTGCACGCGTCAGAGGCTATGGACTGCGGACAGGCGAACCCCGCCAGGGCAGGAATGCAGCAACGGTAGTCTGCTCCTCTTTGCCGTAGTCCTCTGACACTTCCCCCGCCTTGACTCACTCCTGCCGAGCGATATTGTGACGGCATCAATGGCAACAGCTTCCCGTGAAAGTGTACGCAAGACTCTCCATGAGTTTTTAGCGGAAAAAGGTTTTCGCAAGACCTCTCAACGCGATGCCATCATTGAGGCTGCTTTTGGCACTCATGAACACTACACGGCCGAAGAACTCTTGGTGATGTCCAGAGCCATCGACAAATCGGTTTCCCGCGCGACGGTCTATCGCACACTGCCGATCTTGGTGGAAAGCGGACTCCTGCGCGAACTCGACCTCGGTGGGGAGACCAAGATTTACGATCCCAACTTCCTCGAGCACCCGACCCACAACCACCTAGTCTGTGTGGACTGCAAAAAGATCATCGAATTCGAAGACCCCAACATGGAACTTCTCGAGAACTGCATCTCCCGCCGATTGGGATTTTCCCCAGCCAACAAAATGGTGACGATCGAAGCCCATTGCGACGAGTTCAAGGCCAGCGGCACCTGCACTCGCCGACCTTGCGACAAAGACTAAGAAAACGGGTGATCAGTTCGAAAAAATAGCCGATTGAAACTCGCCAAATCAAAAAACACGTCGCCGATCACGGAGAGGTTTTCACCCCAGCATGGATGGCTGCCCATCCGACAAAATAATTTCGAACGATGCCTATGACTAAAACCACCGACGAGGAAATTCTTCTCTCGAAACAGCACGTGGCCAAGCATGCCTAAAAAAAAACCACCCATCCGTGTTCACATCCGCAACAGCACGGCAGAATTCCTGACCTTCGCCTACCAGACGGGCGGCGATGGCGTGGAAGTGCGTGTGCAGGACGGCACGATCTGGCTGTCGCAAAAAAGCATGGGACTGCTATTTGAGACCTCCAGCGATAACATAAGCCTGCACCTGAAGAATATCTTTAATGAGGGAGAATTGAACGTGGATTCAGTTACCGAGGATTTCTCGGCAACTGCCACTGATGGCAAAAATTACACCGTTCGACATTACAATCTAGACACGATCATCGCGGTAGGCTACCGCGTGAATTCTAAGCGCGCCACGGCCTTCAGGCAATGGGCCACGGGAGTCCTGCGGGACTACACGCTCCGGGGCTATGTGTTGGATCGGAAGCGCATGGAGAATGGTGCGTTTCTTGATGAGGATTACTTCGAGCGCCTGCTGGAGGAGATCCGAGAGATCCGCCTGTCCGAGCGGCGCTTTTATCAAAAGATCGCAGACATCTTTTCCACTGCCATCGATTACGACAAGGACGCACTGACCACGCAAACGTTCTTCGCCAAAGTGCAGAACAAGATGCATTACGCCGTCCATGGTCTCACCGCCGCCGAGTTGATCGTGGAGCGCGCGGATCACACCAAGGAGCGCATGGGTTTGAAAACTTGGGAGAAAGCCCCCGGCGGCAAAATTCTCAAAAACGATGTGGTGGTGGCAAAAAACTACCTGACGGAGGAAGAACTCGCGGATCTGGGTCGCATCGTGAATGCCTATCTGGATCTAGCGGAAAGCCGCGCCAAACGCCGAGTGACAATGACAATGGAAGCTTGGGCGAAGCGTCTCGACATCTTCCTTGCAGCGGATGAGCGGGAAGTGTTGCAAGACGCCGGGCGCATCACTGCGGAGATTGCACGTGATCACGCCGAGGGCGAGTTTGAGAAATACCGACTGATCCAGGACCAACTCTTTCAAAGCGATTTCGACACCTTCGCTGCGTTGGAGAAACACAACAAGGATAAGCGGGATGAATAAGAACATCGAAGAAATCCTCGCGCCAAAGCCGGAAGCGCATCCTCGCATTTACCCTACTTCATTGCGGACAAGACGGTGAACTCATAACTCTACGGCGCTTGAGTCACCTTTGGCGATTAGTCGCCTTGCACTTGGCTTGCCGCAGGAATAGCCTTCGAATAGAAAAAAACTATGTGGAAAGGCCGTTTTAAAGAGGAGCAGTCCGACCTGCTCAAAAGCTATGGAGAATCTGTCAGCACCGATTGGCAACTTTTCCGACACGACATTCGGGGCAGTATCGCGCATGCCCGCGCCTTGATGGGCGCAGGAATCCTGACCCAAACCGAATTCAGTTCGATCGAAAGCGGTCTTCTTGGGATTCAAAAGGACATCGAATCCGGCCAATTTGAATTCAGCCGCGACCTTGAAGACGTTCACATGAACATCGAGGCCGAGCTCACTCGCCGCATCGGGCCGGCTGGAGCCAAGCTTCACACGGCCCGGAGCAGGAATGATCAAGTCGCCCTCGATTTTCGACTCTACCTTCGTGACGCCTCCCAGCAAATCCAGCAACATATCCGGAGTCTTCAGAAAGCCCTAGTGGGCCTGGCCGACCGCCACCGCCACGCCTTAATGCCGGGCTACACTCACCTCCAGCGCGCTCAACCAGTTTTTTTCGCCCACCACATCCTTGCTTACGTGGAGATGCTCGACCGCGATGCGGGCCGCCTTTCTGATGCCGCCAAACGAATGGATTCCATGCCACTCGGCTCGGGCGCGATTGCTGGCTCGACGATCATTTTGGATAGGGAATCCGTTGCCAGAGAACTTGGGTTTTCCAAAGTCAGCACGAACAGCATGGATGCCGTCGCCGACCGCGATTTCGCATGCGAGTTGCTTGCGGCCCTCGCGATCCTTGGCATGCACATCTCCCGCTTGAGCGAAGATGTGATTCTCTGGGCTTCCGCTGAATTCGCCTTTTTGGATTTGAGTGATCGGCACACCACTGGTTCCAGCCTCATGCCGCAAAAGAAAAACCCAGACGTCGCCGAGCTAGCGCGTGGAAAGACGGGGCGACTTTATGGCAACCTCATGTCCTTGCTGACGACCATGAAGGGTCTCCCTCTCACCTACAATCGTGACATGCAGGAAGACAAGGAAGGTGTTCTCGACTCCGTTCAAACCGTTTCGGATACCCTGGTTATCATGGCCGAGATGATGTCCGCCGCCTCACTTCGTGAAGATCGCGCACTCGAAGCGGCGAGCGATCCACTTCTGCTGGCGACCGATCTCGCGGACCGCCTCGTCGAAGGGGGCGTTCCGTTTCGCAAAGCTCACGAGATCGTCGGCGGTCTCGTCGCTTTGGCGCAGCAAAAGCGAACCCCGCTCCACCTATTGCACCAATCGGATTTTGAATCCGCCTCGCCGGTTTTGACTGGCGACATCGTCGCAAAGACCTTTGATCTCAAGTTGGCCATGGTTGCGCGAAAGGCCATAGGAGCTCCTTCACCGGATAATGTCGCCCGCGAAATCCAACGCTGGTCGGAACAATTATCTTAATTCTGCCTGATGAAAGTTGATCAATTTTTTGCGTTCCGCAATCGTGGCGACGAGACCAAACCTTTCCTCTCCCATCTCGAAGACCTGCGCTTCACGATAGTCAAGATAGCCATTGCCTTAGTCTTGGCCATGGTCGCCTGCTTTCTCTTTCGCAATGAGCTCGCCGCCATTGTTCAACACCCGCTCATCGCGGTCGACCCCCACCGTGCTGCGAACCTTCAGTCCCTGGGAGTGGCCGATTCCTTTACCATCTCACTGGAACTCTCTTTCTACGGCGGCTTGGTTTTGAGTTTCCCGTTTCTTGTCTTTTTCCTAGCCGAGTTTGTCCTTCCCGCTCTTTCTCGTAAGGAGAAGGCAATGCTCTTCCCTGCTTCCCTTTTGGGAGCGGGGCTCTTTTTGTCAGGGGCCGCGTTCTGCTACTTTGTTGTCCTTCCGCAGACGCTCGAGTTTTTCTTTAAAGATGCCCAGTCGATGAATTGGCAACCGACTTGGACTGTTCGAGAGTACTACTCGTTCACGACCCAGTTTGTGATCTCGTTCGGGCTCGCTTTTGAGTTGCCGCTGGTTGTTTTGCTTTTGGTGAAACTGGACATCGTGGATTACAACCTTCTCAAAAAGACGCGCACCTTCGCTGTCGTCATTATTTTTATTCTGGCAGCAGTGATCACCCCCACATCGGATATTCTGACCCTCCTTCTCATGGGTGGCCCGATGTATTTTTTATATGAGATATGCATAGGAATTGCCTGGCTCATGCAAGACCGATCCCAGATTAAAAAAAGTGATAGCTCGGACTTGAGTTAGCCGAGCTCGGTCATATCAAAGGCCCCGCATTTGCATGATACGGGCGGCATATTTTGCCAGCATATCGCATTCGAGGTTAACAAGATCGCCCTCCCTCAAATCCCCCAGATTGGTATGCGAGGCCGTGTGCGGAATGATCCAAACAGCGAACGAATCGGCGGTCACCTCGGCAATGGTCAGGCTCACCCCATTGATCGCAACCGATCCCTTATAGGCCACATAGGCGGCAAATTCCGGCGGCACCTTGAAGTTGATCCGCAGGTCCGAACCTTGCTGTAAAATTGCAACCACGGGAATAGTGGCATCCACATGCCCCTGTACAAAGTGACCCCCAAGCCGCCCATCGGCTAGCAACGAGCGCTCCAAATTGACCTTCCTGCCGGGGATCAAATCCTGGAGGTTGGTCCGCTGGAGCGTTTCGTCGAGAAGATCAAATGTCATGATGCCATCGCGGATTGAGATGGCAGTCAGGCAACAGCCATTCACCGAAATACTATCACCGATTTTCACTCCGCACGAAATGCCTGGGGCTTGGATCAGCAAACGGGCGGATCCCGCCGAGCGCTGCAAGTCCTCACAAAGCCCAATTTCCTCAACGAGTCCGGTAAACATGGCGACGACTATCCACCGGCTTGCCTGAGAACATCAACCCGAAAGTGAGCTTGGCAAAGCGGGGCGAATTGATAGCTTCACCGGATGTTCACAAAGGCACTCGGAGAAGCACGCTGGATATTTGCCATATTGATAGCCGGATGGCTGATCGCGATCCCCTTCGTTCCCGAATTGGGCTTCCTTTTTGCGGGGCTCATTTTATTCACTTTCTACTTTTTCCGCGACCCGGAGCGTGTGCCACCGGAGGGCGAAAACATCGCAGTTTCCCCGGCCGATGGGGTCGTGACAACGATCGATGAAATCGATGAGGACGAGTTCTTTAATAAACGTGTCCGACGCATTGGCATCTTCCTCTCCGTCTTGGACGTCCACGTGAATCGCGCTCCACTCGCAGGCGAGGTGACCCACTCGATTCCCAAGCCGGGCGGATTTTTTGATGCAAGGGATCCCCGTTGTTCCATCTTGAACCAAAGCCGCTCATGGGTTTTTTCCGGCCCTGTCGCCATGGTGATGGTCAAACAAATCACCGGCGCCATCGCCCGCCGCATCTGCCCATGGGCCGTCGTGGGCGACAAACTCCAGCGCGGGGAACGCTTTGGAATGATCCGATTCGGGTCTCGCACCGAGATGTATTTTTCCCTCGATGCCGAAGTATTGGTGAAAGTCGGAGACCGCGTAGCTGGGGGAGCGACCCCCGTGGTGAAGTTCCCTGCCAACTCATGACACCCTCCAACGAGCCTAAAATCTACCTGCTGCCGAATCTCATGACGGCGGGCAATCTTTTCTGCGGCTTTGCAGCGACCCTGCGAATCATCGACGCAGCCATCCTGATCGCAAAAGGCCAAGAAACCGGATCACTTTATCATGAAGCCATCGCTTTCATTCTCGGAGCATGTGTCTTCGACCTTTTGGACGGCAGGTTGGCGCGATTGGGAGGGCATGAGAGCCCATTTGGACGCGAGTTTGACTCGTTGGCTGACATCATCTCCTTCGGCATCGCCCCGGCCTTGCTGGTCTATCAAATCGTATTGCGAGATTTTTTGAGAACTGGCTGGCTGATTGCTTTTTTCTTTCTTCTCTGTGGGGGCTTGCGGCTTGCACGCTTCAACTGTGTCGCGGCTAGCGGAGGGGACAAGCCAGAGAAGGACTTTTGCGGGTTTCCCATTCCAGCCGCAGCGGGCTTAATCGCCTCGCTAACCCTTTTTATGCTCTGGCTTCAAGCCGATGCTCGAACGATAGGAGCGTGGAAATACAGCCTCCCCGTGCTCCTGATTTTCCTCTCTTTCATGATGTTCAGCAGAGTCAAATACCCAAGTTTCAAGAGTGTAAACTGGCGCACCCAGCGCTCGATTTCGGCGTTTCTTCTCTTGATCCTCGTTCTCGCCTTCACCGCGATGAACTACCAATGGATGCCAGCGGTTCTTTTTGTGGCGTTTTTACTATATGGTTTTGTGCGTCCATTCATCTCCAAAGCTATTCGCAAAGAGATTGAAGAGGACTCCGGCGAAGACTCGGATACCGACGAAATCGTCAACAAATAGCGACCGAAGGGGCAAAAAAACCTCTTCAGTCGTGGGTTCCCATCCGCTCAACGAGCTCAAATTCCTGCCTTAGCTTGGCGATGTGCTTGGCCGGCAGGTAGCCCCGCCACTGACTGCCTGGATAAATGATACAATCACGACCGACAAGCGACCCCGGACTCAACACGCTATTGCATCCGATCTCCGCGTGATCCCCAACCAAAGCGCCAAATTTTCGAAGCCCCGTGGAAACTTGCCCTTCCGACGTTGGAATTGACACCACGCCTTTATCCAAACGGACATTGGAAAGAATGACCCCCGCACCCAAGTGCGCTCCATGGCCCAAAATGGAATCGCCTACATAATTGAAATGCGGAATTTGGGCATTGTCAAAAATCAGGCAGTTTTTGAATTCCGAGGAATTTCCAGCCACAACGCCATCACCCATGATGACATTTTCCCGAATGTAGCAACCATTGCGAATCTCGCAGTTCTCACCGATCCAAGCTGGCCCTTTGATCATCGCCCCTTGCTCGATGACGGTGTTTTTCCCAATGAATACCGCCCCACTCACGAATGGCTTGCCGATCAGTCGTCCATGGAGGCCTGGCTTGAGGCGAAACTGAAGGTAGCTGGCAATTTTCGAGAGCACCTCCCACGGATGCTCGATATTTTCAAATAAATTGCGATGCTCGCAATGGCTGAGGTCAAAAAATTCTTCAATAGAAAACATAATATTAGAGGTTCATTGCCACAGGTGCGGCCGGCGAGAGTTTTTGGCCCTCCTTAGTATCCTTGACGATCCAACCCAGTGCGAGGATTTCGTCGCGCAGGGCATCACTGAGCTTCCACTCCTTGGCCGCACGCGCTTCCGCCCGGCGCTCCAAAATCTGATGCACTTGATCGGGGACGGGTTCCGCATCGGGACCAAAGACCAGCACAGAATTCACCCCCTCGAGCCATCGCAGAAGATAGGCCGCTTCATTCGGGGTAAGCGTGGCAGCATCCATCCCACGATTCGTTTGACGGATCATTTCGAAAACAGCCCCCAACGCAGCAGAAATATTCAGATCATCATCCAACGCCAACACAAATGCGTCCACTCCTTCAACAGGAACTTCTCCGGTAGCACCAGCAGCCAATGCGCGAAGGCGAAGCGTCCACTCATCCAGACGCTGCAAGGCGCTGCGAGCCGCTGACAACCCTTCAAAGGTGAAGTTCAGAGGTTCACGGTATTTCACGGATATGAGCGCGTAGCGGACCTCTCGACCAGTCCAGCCTTTGTCAGTCAGGTCACGAAGAGTGAAGAAATTCCCTGCACTTTTAGCCATTTTGGAGCCCTCGACTTGCAGATGCTTACAATGCATCCAGAGTCGAACGAAGGGGCGTCCCGTGACACATTCCGTCTGAGCGATCTCGGCCTCGTGATGCGGAAAGATATTGTCCTCGCCGCCGCAGTGGATATCGAGTTCGTCGCCGAGGATTCCCGTCGCCATCGCGCTGCACTCGATGTGCCAACCCGGCCGCCCCCTCCCCCAAGGGCTCACCCAACCGACATCGCCATCAGCCTCATCCCAAGCTTTCCAAAGCGCAAAATCTCCGACGTTTTCCTTTTCGTATTCGTCACTCCGCACACGAACACCATCTCGCAGCTCATCTAGGTTGAAGTGGGCGAGTTTTCCGTAATTGGGGAACGATCGAATGCGAAAATAAACCGATCCGTCATCGGCGCGGTAGGAGTGCCCTTTTTCCATCAGCGTCCCAATCATCGAGATCATTCTTTCGATGTGATTCGCCGCCGTCGCCTCGGGGAAGTGATCCGCCCGCTTGATTCGCAGGGTGTCCAAATCCTCAAAAAATGCGTTTTTGAACGGTTGGGTGAATTCCGCCAGCGGAACCCCCGCTGCACGACAACCCCGAATCGTCTTGTCATCGACATCGGTGAGATTCATCACACGCGTGACCCTCAGACCACGATACTCCAAGTGCCTTTGCAGAAGATCCTCAAAAATGTAGGCTCGGAAATTGCCAATGTGGGCGAAATTGTAAACCGTGGGCCCACACGTGTAGAGCCGCACACAACCAGGCTCTCGCGGAGTGAATTCTTCAAGCTGTCGAGTGAGCGTATTAAAAAAACAGATCGCCATGAATGCGGCTATTAAACTCATCCGAGATGCTAAAATCAACTCCAGTGAAGACCGAAGCGAATAAATCTCGACGCCTCAGGCTTGGAGCCGCGGACTGACAAAAAAGAGAAGCCTACTTTTCCTCTGCTGCTGGGCTCGATGGGGAATTCGCCCCGTCTTTCTGAGCGATCGCCGACCGGCCAGCCATTGCGGCCAACCTGAGCTTGCCCAGATTTTGCTTTGTCAGCGAAGTCTGCGGATTGCTGATAGCCTGCAAGTTCTGAGCTTTGATTTCCTCGTAGATTTCCCCACGATAAATCGGAATCGTCTTCGGGGCATCGATACCAATACGAACGACATCCCCGTCCACTCGTTTCACGATCAAAACAATGTTGTCGCCAATCTGGATCGTCTCACCAATTTTTCTGGATAGAGTAAGCATCGGTCTCCTTCTAACTTACTCGGTTTCGTCAATGAGAACGTGGGAGGTCGAATACTTGAGATAATTCACCAAGATGACCTGTTTTCCCACGCGCGTTTGACGATTGATTATAATAGGAGCCGCCAAGTTGAGGGTCACTTTTTGCGGCTCAAACGACTTGATTGTGGCAACGTTCAATATTAGCGGTGCCGAGGAGCTTCCCTTCAAACCCAGTGCCTCCGAATCCTCATCACTGATATCAAGAATGTAATCCTGCACCAACCCAACCGGTTCTATAGCTGGGATTTGAATTTCATCACCCTCGATGCAACGAAGAATAACGAATGGCAATGACTCGGTGTCGACAATGAGTTCAAATTTTTTGAAATCAGGAAGGCCGACCAAGCCGGTCGGCATAAAAAATTTATTATTAGTCTGGTCTGGAATAAATTCCTCACGACCCGCGATTTCAGCTTCAAGCAGCATGATAGGTTGTTTATCGCAAAACTACCGCAAATAGTCCAGCAAAGAAGTATTCTGAATTTTTGCTCCACTCTGGATCGCCGCTTGATATGCCATTTGGGAACGGTTCAACCGCACTGTTGCCTCTGCAAAATCCACATCCGCATCAGTCGATATGAGTTTCTCTGATGATTCAAAGCGAAGCTCAAGGTCCTTCTGCACAGTCTCCAAACGATATTGGATCGTGCCAGCGCGTGAAAGAGCGGAAAGCAACCTATCCTCTACCGCAGAGGAGTCTTTCGTACTAGTGATTTGAGTATTCGTTGAAACGCTTGCGTTGGGACTATCGGAATTCCACAAAGCCAAATCTTCACCCTTGGAATTTTTAATTGTAAATCCATTGCCAACTATTTTAT
>JBILZC010000004.1:0-84090 GCA_044377415.1 Terrimicrobiaceae bacterium | reverse complement strand
GCCGCAAGGCAGCTCCGAAGGAGGAGCAGGTCGGGAG
Source organism: Terrimicrobiaceae bacterium (assembly GCA_044377415.1). GTDB lineage: Bacteria > Verrucomicrobiota > Verrucomicrobiia > Chthoniobacterales > Terrimicrobiaceae > UBA967. The sequence continues at coordinate 84,053 of JBILZC010000004.1, read as the reverse complement.
AGCCTGCGAATCAACTGAGCGGGAGCGAACGAGTCAAATGTGTAGCCCAGGGTGGGCAACCGAAGCGCAGCGTAGAACGACTGCCGAAGGCAGCCCGAAGGGTGAAGCGTAGCGCAATCAACCGGGAGCGAAGGAGGCAACAAGATTTATGGGATTAAAAAGGAAGGGTGAAAAATGGTAGGGTTGGCGCGCCGCCGCCGACCGACTCTTGCGCCTGGCTTGCCAAGCCGTAGTCGCGCAGCGCGGAGGTTGGAGGCGCCATTGTATCCCAGAGACGGCGCGTCGCGCCTGATGTTTGGGACACCGGCGGCGCGGCGTCCCTACCTTTTTAACGATTTGGGTTAAGCTCCGCGCAACGCGCCCCTTTCCAAAATGGTAGGGTTGGCGCGCCGCCGCCGACCGACTCTATCTCCCGCTCTCGTATCTCGGATTCCCCGCGCGGCGCGCAAAGTCCTGACGTGTCAGGATAGGCGGGTAAAAAAGCCGAACACGAGCATGCTCGCATGTAGAGTGCCGAATTTTTGCACGCCCCATTCGCGAAGCGAATGCTAGCGACGATCTGCTGTCAAAATCCTGCGATCTTGTAAATCCTGTCAACCGCCCCCCTCCGTGATCTCCGTGTCTCCGTGGTCAATCCCTTCCCCGCGCGGCAGCGCGACTGAAAACTCTGCCGACTCTTTTTCCGTTCCGGGAAAAAGCAATCCGCATTACGCAACCGATACAGCTTGAACGAGTTTTTCTACTGCTGCGGACAAGCTTCCGTCTCGAATGGCAAGTGTTTCCAGTTTTTTGCGGATCGCTGGCGCCAGCAGGACCGTTGTGCGCACGTGTGGGCGTGATTTCCTTCCGGCTCTTTGACGCGCTCCGCCTCGTAATTTATGAAGCGTGCTTTTAGCAGCTTGCTGGATTTTTTGCTCAAAATCGGCCTCGTCAATGGGGATGAGCCCTACGCCGTCCTCAATCTCTCTTTCCAGAGGGGTCAGACTCACATCAAGAACTTTTAGTGGATCGTATTTCATAGATATATTTTTTGATATTTTCGTGATGGCCAAGCCGTGATCAAGCGCATTTCTTCACCTCGGCGTTCACAGGGAACGCAATGCATATATCCATTGATATTAACGATAAGTACGACTTGCGATGGATATTTGCTGCGATGATAGGCTGATACGATTCCGTTGGTCGCAATCGCTTCGATGATCATTTCGAAATTCAATCCCCGTGCTTTCAAGCTTTGTTTGCTGCCATCACCCGGAACAAATCTCATCTTTGAAAAAGGTATACGTTTTTCAATGTATGTCAAACGGGGAATTTTTTCGTGAACAAGCTCACAAAACCTCAGCGCCTTCGTATCTAGGATTCCCCGATCGGCGCGAAAAATCCTGACGTGTCGTGATAGGCGGGTAAAAAAACGAAATCACGGGACAGGATGGACAGGATTAATGGGATTCAGCAGGAAGGGTGAAAAAATGGGTAGGGTTGGCGCGCCGCCGCCGACCGACTCTATCTCCCGCTCTCGTAACTCGGATTCCCCGATCTGCTGTCAAAATCCTGCCACGTCAGGATAGGCGGGTAAAAAAACGCACCTGAATTGACTTGCGCCAGCCCTATGGCGCTGCGCCCTTCGGGCTACACATTTTTCTTTCCCTTGGGCTATGAGCTATCGCGCGTGTGTTCCCCGCGATCTCCGCGCCTCCGCGTGAGTCATCTTGCTTGTTCCCCCCTCTGTGATCTCCGTGTCCTCCGTGGTCAATCCATCCCCCGCGCGGCAGCGCGACTGATAAATGGAAAAACTTTTCCCCTCCCTCACTCCAATCTCAAAAGCCAGCGCCACACGGGTGTTTGTGCGATTTCATCGATTGCGGCTACACCTTCGTGGCTCAGGATCAGGGCATCTTGGACTCCCAGCGACTTCATAGCCTCGCGCAATCCTCCCACTTCCCTTTGGCGGTTCTTTTCATTGATTTCCCAGCACACTTGGATCGCAGATTCTGGGCGCTCGCCGTTCATAACGATGAAGTCGCATTCTCCCCGGTTTCGGTAGTAAAAAAACTCCTTTCCGCGCCGTCTCAGTTCGATGGCGACGAGGTTCTCGAGCAGCTTACCTTTGTTGGGCGAAAAATTCACCGCCAGTTGCTTAAAGCCTGTGTCGAACAAATAGCACTTCACTTGATTCGCTGTCCGTTGCCGCTGCGAGTAGGCGAACTTTTCCGTCAGGATCACAAAAAACGCCTCCTCCAGATAGGCGAGGTAATTCGCAACCGTACGCTTGCTGCAATCGATGCCGCGCTGTGAGAGTGTTTTTGTGAAAGCGGATATGGAAAACATTTCGCCGGCCTGATCCACCGCATTTCGCATCATGGAAGATAGCGTCTCCTTGGCGCGAATATCATAGCGCTCGAGGATGTCCTTGTAATAGGTCGTTTGGTAATATCCCAGCAGTATTCGCCGTCGCTCCATCGCGGAATCACACGCCGCCACACCGGGAAATCCGCCCCTGCTCAAATAATCCTCAAAGGCCCCTATAATGCGGCCCTTTGCCGATGTGTGGACCATGCTTTGATTCACCTCGATCCCCCTGAAACGGAGGAATTCGGAAAAGGAAAACGGGTACATGGCCACCTCTAGGCAGCGTCCGCGCAACTCGGTGGATACCTCCCGACTGAGCAACTTCGAATTGCTGCCACTAATGATGATTTTGAAGGCCCGTCGATTGTGCAGCGTGCGGACCACCCGGCTCCAATTCGGCAACTGCTGCACCTCATCCAAAAAGAGATACTCCGGTGCATGTCCTGTCAGTTGCTCAAAGGCTGAAAGTAGTTCGCCTGCTGGATCCTCGCCCAAATACGACATCCGGTAATCCTCAAAATCGACAAATAAAATCCGATCCCTTGTTACACCTCGACTCTCGGTCAGTTCGCGAATCAGCTGAAAAAAGAAAAAAGTTTTGCCGGAGCGCCTAGGACCCACCACAGCAAGGATTTCGGTTAGATTCAAGATGTCGGGATGCTCGACATCGCGGACCACCAGTTTCGGCAAGTCATACTGCTCCAACCACTCCCCGACGATCGCTTTGGCTGCTTCAGACATGGGAATATAGTTTCTTAAAGTAAACACTATGTCAACAAATCGTTTTATAAAATAAACAGAAATGAAATCACCAGCTTTTCTCCCTCCGTGATTTCCGCGCGAGCGGGAAGTGTGAAAAATGGGTAGGGTTGGCGCGCCGCCGCCGACCGACTCTATCTCCGGCTCTCCGTAGCTCGCGATTCTTCGATCGGTGCGAAAACCTCTGACCGCTCAGTAAAGGTGAGCCAGTGGTTGCAGATTAGCTGTGCAAGTTCGCTCTATTCAGTTCTGTATCTTTGAGGATTTGAAGGAGCAATCGAGGCCCGAGGGGCAGGGCAGGAACAGAAGCAACAAAAACCCCTATCCGCATCGCGTTCAATCAGCACACTGAACTCCCTGAGTTTGGATTGCACACATTTAGTCTAGCAGGAAAACTTGCTGGGACAAGGATAGATCAAACGAAGCAACGGGGGAGGAGGATAAAAAATGGTAGGGTTGGCGCGCCGCCGCCGACCGACTCTGGGGCTTGCCGCGTTTCTGGCGTCCGATGGACCTTATGTTTTGGTTGGTTTGGGAATGTCCAAATCCTTACAAATCTTTTTGGCGAGAAGATCATCGATTTCGGAGTGTCGAGGGACTGACGATCTTCTGTTCTTCGTTGGATTGCCCCACCATGAATGATTGCCACCTTCACGAATCAGATAACAATCATACTTTTGGAGATATTGAAGAAAGATCCGTCTCTTCACACGGTCACAAGTTCTTCTGAATAATTATCCTCTGCTGCATTTCGAGCATCAGATCGATTAAACTCCAAGACTTCGGCAAGAATCTCGCGCAATGAGATGAGCAGTTCTTCTTTCGATTTTTCTTGCGCGTTGACGCCAGGAACCTCTTCGATCCAACCGACCCACCAATCGCCCCTCTTCTTGGTAATTGCAGTGTATGTGGAGGTCATAGTTTCAATTTATCCATCGGTCTTAGAAACGCTATTCTTTTTTGACGAACGTTTTGGTTTTCTCACGCCAATGCCCCGTAGCACTATCGATCCCCCGATCGGCGCGAAAAATCCTGCCACGTCAGGATAGGCGGGTAAAAAAACGAAATCACGGGACAGGATGGACAGGATTAATGGGATTCAGCAGGAAGGGTGAAAAAATGGTAGGGTTGGCGCGCCGCCGCCGACCGACTCTATCCTCCGTCTGAAATCCTGAAAATTGACTTGTTACTCCGCTGCGCTCCGGTTGACTCGTTCGCTCCCGGTTGATTTCGCTACGCTTCACCCTTCGGGCTGCCTTCGGCAGTCTTTCTCTCTACGTTCGATTATCTTGCCCTTCAGGCCAACCTGTGGTTGGTCTATCTCGACCTTTCCCAAAGGTCTCGATTCTGTCAACCGCCCCCCTCCGTGTCCTCGGTGGTCAATCAATTCCCCGCGCGGCAGCGCGACTGAAAACTACCCCCACTGAAAACTCTGCCCACTCACCTTAATGAAAGAACCCTGACTCTAGTTTTCCACCAAATCACATAAAACGCACCATAAAAAACATTATACCAATGGTGTTTAGTCATTGAATATATGTAAAACAAATGGTAAATCACTTTCATGAAACGAAAAGTAACGCCTATTTTGAACGCTTGGCTTGGCTCTCAAAGTCGAAAGCCACTCGTATTAAGGGGAGCGAGACAAGTTGGGAAGTCCACGCTTGTGCGGCTTTTTGCCGCGGATCAGGGACTGGATTTGCTCGAGTTGAATCTGGAGAGGCATCGAGATCTGGATCGGGTTTTTGCTTCTTTGGATATAGGTTTGATTTTGAGTAATCTGGAGGCCATTGCTGGCAAGCGTGTTGGACCGCAAACATTGCTTTTTCTGGATGAAATCCAAGCCACGCCCCATGCGATCGAGAGTTTGCGCTATTTTTACGAAGAGCGGCCTGCCTTGCCCGTCATCGCAGCGGGTTCCTTGCTGGAGTTTGCCCTGAGCCGAGCTGCGTTTTCGATGCCTGTCGGCAGGATTCAATATCTTTTTTTGCAGCCCATGAGTTTCAGTGAGTTTCTTGAGGCAGTTGATCCTGCTTCGATGGAGTGGCTAGAATCCATGAGCCTAGACGCGCCCTTGCCCCAAGAGGCCCATAAAAGACTTCTGAATCGCCAGCGTCAGTTTCTCCTCACCGGAGGCATGCCCGAAGCCGTGAAATGCTTTGCGGAGACTCAGGATCTTGCTGCCGTTGCGAGTATTCAGAATGGGATTCTCAATACCTATGTGGATGACTTTTCCAAGTATGCTCGCGGGGTGGACCTGGGCGACATGCAGCGCCTTTTTCGCAACCTGCCGTTGAATCTTGGAAAAAAAACAAAATATGTGCAACTGCTGCCAGAGGCTACAAGCGCCCATGCCAGACGGCTTCTCGAGCTACTCATCAAGGCCCAGCTTGTGTTGCCTGTTTATGGAAGCGATTGCGCCGGGCTTCCCCTGCGTGCCGGCATGAACCTCCGCACCTTGAAACTTTTTTTTCTCGATGTTGGTCTCTTGAGTCGCCTGCTCGGCCAAGACTGGCTTGATGTTCAAGGCCTCGAGGAACGCACCTTGGTGAATGAAGGGCCGCTCGCAGAGCAATTCATCGCCCAGCACCTCTATCTTGATACCACCCTCGCAACCCCTCCTGAGTTGTTTTACTGGCTCAACGAAAGCAAAAATGCGAACGCCGAAGTCGATTTTGTCGTCTCGCAGGGCCTTCTTATGCTCCCCGTGGAGGTCAAGGCGGGCAAAAGCGGTTCATTGAAATCGCTTCATCTCTTCTGCGGTCGGCGTCGTCTCGGCCATGCCGTGCGCTTCGATCTTTCGCCGCCCTCCCTGCAGGAGATCGATACCAAAGTCACAAATAAAAAAGGCAGCGATCTCGGCAGTCGCTATTTTTTACACTCACTCCCACTTTATGCGGTGGAAAAAATGCCATCTCTTCTCGAAAAAATCCGCCTCCAGCGACACGGGTCGAACCTCAATATTCCCCGATCGGCGGCAACGTCCTGACGCGTGAGGATAGGGGCGGGTAAAAAAACGAAATCACGGGACAGGATGGACAGAATCGAAGCGGAGCGAAGAACGACTGCTGCAGGCAGCCCTGAAAGGGTGAGGCGTAGCCGAATCAATTAACAAGATTTTCAGGATAGGGCAGGAAGGGTGAAAAATGGTAGGGTTGGCGCGCCGCCGCCGACCGACTCTATCTCCCGCTCTCGTAACTCGGATTCCCCGATCGGCGCGCAAAGTCCTGACGTGTCAGGATAGGGGGGTAAATAACCGCACCTGTGACACCTCACTTGTAGGGCACAATCTGCTCCGGAATAAAAACTGGTAGGGTCGTTTCGCCGAAACGACCCACTTGAGCGGCATAGTCGCCCCCGTCAACGCGGAATGCGGCGGAATCTTGGGGCATCTCGGCGATCTGCCCCTACCTTGGCCACGCATTGGTCTTGCTTCCCCGATTGGCGCGCAAAGTCCTGACGTGTCAGGATAGGCGGGTAAAAAAGCCGAACACGAGCATGCTCGCATGTAGAGTGCCGAATTTTTGCACGCCCCATTCGCGAAGCGAATGCCAGCGACGATCTTTATCCTCCGTCTGAAATCCTGAAAATTGACTTGTTACTCCGCTGCGCTCCGGTTGACTCGTTCGCTCCCGGTTGATTTCGCTACGCTTCACCCTTCGGGCTGCCTTCGGCAGTCTTTCTCTCTACGTTCGATTATCTTGCCCTTCGGGCCAACCTGTGGTTGGTCTATCTCGACCTTTCCCAAAGGTCTCGATTCTGTCAACCGCCCCCCTCCTCCGCGATCTCCGTGTCCTCGGTGGTTAATCCATTCCCACCCCTCCGCGCCTCCGCGTCACCGCGTGAGATCTGGTCGTGCCTCTTACAAACTTAAAACTCCGTCCCTCACCCTCCGCCCGCTGTCATACGTTTGTACGACATGACAGATTTTTCAAATCGTGCGTTATTTGTAGGAATCACCTCCAACCCCTTGAACGAGTTCCTCCATACTCCCTCTCTGAGCCGCTTTCGCGCTACGCGCGCAGGCCTTCTTGCGCTTTTTTGCGCGGGGGTTCGTGGTGTGTCTAGGGGAGTGACTTCTGGGTTTTCCAAATTCTCTTCCGCCTGCGGAGCCTCCTTCCGCCTGGCTTTGCGTTGCATGTTGACTCGTTGCTCCGCTGCGCTCCGGTTGCCTCGTTACTGCGCTACGCTCCGGTTGCCTCGTTACTGCGCTACGCTCCGGTTGCCCGCCCTGGTCTACACATTTGTCTTTCCCTTTGGACATGCGCTATCGCGCGGGTGTTCGCTCCCGCTCATGTCGCCCTTCGGGCTGCCTTCGGCAGGCTACCCAGCCAGCGCCCGCTGGCATGTGTTCCGGTCTCCGGTCTCCAGTCTCCAATTTCCGCTTCCAACCCCCCTCGCCCGCGCAGCCGCTCTGGCAGCGGTTCTGCTCGCGTTTGCTGGCACGGCGAGCGCGCAGCTTTATTGGGATAACAACGGCGGCACGGCTGGCTTCGGCACAGCCACCGGCACCTGGGCCGCACCCACCACGAATAACTCCACCCAAGGCTGGAGCACCGACGCCACCGGCGCCACGCTCCCTTCCGGCACCACGACGACCTCGACTTCGGATGCCTTGAATTTCGGCACCGGCTCGGCGGGCCTCGCCGCCGGCACGATCACCGTCTCCGGCACGGTGAATGCGAATTCGCTCACCTTCGGCTCCGCCTCCGGAAACATCACCCTCTCCGGCGGCACGATCACCCTCGGCGGCACCACGCCCACGATCACGGTGAATAACACCACCGACACCATTTCCTCCGTGCTCGCCGGCTCCGCAGGCCTCACCAAAAACGGCACGGGAAACCTCACGCTCACCGGCGTGAATACCTACACCGGCACGACCACCATCAATGCCGGCACGCTCCGAATCGGCACCGGCACCACCGGATCGATTGATAGCACCTCCTCAATCGTCAACAACGGCACTCTGATTTTCAACAAGAACTCCGACTTTATTATCAAGGGCATGACCGGCAGTGGAAACCTGTCTGCCACGGCTACCTCAGGTTTCATTCGCTTGGGCGGAAATATCACGCAAAACGGCTCATTAACGCTTACCTCAAGTAATAGTGCTTATGCTCAAAACGGAATTAGGCAGTCTGCAGCGACGACGATTACGGCTTCCTCGATTAATATCACCGGAGGATTCGCCAGCGCAGCCAATGATAGCGCGTATGTGCTGACACTCAATACCAGTGCGGCGAATGGGAATATCTACCTTGATGTCTATAACGGCGCCTCTGGGCAAACATGGGGTGGTTTGTCTAGCTTGGTCGCTAATGCAGGCACTGGGAATGTAACTATTGCCGGGTCTCAGGCAGGATCAGCGGGCGCATGGACAGGATCTCTTACCGGCGCCCTAAACATCTCTTCAAATTTCTCCCCCGGTGTTTTGACTCTGAACGCCACGGCGGCCAGCTCTATTACTGGCAACCTGACCTTATCCTCCAGCGCCGCGAATGTTTGGACCGTGAGCCCGAATGTCACCATGACAGCCTCGGGAAGGCTTGCTGGAACCAGCGCCGCCATTACTAAAAACGGCACCGGCACGCTCACGCTTTCCGGCTCGAATACCTACACCGGTGCGACCACCGTGAACGCGGGCACGCTCAATGTCACCGGAAACACCTCCTCAAGCGCCACGACAGTGGCTAATGGCGGCACGCTCATGGGCACCGGCACAGTGGAAGCCGTAACGCTCAATACCGGCGGATTGATAGGTGGCGGCACGGGCACGGGCACGGCTGGTAAGCTCAATGGCTCCACGCTTACGATCGGCGCTGGCACCGGCTACGCCTTCACCATCGGCAATGTAGGAGCCTCCGTCGCAGGCACGGACTACGACCAGATCGCCTTAAGCGGGGCGCTGACCCTGAATAACACCTCGGCGAACAAGTTTACTGTCTACCTATACGGCACACCCATCGGATGGAGTGGCGCCAACACCTACACTTGGGATATCATCACCGCTGCGAGCCAGACTGGCTTCACGGCTGGAAATTTCACCACGGACTTCACCAATTTCGGCATCGCCTCGGGTCTTCGCGGCGGCAACTGGACCTTCACGAATCCCTCCACAGGCACCATCCGCCTTACTTACGCAGGCGTTATTGGCGACTCTTACTGGTCTGGCGGCACGGGTAACTGGGACTCGGGCTTTTCCCCCGCGATGGCGGAAGGCAACAACATCACCTACAACGGCACAGGCGGCGGAACTTCCACAAACAATATTTCCACAAGCTCACTGGGAGCAGTCGGCAACATCACCTTCTCAGCGGGAGCGGGGGCCTACACACTTGCGGCGAACGCCGGTTCGGCGGGTGCCAGCGGCGGCACCGCGCTCTCCGTCGCCGGAAATATCGTTAACAATTCCTCGAACCTCCAAACGATCAACGCCGCGCTCGCCATCGGCGCCACTCGCACGGTTGATACCGCCTCCGGCAACATCGCCATTGGCGGGGCGATTTCGGGAATCGGTGGCCTGACGAAAAACGGCAGTAATACCCTTACTCTCTCTGGCAACAATACTTACACCGGTGCAACCACGATCAACGCCGGCACCCTTCAGGTCGGCGGCTCCGGGCAGTTGGGTGGCGGGGCATATTCGGGCAACATTTCCAACAGCGGCACTCTCCTCTACGCCAGTAGCGCGAGCCAAGTCCTCTCCGGCGTGATCTCCGGCACCGGCGCCCTTACCGTGAACGGCAGCGGAATCCTTACGCTCAACGGAACAAACACTTACAACGGCTCAACCACGCTCGGCGCCGGCCAACTCAACATCAACAGCGCCGCCGCCATCGGCACCGGCACGCTCGCTATCAATGGTGGCACCATCGACAACACCAGCGCCGCCGGCATCACCCTCTCGAACAACAATTCCCAGAATTGGAATGGTGACTTTGCCTTCACCGGCACGCGCGACCTGAACATGGGCACCGGCGCGGTAGCCATGAATGCCACCCGCGCCGTTGCGGTCAACGGCGGCAACTTCACCATCGGCGGCATCATCTCCGGCGCCGGCTCAGGGCTCACCAAAAACGGCATCGGCACCATGGTCCTCAGCGGCAACAATACCTACTCCGGTGCCACCACGATCAACGCGGGCACACTCCAAATCACCTCCACCGGTCTCCTCGGCGGCGGCAACTACACGGGCAACATCGTAAACAGCGGGAGCTTGATCCTTAGCTCCAGCAACGCCCAAATTCTGGGCGGTAACATTTCCGGCAGCGGTGCGATCACCAAAAACGGCTCTGGCACACTCACCCTCTCCGGCAATAACACCTACTCTGGGGGCACAACTATTACCGCTGGCATACTACGAATTGGAAGCAACTCCTCTCTCGGCACCGGTGCCGTTGTTTTCAACACTCCAAGCACGGCTATCATCGAATCGTCGGCTGGAACCACATATACCATTTCGAATAACATCACCCTCACAAACGGCCTCTCTGTCGCCGTAGCCTATGCTACCGGCAGCCTTATCTTTAATGGCATCATCAGCGGCTCCGGAGATTTTGCTATTAATCAAACTTCGGGCGCCGTGACGCTCAACGGCCTGAATACCTTTACTGGAAATATTAGCGCCTCACGGGCGCCAAGCCTTTCTTTCAACACGATTGCAAATGCCGGGGTGGCTTCCGCTCTCGGAGCGGGTTCCACGATTAATGGTGCCTCTGGTGGCCTTTGGGCAAACCTAATCTACACCGGCAATCTAGCAGCCAGCACGAACCGGACTCTTGTTTTAGGCGGAAACCCCGGAGCCGGTGCCTATCTCAACTCCAATAACGCCTCGCTTGCATGGACTGGAAATGTCAATGGCACTGGTGGCTACAACCTCGGGTTGCAAGGGGCCGCCGGCGGTGGTGCGAACTATAACGAACTCTCCGGGGCATTTCTGGCCGGGAGCCAACTGACTATCCTAAGTGGAGCCTCCGGCAACGATGTCTGGCGAATCTCCGGGAACAACACCCACACGGGCCTCACCCAAGTCACCAACACCTCCACCATGATCGCTGCGAATGCGAACGCCTTTGGCACCACGGCCAACGGCACGCAGGTGGATACCAGCGGCCAACTCCTCCTCACGGGCGGCATCGCTGTGGGTGCCGAGGCGCTCACCTTGAACAGCAACGCCAGCGGAACATGGAATGGCTACACCGGCGCCGCCCTCCGCAGCATCTCCGGCAACAACTCTTGGGCGGGAAACATCACGCTCAGTCAGGCCTCCACGATCGCCACGGATTCGGGTTCGAATCTCACCCTCTCCGGCAATTTCTCGGGCGCGAACAACCTCACGGTCAACTCCACCGGCAACACCACGATCTCCGGCATCATCGGCACCAGCACCGGCACCCTCACGAAAAACGGCACCGGCACGCTCCTCCTCACGGCCAACAACACCTACACCGGAGCCACCACCATCAATGCTGGAACCTTGGAAGTCTCCAGCACCGGTCTCCTTGGTGGCGGGAGCTATGCGGGCAACATTGCCAACAACGCCACATTGCTCCTTGGCTCAAACAGCAACCAAACTCTCTCCGGCGTGATCAGTGGCACCGGCGCCATCACCAAAAACGGCACCGGCACTTTGACGATTAGCAATGCCACCAGCACACACAACGGCACTCTCACCATCAACACAGGCACCCTGGCCGCCTCGGGCAATACCTCTTCCAGCGTAGTCCTGAGCTCAGGAGTCCGAATCTCAGCAGGCACCGCCGCAGCCTCCGCAAAATTCAACGCCGGCTCGCTCACCATCGGAGCAGGCACGGGCTACGACTTAACGATTAGCTCTGTGAGCACCTCCGTGGCTGGCACGGATTACGACCAGATCGCCTTGACCGGCGCGGCGACCTTTAACAACACCGCCGCCAGCAAGTTCACGATTTATCTCAATGGCACCCCTACTGGGTGGAGCAACACGGGCGTTTACAGCTGGGACATGATCAGCGCGGCCAGCCAGACCGGGTTCACAGCGGGGAATTTTACGCTCGACTACACGAATTTCGGCATCGCCGAAGGCAACCGCACCGGCACATGGACATTCACGAATCCCTCTCTGGGAATTATCCAGCTCACCTATGCGGGACAGAGCGGCAACTCGACTTGGAACACCGGCACCGGCTTGTGGAACACGGCGGCCCAGTGGGCGGAAAACACAATCCCGGTGAATTTCAACAACCTCACCTTCAACGGCACCGGCGGCACAGCCACAAACAACATCGGCAATACAACGCTCACCTCGGTGAACAACATCACCTTCGACTCTGGCGCGGGAGCCTACACGCTCGCGGCGAACGCCGGCTCGGCGGGTGCCAGTGGCGGCACGGCACTCCTGGTCACCGGTGCCATCACGAATAACTCCACAAACGCCCAAACCCTCAGCACGGATTTAAGTTTCGCCGCTATCCGCACGGTGAATGCCGCTTCGGGAAATATCACCCTCAGCGGCGTCGTTTCCGGATCAGGAGGCCTCACGAAAACCGGCAATAATACACTCCTCCTCACCGGTGCGAATACCTACTCCGGTGTCACCACGATCAACGCCGGCACGCTCCAGATCGGAAATAACAGCACTGGCTCGATCGCCAGCCCCACTGTCGTGAACAACGCCGATTTGGTTTACCGAATATCCGGGGGTGCAATCACGGCACCCACCACCATTTCCGGATCGGGCAACCTGACCATGCAGGCCGGAACAACCATCGTGATTGGAAGCGGAAACATCACTCAAGGCGGCAGCGTCAACATCACGACTGGGACCGGAGGCCAAAACGGCATTCGCTTTGACGGCATTTCCCGGACCATCACAGCCGCATCCATCAATATTACCGGGCAAATTGGCGAGTGGAATGCCAGCGCCGGAGCACAAAGGTTCACACTCGATACCAGCGCCGCCAACGGCGATATCTACCTCAATGTGCAAAATGGATCGTCAGGCAACTTGTTTGCCACAGCCATATGGGCGAACGCCGGAACGGGAAATATCACGATCGCCGGTAACAATGCTGCTACCGCAGCCTGGGGGGGCTCCCAGGGCACGAACCTCACGGGTGCCCTGAATATTTCTTCCAGCTTTTCTTTAGTAACTAGCCTAACCCTTAACTCCACTGGAAATAGCTCCATTACAGGCAACCTGACTCTGGCCTCAAATTCCACCAATCCGTGGACTGTAGCCGCCAATCGCACCATGACCGTCTCTGGAATCCTTGCTGGAAGCAACTCCAGCATCACCAAAAACGGCACCGGCACGCTCACGCTCTCTGGCGCAAATACTCGCACTGGCACGACCACCCTCAACGCCGGCACAGTCGTGATCGGCCATGCCAACGGCTTGGGAACGACCGGCAACATCACCTTTGGCGGCGGCGCACTCCAATACGGCAGCGGCATCACGCAAGACCTCTCCTCCCGCATCAAAAACAGCGGCTCGGCGATCCTTGTCGATACGAACAGCAACAATGTCACCTTCGCCAGCGCGGTGGATTCCACCAACTCCGGCGGCCTCACCAAAAACGGCACCGGCACATTAACTTTAAACGCCACGAACACCTACACCGGCACCACCACGATCAACACGGGCACGCTCCAAATCGGCTCCGCCGGTCTGCTGGGAAGCGGCAACTACTCGGGCAACATTTCCAACAGCGGCAGCTTTGTTTTTGCTTCGAATAGCAACCAAACCCTCTCCGGCAATATCTCGGGCACCGGTAGCCTCACCAAAAACGGCAGCGGCGTCCTAACACTCACCGGCACCAGCTCCTTCAACGGAGCGACGACCATCAACTCCGGCACCCTCGTGGTGAATGGCAGCGCCGCCAACAGCGCCGTAACGATCGGCAACACCGGCGTCCTCGGCGGCAACGGCACGGTCGGCGCCCTCACAGTGCAATCCGGCGGCCGCGTCGCCCCCGGCAACTCGCCCGGCAACCTCAATGCCAGCACGCTCACACTCGAAGGCGGCGGTGGCTACAACTGGGAAATCGCCAATGTTTCCGGAACCGCAGGAACCGATTGGGATATGATCACGGTCGGCGGTGGCACCGGAGCGGCCACCATCAGCGCCACCTCTGGCAACAAATTCACGATCTACATCAGCGGCAACCCGACCGGCTGGAACACCAATGCCGCGTATGACTGGAACATCATCGACTGGGGCGCAGTCAGCGGGTTCGACGCCACCGCCTTCGCGGTGGACACCACCGGCTTCACCGGCACTGCGCCAGTAGGCACTTGGGCGCTCTCGAATACCGGCGGCTTCCTAAACCTCGCCTACACAGTAGCCACCGATCCAATCTGGAACGGCGGCACCGGCAACTGGACAACCGGCTTTAGCCCCGCTCTCACCACCGGCAACAAGAGCATCTATTTTGCAGGCAACAATACGGCGACCGCCACCAACAATATCGCCAGCGCCACGGTGGGCTCGGTAGCCAGCATCACCTTCAACTCGACCGCCGGAGCCTACACGCTCGCCGCCAACTCCGGCTCCGCCGGCTACGACACCGCCAGCGCGCTGCAACTCAACGGCAACATCGTCAACAACTCAAACGCCACGCAAACCATCAACCTCGCCCTCACCAGCAACGCCACACGCGTCTATGACGCCGCCGCCGGCAACCTCACGATCGGCGGCGTGATCAGCGGCACCGGCGGCCTCACCAAAAACGGCAGCGGCACACTCGCCCTCTCCGGCAACAACACCTACACTGGGGACACCACGATCAATAGTGGCACGCTCACCATCAGCAGCGCAGGCCAACTCGGTTCTGGCAACTACTCCGGCAACATCGCCAACGCCGGCGCTATCAACTACGCCAGCAGCGCGAATCAAACGCTGAGCGGCATCATCAGCGGCACAGGAGCGCTGACCAAAGACGGAGCCAGCAACCTCACCCTCACTGGCGTGGAAACCTACACAGGAGCCACCACGATCACCGCCGGCACGCTGACCATCAGCGGAGCAGGCCAACTCGGTTCTGGCAACTACTCCGTCAACATCGCCAACGCCGGCACCCTCAACTACGCCAGCAGCGCGAATCAAACGTTGAGCGGAACAATCAGCGGCACCGGCGGGCTGACCAAGAACGGCACCGGCACACTCACCCTCTCCCACGCGAACACCTACACGGGCAACACAACGATCGACTCGGGCACACTGAGAGCGGGGGTCGCCAACGCCCTCGGGGACACCAGGGAAGTGATGGTCAACGAGGGCGGATCGCTTCTCATCGCGGCAAGCGAAGCGATCTACAATTCGGCAAACGTAACGCTGAAGGGGGGCACAATCGAATTTGACGGAAATGTGACCGAAACGCTTGGTTTTTTCACGCTTTCAGCCAACTCGACCATCGACATGGCAGCAGGGAATATCTGGCTCCAATTTTCGGGATTATCTGCCCAGATGCAATACGACCTGAAGATCTACAATTACACGCTCTATTCCGACTACCTCTACTTTGTGAACGTCCCAAATGTGTCAGAGAGTTTAAGCCACATCAGATTCTACAGCGGCACCGACGAGTCGTCCTTCATTGGCAATAGTTTCATCGAAGGGCTGAGTCCATACCACGTGAGGCCGGTTCCCGAACCCGAGACCTACGCCACAGCCGCATTGCTGCTCCTCGGTCTAGGAATCTACGCCTACCGCCGCCGCAAGGCCAAATGGAATGAAAATTTAGAGGGAAGGAGTTCCGCGGGAAACTGCGGGCCCGCCGCTACGATGCACTTGAGGAAGGGTGCGTAGCGGTCTCTAAGGGGTAACGTTTCCTGTGGGAAACCGGAGGAACGCCGCCATGAATACCTGGGGAGGATGACATGGTGGTCCAAGGATGAAAGAGTCCCGGGGCAACCTGGGTCCGCCGCCGCAGCGCTCTTGGGGAAGAGAGCTGCGGCGGTCCTATTTCCCTAAAAATGTAAAAAAATCCGTCAATTTGCCAAAATGAATATATTGAAAACACATCTTACCGGCTCGCCGCTCCTAGCTTTCCGTCCGCTTCACGCGGCGAAATGGCTCGCGTCCACCATCGGCAGTGACTCGAAGCCCAGCGCCAGGATAGCCGAGAACATTTGGACCGTTGGGACTTTCCCCTTCCTACCGGGGATTTTTACGCTCCGTCCCGAAGACTCCAGAGCGGGCGATTTCCCGTTGATCTATGTAGCTGCCCATGAAAGAAATACCATTGCCTATGGGGTATTCGTCTAACCGTCTCGGCTGAAAAAGACAAACACGATGCGATTTTATTCTTTCGCCCTTTGAAGCGCTATCTCCCAAAAAACGCAGAAGACGCTTCAGCGCTCATTCTCACGCTGCTCGTGATCGTGCTGCTTTCCACGATCGTCACTTCGTTCCTATCGTCCACCCGCACGGAGCAAACCGCCACGCGCAACTACACCTCGAAGACCCAAGCCGATATGCTTGCCAGTAGCGCCACCCAGCAGGCGATGGCGAAAATCCAGCAGGGATTCACAGTCAATGGCACCGCCACCACCATCATCACCACCCAGCCTGGAGCGATCCGGCAGTTTGTTTTCACCAGCGGGAATATTACATCCAACACCACCCAAGAGCTTTTCTCTGGAGCCAACGCCACCACAAATGGCACGGTGAACTTAAACAACCTCCAAAATCCCGCCAGCAACACCACACTCACCAGCAATTCCACCAACAACCGGTGGACCATTACCGGCAATGCCAGTGAACAAATCAATGTGCCATTGGAGAATATTACCAGCAATGGCACCGTGATTGGCCGCATTGCTTACTATGTCGATGACGAGGGTGCCAAGCTCAATCTCAACGCCGCCACCGGTGATCGCGCTACGCTAAATGTAGGCAGTTCTCGTTCCTTATCTTTCTCCGCCTTGGCAAGCGCAAACCAGTCCGCCAATTTCACCAGAGTTGTCGAAGGAAATGCGACATCCAACTCTTCCGCGACCTCTGACATCAAAAATTGGGCCCACTTCTTCAGGCCAGAGCAAATCTCGGGAGCAGTTAGCGGTTTTACGAGCGGGGATATTCCCAAGCTCAGCACCGCCCCTGTAGCGGGAAGCGATTACCACCTCAAAAGAACCCCTTGGGGCACTCCTCGACTCTTTATTAACGACCTGCCCACCGATGCCGCCAATGCCTCAGCCAGCGTGAATGCCATTTACAATGCCCTCTCGGACGCCCGGCTCCGCGATATCTACGGCGCGACCTTTGCCGACAAATACACCGACCTCGGTCTCAAACAAATCGCAGCCAATATGCTGCAGATGCGCGATTCCAACACAAATAATGCAAGTAATAGCTTCAACTCGACAGTCCACCGCATTGGTGCGAGCAACGCCGAAACGATGTTGTTAACGACAAACTCCACAAAAAGAATCCCCCGTGAATATTTTGGCCAAGCGCCCTACGCCTACATTAATGAGATTGGTGTAATGGTAGGCTGGGGGACATGGAACGATGTTGTTTGTTTCCAAATCGCTCCCTTTTTTTCTATCCTCAACCCGGAGCTGTCAACCATCCCCAAGTCGGAAGTAGACACATGGCAAATCGAGGCAATGATCGATTCGTTCACTGTGGACATTACCTATGTAAATGCAGCCGGACAAACCGTTGGGCCAGACACATACGGACCTAGAGGGTATAAAAAAAGCGATCCATGGGGACACAGCTCAAGCGAAATTTATGCATTTAGAAATAAAAGGAATGCAGCACTTGGCGGCACGACCAAAATTACAGAAACAGAAATAAATTCTACGATTAGTAATGGGGATTATATTGCCAGATCCAATGGCACTTTTAAGTGGCAACCGAATGGTTCTATAGCGGCGTGGTCCAAAGAGCTAAAGTCCGGTGAGGAATTGCAAGTCTGCCCATACCATTATCCATGGTCTTTTGGTTGGCAAGGACTGCAAGTGAATATGCCTGCCGATATAGTGGAAATCATTGATATTAGCAACATGAAGGTTCAATTTGAATATATTACGCTCTCTTCTGTTAAAGGCAATGCGACGCTACTCAGAGATTTTGTATTAGGCCCTGATACTGGGGACATCAACTGCTGGTGGTTGCCTCAAAACGGTCACCCGTGGAATCGTGTGGCTCCTAATATCCAATATCAAAAAATAAAGCCTTTTAATGCACATCCTATTTGGCATCCGGGTCATATGGTGGCTCCTGATTTTAGTTTGAAAAGAATTGACGGCCGAGTTCGTTTTTCTGGGAACATGACGACAAATGCCACGGCGAATGCAACTGCAAATATGATGCAACGCAGTTACATGCGCTCATGGAGTGCGAACGGAACGCAGTCTTGGCCGACAAAAAGCGCGGCCTCTGCATACTTCACGAACAATGCAACGACGACGAATACAGATGCATATCCTTCTTTGACGAGCGGCAACCAAATTCCGGGAGATCCAGTGGGGAATCAAAGTGACCCTTATTACGATTTACCTGCCCCGTTTGCTTCGACTATTCGGTTCAACAGCGGAAACAATAGCATTTTCACCTCGCCGCAGGAATTGGGCAAAGTCCACACAAATGTCCAGCACCGTAAGCTGCGCTTCACCACCCAACACCCTAATGAGGTGGCGACTGGCAGCGGAGGGGCGGGCAACCAGACTTTCATTCCTGACTGGGCGATGTTGGATGTGATCTCCTTTGGCAGCAATATCACAACTGTTCCACTACCTGCTCCGGTGAATCTGAATGGCAGATTCCATGTGCCATCCGGAAGTCCACAGCCTGCGGCTCGCACGGCAGGCTTGGAGGCTGCCCTAAAAGCGCTTGATTCCGCAACGCTAGTAGGCAACTCCTTTAACGCCTCCATCACAGCCAGCACCAACAGAACGCAATATATTGGTGGCAGTGGCAATGTGAGCAGCACGATCGCCGCGAATATCGGAAATCTCACTTGGTCCACGGGTAACTTCACCTCAGGCAACTCGACATGGGGCAAGGGCAATGCCACCAACGATGCTCCAAGCGGCATAAGCAGCAGAAGAAAAACGGCGAATTTTCCCGCCAATCAATTCGTCCTGCCCGCCGAGGTCACGGAAATCCGCAGCGTCTCGGATGTGGTCCCGCTCGATAGCTACACAAGTAATTCCACAAACATCAAAGCCAACGAAGGTCGATTGAGTGCGCTTTTCCCCGGAGCGACCACCCAGAGCCGTTTTTTTACTATCTATGCCTACGCGCAGGCCTTGGATAAAGCTGGCAAAATCGACTCCGAACAAGTGACCAAAACTTTGGTCGAAGTAGTGCAAACCAACGCGACAACGCCTGCTATCTACAAAATCGTAAAACACTACACGCAGATGATTTCTACTGAATAACGATATTTATGTCATTGTTACTAAAATTAATGAATTCACTAAAGGTTCCCATTTTTGTGTGCGCGGCCATTTTAGTGGTTGCAGCACAAGCCTCATTTGCCGCGAACGAAATGGAAGAACTGACCGCTAAGGCTGCTGGGGGAGACGCCAATGCCCAATACGAAATGGGTAAAATCTATGAAATAGGTCAAAAAGTGGATCGCAATGTGGAAGAGGCTTTTAATTGGTATTCCAAGGCAGCTCAACAGGGCCATCTGGAGAGCGAGTTCAAGGTGGGGAAATGTTTTTTCCATGGATATGGCACTGCCACGGATCAAAATGTGGGAGTGCAGTGGTATCAATCTGCTGCTGAAAAGGGTCATCAAATCGCTGCTTTTCAACTTGGGCGTTGCTACTGGCTCGGGCAGGGCGTGGAGAAAAACCACGCCGAAGCGGTGAGGTGGTTCGAAAGCGCCGCCAAGAAAGGCATGAGTGGAGCCATGTTTAGCTTAGCTCAAATCTATCTCGAGGGCGACCCAGCCTTGCGTGACCCCGATAAAGCTCTCCAGTGGCAGATGGAAACCGCGAGAGCAGGCGATCCCTATGCGCAATTCCTCATCGCGCAGATGCATGAAAGTGGTGATGGCATGCCCAAGAACCTGCCCGAGGCAAGGAGTTGGTATCAGAAATCTGCAGAAAAAGATTTCAAAGATTCGCAGATCAAGTTGGGGGAATTCTACACCCAAGGCTACGGCATGGAGCAACCCGACCCTGTCGAGGCTTATGCTTGGTATAATCTTGCCAAGCCACCTCTCGGAATAAACCAAGTTATCGAAGACGCACTGAATAGCTTAAGATCCAAAATGGAGAAAACCCAAATCGCACAAGCGGATAAGCGTGTGGATAAATATCGGAAGCAGTTTGGAATCCAAGATCCGTCTATAATGAATAAAGAGGATTTGGTTTACGGGCCAAACGCTCCCAAAAAGCCATAATAAAAGCACTGTACGGGGGCTGAAACGGTTCGGAATCGTAAACTTAATCCTATATCCTGTGGAAAAAGGGTCAGTGTGGATTTTCTTTCATATTTGCAATAGAGGAGCAGGCGTTTGGCATGGGGGGGGGTAGAGTTTTAAGTTTTTAAGCATTAAGTTTTAAGCGACTGGACCCTGCTGCTTCGCGCCTTCTCGGGAGGTTCTTCATTCCGTTGAAGGGGGGCAGAGTTCGTTATGCTCGTGTTGTTTCTGGGCAGCTACCTAGCTTATTTGTCGTGCAAATGCACTACAAAGATACTCTGTATATCAAGCGAGAGTGCCGTTGTATTTGGCCACCGCCTGTGCGCGGGAGTGGACATGGAGTTTCTTGTAAATACGGGCTGTGTAAGTGCGAACGTTTTTGACTTGTAGCGGGGCCTCTATGAGCGCCGAAGTTGTTATCCATCGGCGGTCGGATACCGCCGCAAGTGCGAGTCAAAAAAGCAAAATACTTTTGGTATAAATCCATTTTTGCACGAAAAGGATTTTACTCTCTTCGGCAATTTTTGGGCTTTTGCGAGATTCATTATTCTGAATCCTTTGGCTTTGCGAAGTTCCCAGCGCGGCGCCACGGTCCCCCATTCTCCCAATTGAAATCCCAATCCTGCTTCTCGAGCGAGGCAATGACGATGGGGCGGAGAAATTCCGCAATGAAGTTCACGGCTTCGCGAAATGTGTTTGGAGCTTCGGTGAAATTATTGCGACGAAGAAAGGCGCTCCATTGGGCAACCTTTGAAGGGCTTGTCGCAAAAGCCTCTGTGAAGCAAGTCGGGCCGGTGATCAATGGCGTGCCACGGTGGGAAAAAGTCCTTTCAATCGCGCGAGAAAGCTCCATCCCATGGAACCTTCCAGTTCTTGCAAGCCCGCAAATATCGAAAAAATCCTTCATGCGACTATTGAGTTCCCCGAGTTTGACCATCGTCTCGAACTTCTCTGCGATCACCGTTTCGCGATTGTAGGCTCGAAGGACTGGCGCGGGATGACCAAGAATGGAAGGATAGACGATGGTTGTGGCTTCCGGTGTGATGACATCACTGAAACCAATGTCGATCTGCATCGGCAGATTCGCATTGCCAAGAAATGCGCGAAATTTTGCTCGGACGCCTTCGTAGTCTGCATCCTCGGCAATCCGTTCTGTTGTGACCGATTCGTGATCAAAAACCATGCCATCCGCATCACTAGGAATGCGACAAATGGACGCAATGGCATTCCGAACAAAAGTAAGATCGTTGCTAACATGTCCCAGAAGGTCAATGTCCCTTGTCGGTCGAGAAAATGGCATTTTCCAGGCCAGCAACATCAAAGCGCCCTTGAGCACGAACTGCTTCTGGTAGTCCGATTGAGAGAGCCTGTAAAGCCACCTTTCTAGGGCGTAATATTGAGCCCACTCATTAAATGGCCTCCCGGATTGGCGTGACAGCGTGAGCAATCGTTGATGCACAGAGGCTGAAACATTTTTGAGTTGTTTCATAGCAAGGCCTCCAAATACGGACGGATTACATTTTCAACTCGGCAGATGCGGGCATAGCGCATCACAGCTTGAAAATCTTTTTTTGGCTGGGAACTGTATACGCGAAGAGCTTCAAGCGCGACATCAAGGCCGACTTTATGCCGATACTTGAAAATGTCTGCCAGAGTTTTTTCCCGACAGTAAATCCGAATCACAACACCATCGCGAATATGCGTTTCGATCCCGGCGTTGAGAGATTCAGGGGAAAAGCGAAAAACTTGGATCGGGGGGTGTGCGAGTCGAGGGATGCGCGCAGTGTGTGGGAGAGCCAAATCCACCGCATGTGGAATCTGAGTGGTCATCTGATGAAATGCGAGAGCTGTCAGCAGGCAAAATACAGATTGCGGCACTTTCTTCGCAACTGTAAAGAGGTCGGGATCTCCCGGCGGAGGAAGTTCTGCAAGGCGAAACAGTCCGCGTGCGATCTGCTCGATCTCCCCGCGATCCCGCATCCCATAGAGTACTCGGGGGTGAATTCCTGCCCGCAGGGCCTCGCAAGTCCGTAGCGTTCCTTTGTGTCCTGTAAAGATACTATGGGCTTTTTTTGTTGGGGATGGCATGTTGGATAGAAATGCAATAAGAAATTAATATCATAATGCATCTTTATCCAAGCTATTTTAAAAAGTAAAAGCGGGAGAATGGAGTTTTAAGTTTTTAAGCATTAAGTTTTAAGCGACTGGACCCTGCTGCTTCGCGCCTTCTCGGGAGGTTCTTCATTCCGTTGAAGGGGGGCAGAGTTCGGTATGCTCGTGTTGTTTCTGGGCAGCTACCTAGCTTATTTGTCATGCAAATGCACTACAAAGATGCTCTGTATATCAAGCGAGAGTGCCGTTGTATTTGGCCACCGCCTGTGCGCGGGAGTGGACATGGAGTTTCTTGTAAATACGGGCTGTGTAAGTGCGAACGGAGCTGTAGGCGATTTGAATCTCATCCGCGATTTCCTTTTGAAGGCAGCCCTTGGAGAGGAGGTGCAGGATTTCGAGTTCACGTGGGGAAAGTTGATCTCCCACATCCGCCTGGGAGTTTGTGGCGGGGCGGTGGAAGGTTTGCACAATGCGGCGGGCGATGGCGCTGCTCATGGGGGCGCCGCCTTCGCGCACCTCGCGGATAGCCTCGAGTAGCTGATCGGAGGTGATGGGCTTGGTCAAGTAGCCGAGGGCTCCGGCGGCGAGGGATTCAAAAACCGCCTCGGTGTCGTGGAAGACGGTGATGACGACGATCTGGACATCGGGCAGGAGTGTGGTGAGACGGGCGACGCACTCGATCCCTTGCATGCGGGGGAGCTTCAAATCCATGAGAACGAGGTCGGGTTTGAGACCAGGAAATTCGGCGAGGGCCTGCTCGGCGGAGTTGGCGAGACCGACGAAGCGGATGTCGTGACCTGCATTCTCGAGTATGAGGCGGATGCTCTCGGCGAGGTCGGCATCGTCCTCGACCAGGGCGATGTTAAGAAGTTTTCTGGATCGTGCGGTGGCTTTCATGGTTTTGTGTGGAGCGGGATGGTGAATGAAATCGCGCACCCCTTTGCTGGATGGCTGGAAATGGTGACGCGGCCGCCGATCCCCTCAATGCGGGTGTGCATGTTGGCGATGCCACGGGCCAAATCTCGAGCGGTTACGGGATTGAATCCGCATCCATCATCCTCGATGGCGACCGCCAACATTCCGCCGTCGATGGAGATTCGTAGGATGAGGGAGGATGGAGAGCCGTGGCGCACGGCGTTGCGGAAGGCCTCGCGGGTGGCGAGGTAGATGTTGTGCCGGATCTTCGAGTCGAGACGGCACGGGGGCAGCTCGTCCGGAATCTCGATCCGTAAGCGGATTCCCGAATCGGCAAGGAATTCTTGGGCGAACTTCGAAAGGTAGGCGGCGAGGTGCTCCGCAGAGTCGCGTTCGGGGTTCGCTGCCCAGACGATCTCATCGAGGCGGCGGAGGCTTTCCCGCGAGTTTTGCTGGATGCGCTGGATGATGCCGCCGTGGGCTTCTCCGGCGCGTTCGATCCTGTCGCCGAGCATGCAAGTATGGGCGAGGCTGGCGCCGAGTTCGTCGTGGAGATCTCGCGCGATGCGGGCCCGCTCCTCGTGGAGCGCGCGATTTTGCTCCAATGCCCTGCAGGATCCCAGCCAGTCAAAGTATTTCCGGATTCCGAAGCCCGCACTCACCATCAGGAGGCCGGACAAAATCCAAAACCAGGTCTGGCGGTGCAGGGGGAGGGACACGGGAAAACTCAATTCCACTTTCTGGGGCTCGCCGATCCGGCGGTCGCGGATATTGATCCTCCAAGCGTTTTCCCCAGCGGATTCGATACCCGCGACCACGCATCCGATGGCGGAGGCCAGCGCGGGCTGGATGGGGCTGTAAACAAAAAGGCTCCCCGACGAGGCTCCCGCATCGGTGAACTCGATCGACATGCCGAAATCCAGAGCGGTCACGTTCTTGAGTTCCGCCGCGCCGCAGTAGATGTGGAAATTGGACCCGATCAGGACAGGCTTCATCGAATCGCGTGGCAACTCGGTGAGGACGAGATGCTCCGAGGCCGAGGCGCCAAGGAAGCGTGTGGAGTAGGAGCCCTCCGTGACGCCGAGGTAAGCGTTGTCCCAAAAGGACCACACGGCGTAGCGCGATCCCGGGCGACCGCCGATCTCCGAAAAGTCGAGGGACACCTTCTGCTCCGATGGGGCGGGATTCCACAGCAGGGCGACGACCCACGATCCCCAAGGGCGCTGGACCTTGCCGACAAGTCGCGGCCACTCGGGGGAGATGCCGAGGTCGAGGATTTCTGTTTCCTCATGGGCCGGTGACTGGAGGATTTCAAAATTGCGGAGGTAGGGATCGAACTTCTCCAGAAACCAGTGGTCTCCCGTGAACGAGGAACCGCAGGAGAGGCCGACCATGCTCAGCCAAGTGCGCGCCATGGGCCATCCTCCGACTAAGGGGTTCACATCGCGCAATTCGGTGGCGAGATACGCTGAATCGCTGTCCACGGCAAACCACCGGCGGTTCAGGGGGAGGGTCCAAAGCGTAGTTTCGATGACATTGCGAAGTCCCAGGGAATTCGTATTTCCCCCCGAGCGACTCGAGTCGATAAACCCGAGCCCGCTCCGCATTTGAGAGACCATGCAGGAGAGCAGATAGGTCGATTCGCCGGCGGCGGCACGGATGTTTTTATACATTTCGCGGCATTGCTCGAAGTCCGTTTGGGATGCAATCTCGGATTTGTCTGGGGTAAAAACAGAAAGGAATTTGACCATTCGGAATCCCATGGCCACAGCATCGCGGATCGACTGGAGATTTTCTTCCCGTGTCCGCCGGGGTTCATCCAGCGTCAATCGCAGGCCCGGTATGGAGTGGACCTCCGAGATGCGCTCGGCGATGCGCGTCAGTCGCTCTGAAATTGCCGATGGATTGTCCGCAAAAGAATCGAGGGATCTGTCCAACACGATCGCGCCCGGCCGCAGGCGGTTTTGTGATTTTTTCACCGTGTCGATGATCGCCGAGACGTCCTTCTCTGTGGTTTTGTACTCGGGGCTCGCATCCATCCAACCATCAAGGGCGCCCAGCGAGGTCCGCGAGCCGTGGGTTTTGATCACCCAGTCCGCCCAGCGACGCATCGCTTGCCGGGGTGGCTCGAAAAGCAAAGCCACCTGTTGTCCCCACCGCAATGTCCCGGGTTGGAGCACCACAGGGTGCATTTCTGACTCCACGAAAAAGGTGTCGCGGGTGACATAAGCATGGACATACGCGGATGGTTCGCCGACAGGGCCAAAGAAAACTCCCTTTCCATCCTTCCGGTAAACCGCGAATTGCTCGGGGATCCTCAGTTCTTTTACCAGATCGGCAAATGTTCGCGTCAGCTTGCCCTCGGAGTCCTGGCCCGTGAGAATCCAATCCTGCAAGCTCCCTTGCCCCGCCCACGGAGCTCCATTGGTGAGCGTGTTGTTTTTGGCAAGATCGAGCATCCGAAGGTGAATCAAGGAAACGCTGCGATCTCCTCGGTTCCGAATCCCGGCGTTGAGCAAAAGACAGGGCGTGCCTTCGATGCGCTCGATCTTCAACAAAAGATCGATACCGAGATCCTCGAAACGGACCGTGGAGACCGTTGCCTGGGTCTTTCCATAGGGACCAGGCTGGTCGGCGAGGATTTCGGTTCCCATTGGCTGGCCTTGGCACGAATGCAAGTAGCGATAGCTCCCATCGATGCGAATCGACGCACCGAAACGCATCTCCCCCATCTCCAAACCCGGGGCCTGTATCAAAAATGATCGGCCCTCGTCCCGCATTTCGAAGCTAACCTCGTTCCCGTGTGCGAGGGAAAAAACACCCGCCATCCAAGTCGCTAGCATCGCCACGCGAGAAACCCGCAAGAAACGCCCATTCCTCTCCACACGGGGAAGAAATAAGTTTTTCAGGGAATGCAGGCGATTGAAAATCATCGGGGATTTATAACTTTACAGCAAATTCACTCATTCGCAATCAGGGTCGAAAAGGATGCATCAGGTCGAATCATATAATCCCTCCGCGCCTCGTCATGTCATACAAATGTATGACAGCGCAAAGGGGCGCGTTGCGTGGATCTGAAAACAAATCGTTAAAAAGGTAGGGACGCCGCGCTCTCCGAGGCGTAGGCTACGAGCCGGAGGCCGCCGGTGTCCCAAACATCAGGCGCGACGCGCCGTCTCTGGGATACAAAAGCGCCTTCAACCTCCGCGCTGCGCGACTACGGCTTGGCAAGTCAGGCGCGAGAGACGGACGGCGACGGCGCGCCATCCCTACCTTTTGGAAAGGGGCGCGTTGCACGGAGCTGAAAATAAATCGTTAAAAAGGTAGGGACGCCGCGCCGGGGTCCCAAACATCAGGCGCGACACTCACGCGCAAAGCGACATAAACTGGGAGCAAAGGTTGTCATTTTTTTGATCTGATTTCGCGCAGATTTGTAGTGCATTTGAATGACATGACGGTTGCTGGTGCGTTCTGCTATAAAAAGGTGCAATGAGAAAAAAGACCCCCTATACACTGCCTTTGTACATAGCGTTTGTTGGCCTTGCCCTTCTGCAAAACCTCCCGCTCGCCGAAATCAATATCCGCGCCAACCTGGTCGCCGCCTATGTCTGCTCGCAAGCAGGTGCGACACCAACCCTGCCGCGCCATATCACTAACTCATGAAGCTCAGACTTCTGCTACTTCCCCTCTGCGTCACCGCCTACGCCGCTGAGTTCGGCGTCTATTACACCAAGCCCAAAGCCGTTCTACCCGCTAAGAAGTAAAACCATCCCATGAAAAAATCCGCTCTGTTCCTCGCTCTGGCGCTCGTCGTTTCCAGTTATCTACACGCTGGAGGAAACCTCGCGCAGCAATTCCAAAACCCTCCGGTCGAGGCGCGCGCCGGGGTCTATTGGTGGTGGGTGAACGCCTTTGTGGACAAGGCGGGCATCACGAATGACCTCGAGCAACTCAAAGCCAAGGGCGTGAGTTCCGTGCTGCTCGTCAATAGCAGTCAGCACGCGGATGCATTCCGCGAGAACGGCCCGGCGTTTTTGTCCCCCGAATGGCGTGAACTCTACCGTCACGCTCTGCGGAGGATTTGCTGAATATTATACAAAAAATAACGTTCTGTGCATTTTCTCAAACGAGGATTTGCATAAGATCGGAGCTCATCTTTTTCACTTATGAAAACTCTCCTCACCCTCGCTGCGTCCCTGTTGATGCCGCTCATTGCAAGCCACGCTGTCGAGGTGGAAAACCTCCGCTGCGAGTATTTGAAAGACCCGCTTGGCGTCGATGTCGCGAAGCCGAGGCTTTCCTGGAAAATGGAAACTGGAAACGGGAAACCTGAAAGAGGAATCAAGCAGACGGCTTATCAAATCCTCGTCGCCTCCACGCCGGAAATCCTCGCAAAGGAGAAGGGCGATCTTTGGGACAGCGGAAAGGTTGCGGGCGACCAGAGCATCCAAGTCGAATACGCCGGCAAGCCGCTCGCGTCGCGGACGGACTGCCATTGGAAAGTGCGCGTTTGGGACAAGGACGGCAAGGCTTCGGATTGGAGCCAACCGGCGTTGTGGCGGATGGGGCTCTTGAATTCGGAGGATTGGCAGGCGAAATGGATCAAGCCGGGCGTTGACGCCAAACAAATGGTCGGTCTCAACGGTTGCTCTTGGATTTGGAGCTCTCATGATGGCGGCTTCCGCCAGACGCCGCAGGGGTCGGTTTGTTTTCGCACGCAGCTCAATCTGCCAAGTGATGCCAAAATCCAGCGCGCCTCCGTGGAGATGTCGGCGGACAATTCCTTTGTGCTGTCCGTAAATGGCAAGGAAGCCTTGAAAGGCACCGAACTGACGCGTGTTGAGAAGGCGACAATCACCGATTTGGTCAAGCCCGGGGAGAACATCCTTGCGGTGCTTGCCACCAATACCGGAGACGCGCCGAGTCCGGCAGGAGTCATTGGCCGGGTGACTGTTGAGTTGACCGATGGACGCCAGATTACCCTGGAAACGGGGCCGCTTTGGAAGACGCATTCCATCGAGCAGAACGGTTGGCGGGAGGCCGGTTTCGATGACGCGGCGTGGACTGCGGCTCGCGTCATTGCCACGCATGGTGACCCGCAGGCATGGGGCGTTCTTTCCGGACAGCAACCCCCGGTGCTTCCTCCCCAGCACCCGTGGATCCGCCGCAACTTCGAGGTGAACGGGGAGGTGAAGGGCGCAAAAGTCTATGTCAATACGCCGTGTCTCTACGAACTCTACATTAACGGTAAGAAAGTAGGCGACGATGTGTTGATGCCCGCTTATGCCCATACCCAGAAGCGCGCTTTCTACAATGTCTACGATGTGTCGCACCTGCTGAAAAAGGGCACAAACTGCATCGCGCTCTGGATGGGGCCGGGCTGGTTCCAGCACAGTATTGGATACAGCGCGCCGATCGTGCGCGCCCAGCTTGAGATTGAAAGTTCGGATGGCGCCTCCATGATCTCCACCGATGACCAGTGGCGCACCGCAGACAGTTGCATCACTCAATTGGCGAATTGGGAGTTCAACAATTTCGGCGGGGAGCGTTATGATGCTGGCAAATATCTCAACGATTGGAATCTGCCCACTGCGGATGACAGCGCATGGGCAAAGGCTATCGAAGTGGCCGCCCCGAACCTGACGGCCAGCTGGCAGGCACTTCCCGGCAGCCGGATTGATCCGCCGATCACGGCCCAAAGCATCACTCCGTTCAAGGGGAAATGGCTGATTGACTTCGGCACCACATTCACGGGATGGATGCGCTTGCGCCTGAACGGGCTCAAACCCGGTCAGGAAGTCCATATGGAATATGCCGATCTGATCGACCCGAAATTGATTTTCCTCAAGAACGGCGATGGCATCCAGACAAACAACCAGTTCGACATCTATGTGGCGGGAAACGAGCCGAACGGGGTCTTCCAAAGCAAGTTCAACCACCATGCATTTCGCTATGTGGTTGTGAGCGGATTGGACAAGGCACCGGAACTGAGCGATGCGCAGGCGATGATGGTGCGAACTCATTTGGAGCCAGCGGGGGATTTCCGTTGCTCGAACGGACTGTTCAACCGCATCCACGAAATCACGGTGCGAACCAGTCTCACCCAATCGCCTATGGGGGTGATAGGTGGCGGGGAACCGCGTGAGAAGCAAGGCTATGGCAATGGTGGTTCGTTCCTGACCGGGTGGGTTTATAATTTTGGAAGTGACGCCTTTTTTGCGAAATGGCTGCAGGATTGGCGTGATAACCAGCGGGATGACGGATTTTTCGGCAATGTAGCGCCAACTGAGAAGGTGAACGAGGGCGGCGGCCCCTCATGGGGGGGGCAGGTGAGCGAGTTGATGCGGCGACTGAACTTGTATTACGGAGATAAAAAGCTCGTGGGGGGTGTTTATCCCGCCTTGAGAAAGTATGTCGATTTCCTCGAAACCCACACGGAGAACGACATCCTTCGCGCCTACGACCCTTTCAATATTCAAAATCCGAAACAATGCGGGCCCTGGCAATTTTTAGGGGACTGGACGCCACCGGTCGAATCCCCGGACAAGAACCCGGACGATTACATGCAGCAGTTTGGGTTCGAGACCAACGAGCAGAGGGAGTTCTTCAACAACTGCTACCGGGTTCTGCTGTGGCAGGATTTGGCGGATTTCGCGGGCGTGATGGGCGATGCCGCCGAGCAGAAACGCTGCGAGGATCGACTGGCCGTTCTCCGACCGCTCATCCACAAGACCTACTTTGATCCCGAAAAGAACGCCTACCGGGTCAATCGCCAAGCCTACCTTGTCATCGCCCTGCGCGCACGGATCATGCCGGAGGAACTGCGCCCTGTGATATTCAAGCAACTCGAGGACAACATCGTGGTGGAGAAAAAAGGCCATCTCGACGTCGGTTTGCAGGGAAGTTACATGCTGCTTGATTTGCTGGCCCAAGAGAATCGCCCAGACCTCGCCGCGCTGATCATGGGGCAGGAAACCTACCCAGGCTGGGGCTTTTTGATCAAGGAGCGCAAGGTCACCACTTGGCCGGAAACTTGGTCGGGCTGGGGGAGCCAAATTATCGAAGTGGTGGGCACCCCAGGGGCTTGGTTTTACGAAGGCTTTGCTGGCATCCGCCCCGACCCCGCGCAATCGGGCTTCAAGCACTTCAGCATCCGCCCGGGCATCGTGGATTCGGTCGATTGGGTCGAGTGCTGGCACGAGTCGCCTTACGGCAAGATTGTCAGCAATTGGAAACGCGAGGGCGAAAAACTCGCGATGAATGTGACAGTCCCGCCGAATTCCACGGCGACGGTCTTCGTGCCCGCAAAAGACGCCGCCAGCGTCACCGAATCCGGCAAGCCCGCTGGGAAATCCGAGGGCGTGAAGTTTCTCCGCATGGAAAACAACGCCGCCGTCTATGCGGTTGGCTCGGGCAAATTCCAATTCGAATCCAACCTCTGAAGATAACATGAAATATCCGGTCCTCCTACTCGCCACAGCCGGGCTTTTACTACTCCCTTCCTGCAAACCACCCGAACCGCCGAAAATCACCGCCACGGACACCGGCAAGAGCGGCCCTGGCGGGCAGACGATCAAGGGCGGGGATGTCTCGTTGAGCTTCGCGCCGGATGGCAAGCCGCTCACATTCACGCGTGGCAACAGCTCGAATCTGCTTAATCCCAAAGACCCCGGGCCGGGGTTTTACATGACGACTGGTGCGGGGGCTGAGGAAAAGACGATCCCATTCACTTCGCTCGAATCGAAGGACGGTAAACTCATCCTCACCGCCGATGACAAAACCCGCGCGACCTTGGCTGTGAATGCCGGCCAGCGGCACATTTCCTTCAACCTCGAGAAGATTGAAAATGTGCCCAAGGACTCCGAGCCCGTTTTGAATTTTCGGCTGAATTTCATCAATGCCTACCCTCAGCTTATTCCTTTTGACTACATGTGCATCACGAGCGGCAGGTGGCATACCATTCGCTCCATCGGCACGGCGTCGTGGCCTTTCCTCTGGAAGCGAGGCGACCGCGACCCGCTCGGCGGCTTCGCGTTTTTTGTCCCCGAGAACGAAGACGACCTCAACGAGACGATCCTCCGCATCTGGAGCGAGGAAAAAGTCCCTCACCCGAAAGTCAAAGGCGAGTGGACCTACGAGCGTGCGAAGGCGTGGGTCGAGGAATGGGAGAAGACCTTTGAAACCACGCACGGCCTCACGATCAGCGCCGAGAAGCCCGAGGACCTCGATGTTTTGGTCGACTACGCGAAAAAATTGAAGGCCAACCGCCTCTATCTCCACACAGACACCTGGCGGGGCGCTTACTGGGTCTACGACCGCGATTCGTTATCCGTCAATAAAGCGGTCTTCCCGCGCGGCGAAGAGGACTTGAAGGCCTTTATCGACAAGCTCCGTGCGAATGGCATGGATGCCATGCTCCACACGCTCTGCTACGGCATCGGGCCCGAAGGCTCGAAATACATGGGCAAAGGGAAAAAAACTGATCGCCGTTTGTCGAATTGGGGCAAGGGCAAGTTGGAAGCCCCAATCTCCGCGACCGACAAGACGATCCTTTTCCGCCCCAACCCCGGAGTGAAATTTCCCGGGCCCGGGAAATACGGCGCCTGGTTCAAATTCAATGATGTCCGGATCGGCGACGAAATCCTCACCTGCCAATTCGAGGACACTGACAAACCGGTCTGGAAGCTCGTGAATTGCGCGCGCGGTGCCAACGCCGCCAGCCACGAGGCGGGCACCGAAGTCGTCGGGCTCCTGAAGTCCTACAATCAAAACTTCTACCCGGACAGCATGACCGATCTGGCCGAAATCACCGCCAAAGACTTCGCGGAATTTTTCAACCGCCTCGGTGTCCAGCACCACGAATTCGACGGTGCGGAGTCCCACAACGATGTGGCGTGGGGCTTTCCCAAATGGTCGATGCTTGTTTACCAAAACACCGAGCGCCCCATGACGAGCAACACCTCGGGCGGCGCTCCGAACCAGTGGGATTTGGTGTATCGCATGATCTCGAATCCCGGCCCCGACGGCAAAAGGTATCCCAACATCGAGCGCCCCGGCGGCGGCAGTGCCGCGCTGGCGATCAACCGCTCTGGCCGCCTCGCCACCAGCCCGATCGAGAACCACTTCACCCTGGCTCCAGGCGCAGCCGCGAACAGCCGGGGATTTGGCGTTGGAAAACCCGAGCCCATGTTCGGCATCGTCCCGGGCGTCGTCAAACAACACGGCCTCGCGGAATTGATCGCCGACCAGTTTGCCGTCTGGCGCGAGGTGGCACCCAAGCTCACCCCCGAGCAGCGTCAGAAAATCAAAGACGCCTACTACCTCGACCAGCAGCCGAACACGATGAACCACCCGTCGGCCCATCGCAGCGCCAAGATCGTCTATGAGGCCCGCCGTGCCGAAGGCGGCTTCGAGGTCCAGCCCTTCACTATCATGACTCGCGGCAAGGTGGATGCGGATTGGACGACTGTGCAGGAATTCGGCGGCATGCTTCCCCGCCAGTATGTCGGCCCCGGCATGCGCGTGAGTTTGGAGAATCCCTTCGGCCGCCAAGCCCCGCAATTCATCATCCGAGTGCTCAGCGGCTACTCCGATTCGCTCACCCCCACTCAGCGCGCCACCCCCACGCAAGCGGTTTCAAAGGACCTCGAGGGCTACATGATCGGTGCGGGCGAGGAGGTCCAAAAAGCGCAAGCTCCCATCCCGGCAACGCCTGCCGCCAAGATCGGCAATCCCCTCCTGATGCAGCCCAAGGCCGCTCAGATGAGTGGGCTGGGCCGCCATCAGTTTAAAGATGTCGATTCGGCCCTGGAGGTCTCGCTCGACAACTTGAACAAGGAGGAAATTTTCCAGCAGGGCGGCTTCCCGACTTTCGCCTTCAAGGGTGACCCCACGCACGCCCGCGGCGTGGCCCTTACTGTCACTGGCGATGGCAGTGGGGCCTTCCTGGTCGTGCAAGTAGGGCCCAACAAAGACTATGTCGTCCCGATCGATTTCACCGGTCGCAAAGACATCTTCATTCCCATCGGCGAGGCGGCGCGAACAACGGGCCGTTGGGGTATGCGCTACTCCTCGAAATCCCACGGCTACGGCCCGGTCGGCGCCATCGCCATCGGCTTCGGGCGGGTCATGCCAAACACCCAGCCCAAGGTCCTCCTCGAAAACCTCCGAATGGTTGGCGAAGCCTCCACCTCGGTGAAAAACCTCACCGTCCACGCCGGCAACGGAACGCTCACCGTCCAAGGCGAAGTCAAAACCGACCAATACCTGTGGTATCAAGGCGGCGACTCGGTCGGAGTCTACGACCTCAACTGGCACCTTGTCCAAAACCTCCCCGTCGAGCGCAAGGATTACGAGGTGGACAAAGGTTTCTCGGAATACTGGATCGACGGCGAATCTGCCACCCCCGCGCCATGGTTCGATGTGCAATTCATCACCAAAGGCGAGGTGCTGCCGGTGAAAAACTAAAACCCCGCCCGCTCCGTGTCTGGAATGCACGGGGAGAACAATGTCAGGAACTAAAAACCAACATCACAACCAACAATTGGATCCGCACTTATCATGAAACGCCTTATTAACTGCATTATCTTTACCCTGGCCCTGGCCGGGACTTCCCAAGGCCAAACAGTATATCCCGATGGGCGGCCATCAGCCACGCTGCGGATGGACGCCAAGGACCAAGGCGTCATTCTCAAGCACGGCGAGGGGCCGAATCAATGCGACTATCTTGGTGCCCGCGAGGCGCTGATCTTTGAGGAAAACGGGGTCTATCATCTTTTCTATGACGGCGCCGGACCGAAAGGCTGGCTCATTTGCCTGGCCACCAGCAAGGATCTCCAGACTTGGGAAAAGAAAGGCCCGGTCGTTGATTTCGGCGCGAAGGGACAGGGCGACTCGGCAGCGGCGTGCAGCCCTTGGGTGATCCAGGAGGGGAACGAGTGGCACATGTTTTACCTTGGCACGCCCAACGCCAGCCCTGCCCCGCATTTCGTTCCATGGTTTCCCTACCTGACCTTGAAGGCGAAGGCTTCCTCGCTCGCTGGACCCTGGATGAAACAGCCGGAAGTGGTTCCTTTTTCCTGCAAGCCGAACACCTATTACAGCGAAACGGCCAGCCCGGGCCATGTCGTGAAGCAGGGCGACGAATACCTCATGTTCTTTAGTGCCTCCAAGCAGGATGCCAAGGGAGTTCACCGCACGCTTGGCATCGCGCGCACGAAAGACCTCAACAGCCCGTGGACAATCGATCCCGAGCCGATCCTCCCTGCTTCCGAGCAGATCGAGAACAGTTCGCTCTACTTCGAGCCTGCGAACGACACTTGGTTTCTCTTCACAAACCACATCGGACTCGGTGCCGGCGAATACACCGACGCGGTGTGGGTTTATTGGACAAAGGATCTCAATCATTGGGACCCCAAAAACAAAGCCGTCGTGCTGGATGGGAAAAACTGCACTTGGTCGAAGGCCTGCATCGGTATGCCCTCGGTGATTAAGACGGGAAATCGCCTCGCCGTTTTCTACGACGCACCCGGCGGCACCAGCACGAGCCACATGGGGCGCAATCTTGGCCTGGCTTGGCTCGATCTCCCTCTTAAGCCCCCGGGTAAATAACGGCAACTCTCACCGTGAAAAATCCCCTCCTTTTACTCGCTCTCGCGGCGTCGTTCTTGATGCCGTTGACTGCGATCCACGGCGGGGAAACGCTCGAACAACGCTTTGAAGCCCCGCCGCCTTCCGCGCTACCGGGCGTCTATTGGTATTTCAATGACGGCAACTTGAACTCCACGCAAATGACGGCCGAGCTGGAGAACATGAAAGAGGTCGGCCTCAATATTGGCGATCCTGCCTCCGCCTGGGCGCGTATGTCCGAGATATGGGGCGCCAGGCTTGACCGTGGCGCGACGACCTTCTGGGAAGGCTGCGCTGCAAAGGAAAAGAGCGACGCCGCCTATGTGTTCTATGACCGTCCGTTCGCCAAGAGCCTCTGCCATTCTTCGGGTGCAGGCCCTGTCATGCTTCTGTCCGAACTGATCCTTGGGTTGAGGCCCATCGCGGCTGGGTGGAAGAGATTTTCGGTGGAGCCGAATCTGGGCGACTTGAAATGGCCGAGTGCCACGGTGCCGACGCCGCATGGCGACATTGAAGTGGATGTGGAGGGCTGCTCGCTGAACCTCCGAGTTCCCGCTGGCACGCCGGCAGAGTATCGCGGCGAAACCTTTGCTGGTCCGTATTCCCCGAAGATCGAAATGAAAGACGAATTCCAATCCCAACTCTAATCATGAAAACAAAAGCTCTCCTCCTCACCCTCGTATTGACTGCCTCACTCCACGCAACGGAGCCACTCGAGCAGCAATTTCAAAACCCGCCGGATTCCGCAAGGCCGCACACTTGGTGGCATTGGATCAATGGGAATGTTTCCAAGGAGGGGATCACGGCTGATCTGGAAGCGATGAAGCAGATCGGCCTGGCGGGCGCTCAGATTTTCTCGGTGGGTGTCACCCCAATCCGAGGGCCCGTTGTGTTCGGGAGCCAGGAGTGGAGGGATCTCGTGAAGCATTCCCTGAGTGAGGCGGAGCGTCTGGATTTAAAAATCACGATGCAAAGTTGCGATGGGTGGAGCCAATCGGGTGGGCCATGGATCCAGCCGGCGCAGTCGATGCAGAAGGTGGTTTGGAGCGAGAGCCAGGTGGAGGGAGGAAAGACGATTCCCCTGTCCCTGCCGCAGCCGGAGACGAATGAAGGGTTTTACCAAGACATCGCCCTGGTCGCCTTCAAGGCGGCCGCCGGCGATCCCCGCGTCGACGATCCCGTGGCCCGCGCTGGCATGGAGGTGAAGGTGAACCTGCCCTTTGCCAACCCGGCCAAGGCGCTCGCGGGCGCCAACGCGAAAGACATCATCGACCTCACCGGCAAGACGGAATGGGACGCTCCCGCAGGCCAGTGGACGCTGCTCCGGATCGGCCACACCAGCACCGGGATGGACACCAAGCCCGCCACCGCCAAGGGCCTCGAGTGCGACAAAATGAGCGCGGAGGCGGTGAACTTCCACATCGACCAAATGTTCAACCCGGTCTGGGAGGATTCGCCCGAGAAGGCCGGCAGCACTTTCAAATACCTGCTGCTCGATAGCTGGGAGGCGAAGTGTGCGAATTGGACGCCGCGCATGCCCGAGGAATTCCGGAAACGCCGTGGCTACGACCTCCGCCCCTGGCTGCCAGCGCTCACAGGTCGCATCGTGGGGAACCAGGAAGAGACCGAGCGTTTCCTCTGGGATTACCGGCTCACGATCGGCGAATTGGTCGCGGAGAACCACTTCGGCGTGATCCAAAAGCGGGCTCATGAAAAAGGAATGGGGCTGATGTCCGAGGCGGTGGGAATCTTCATGCCGACGGTGGCCGAGCAGCTCCTTTGCAAAAAATACACGGATGTGCCGATGGGTGAGTTTTGGAGCGGCGGCCAGAATGACCTCAAGGAGGCCGCTTCGGCCGCGCACATTTACGGCCAAAATATCGCCTCGGCGGAATCGTTCACTTCGGGTCCCGACATCTTGTGGCGGACCGATCCCTACCTGATCAAGGCGCAGGGGGACTGGGCATTTTGCATGGGCATCAATCTCCTGGTTTTCCATCGCTACGCCCACCAGCCTTGGCCCGATCGGAAGCCGGGGATGGTCATGGGCCATTGGGGAATGAACTTCGAGCGCACGAACACTTGGTGGAACCAGGGCTCGGCGTGGATCGATTACATCACGCGGTGCCAATCGCTACTCCAGCAGGGCCGCTTCCAAGCCGACCTCTGCTATTTTTACGGCGAAGGGGCGCCGCTCGGCTTGGACTACGAGAAAATCTCCCCGGCGGTTCCGAAGGGATTTGATTACGATGTCTGCAATGCCGACATCCTGCTGAACCTCATGGAGGTGAAGGATGGCCGGATCACCACCCCGAGTGGCATGAGCTACCGCGTGCTGGTGCTGCCGCCCGGCGACCGGATGACTCTCCCAGTCCTGCAAAAGATCGCCAAACTCGTCCGCGACGGAGCGGTTGTTTACGGGCCGAAGCCACTGCGCTCCCCGAGCCTGGCCGGATATCCCGGAGTCGATGGGGAAATCGCGAAGCTCGCTGGCGAGGTGTGGGGAAAATGCGACGGCAAGACCGTGACCCAACACACCTATGGCGCGGGCAAGGTCGTTTGGGGCGAACCCCTCGAAAAAGTGCTCGGTGTTCCGCCGGATTTCACTGCGTCCCAAGGCAACCTGCTTTTTACCCACCGCAAAGATGGCGAGACCGACATCTACTTTGTCTCGAACCAAGACAAGCAAGCATTCACGGCCGAATGTTCCTTCCGCGTCGCCGGCAAAGTGCCTGAGTTCTGGCATCCCGACACGGGCCGCCGCGAACGCGTTGCGCTCTACTCCGAGAAGGATGGAGTCACCAAACTTCCGGTCGCTTTGGATCCCCGCGGGTCGGTTTTCGTGGTCTTCAAAAAAGAACCGGCGCCCATTCCGCACTTGGTCTCGTTTCAGGTCAACGGTCGCAATCCCTTCGCCGAACCAGGCAAGGTCGGGATTCCCGAATTTTCCAAAAACGGAATCACCTTCACGAGCACCGAACCGGGAACCTACCAAGGCACCACGGCCAGCGGAGCCACGGTGAAGGGCGAAATCCCCGCGCCGCCTGCGCCGTTCGTGATCGAAGGTCCGTGGGAGGTCGAATTCCCGCCCCTCGCGCCCAGTGATAAAGAGCCACTGAAAACCACCTTCGAAAAACTCGCCTCGTGGAGCGATTCCACCGTCGAGCGAATCCAGCATTTCTCGGGCACGGGCACCTACCGCAAAACCTTTCAAGTTTCCGGTTTCCGGTCTCCGGCTTCGCGGATCTTCCTCGAACTCGGAAATGTGAAGAACCTCGCCGAGGCCACCCTCAACGGAAAACCACTTGGAATCCTCTGGAAGGAACCCTTCCGCGTGGATGGCACCGACGCCCTCGTCGAAGGCAAAAACGAACTCGTGATCCAGGTCACCAATCTCTGGGTCAACCGCCTCATCGGCGACGAAAAGCTCCCCGAGAAAGACCGCGCCACTTGGACCAGCGGCCATCCTATCAAGGCAACCGACCCTTTACTCCCCTCCGGCCTCCTCGGTCCGGTCAGTCTGCGCCCCGTAACAACCATTCAAATCAAGTGATCTTTTTATGAAAAAATCCACACTACTCCTCACCTTAGCGGCTTCATTCTTGATGCCGCTCACTCATAGTCACGCCGCCGCATCAGAAAAGGTCGAGGCGAACCAAGTGAAGGAAATCCCGCTCGTTTCCTCGAAGGCCTACGAGAATCCGTTCATGGAGGTCGAACTCGATGCGGTGGTGACGCGACCGGACGGCAAGCAACTGCGCGTGCCGGCGTTTTGGGCGGGTGGCAATGACTGGAAATTCCGCTACGCATCGGAACTGACCGGCACCCACTCGTGGAAGACGGAATGCAAGGATGCCTCGAATACCGGCCTCCACGGCATCAGCGGAACAATCGAGATCATTCCCAGCACCAGCGACAACCCGCTCTACAAACACGGCCCGGTGCGGGTGTCGGAGAACAAGCGCCATTTCGAGCACGCGGATGGCACGCCGTTTTTTTGGCTTGCCGATACTTGGTGGAAGAACCTCTGCAAGCGGATGACCTGGGAGGGATTTCAGGAACTTGCGGCCGACCGCAGGAAGAAGGGTTTCAATGCCATCCATATTGTTTGCGGGCCTTATCCCGACGAGGGGTTCCTCGAGGAGCGCATGGCGAATGAGGGCGGCCTGCCCTACGAGTCGGTGAAGTTCGAAAAAGTGAACCCCGAGTATTTCAACTACGCCGACCGCCGCATCCAGCACCTCGTCGAGAGCGGGCTCGCGCCTGTGATCGTGGGCTCTTGGGGGCGAGGGGATTGCAACAGTATGCAGGCGATTGGGCTTGAGGGCTTGAAGCGCCACTGGCGTTACCTCGTAGCCCGCTACGGGGCGTATCCGATCTTCTGGATCCTTGCCGGCGAGGTTCCCGACGAGACAAAATGGAATCAAGGTTCCTGGGCGCCGTTGGCGAATCATGTGCGAGGTCTCGATCCCTTCCATCGCCCGCTCACATGCCACACCGGACACGGTCGGCGCGGGGCGAAAGACGATACCCATGTGATCGATTTCGACATGGTCGGCGGCAACCACGACCAAAATGCGGCAATCCAGCCGCAGACCGTGGCGATCGTTTCTTCGGCCTATTCCAAAGAACCGCCCATGCCTGTGCTGGTCGGCGAGACCTGCTACGAGGGCCACATGCAGCAAGGCTTCGGCGACACGCAACGCCGGATGTTTTGGCAGAGCATCCTGAACGGCGCGGCGGGCCATACCTACGGCGCGGCGGGCATCTGGCACGCCAGCGTGGAGGGCGACCCCGGCTGTGCGTCGGCGGCGTTCGGGGGCAAGAAGGTCTATGATTGGACCACTTGGAAGGAAGGCATGAACTACCCCGGCGCGACCGAGTTGGGCATGGCCAAAAAACTCCTCGAGCAATACCCGTGGCAGCGCTTCGAACCCCATCCCGAGTGGACCGCCCCCGGTTGCCACGCCGCCGGCATCCCCGGCGAGGTGCGCTTCATTTACCATCCGAGAGGAAGGATTTACGACTGGACCGGCACGGTGGTGAAAGAACTCGAACCTAGCGTGAGCTACTCCGCGTTCTACTTCGATCCCGCCACCGGCCGCCGCTTCGACCAAGGCATTAGCCAATCCGAAACCGGTGAATTCAAATTGCCGGAACTCCCATCCCCTCAAGATTGGGTGCTGGTGTTGCAGGCTCAGAATCGTGCCAAAACCGTAACGCTCCCCGCATTGAAAGTCGGGGAAACCTGCTCCGGGAAGCTGGGGCCAATCGGCGCGACCTTCACCAAAAAGAGTGGCCCGGAGTGGCTCGCGATCCAATCCGACGGCACCTACTCGGGCACGCCCAAGGACATGAATGCAGGCCGAAATTCCATCCTGGTCTCCGTGAAACAACCCGATGGGGAGGAGTTGGTGCTGCAAGTGCGAATCCAAGTGTTGGGTGCCGATGGTGAGGTTTTCCTCGAATCGTTCGGCGCTTACGAAGGCACCAAAAACAACAAGCAGGCGGACACCGGATTGACTGTGGCCCATGGCGGCAAGATCGCGAGTTGGAGTTCCTCGGGCGCTGGCGCCGTTCATGCGGTGGACCGCTCGATGAGGACCAGCGAAACCGCCCTCACCCCGTCCGATTGGGCGATCATGATCTTCAAGGACAATGTCATCACGTCCTCGGAGATCAGCGCGAACGCATCGGGCAAAAGCTATGAGGTTTCTTTTGAAACAGCTCCGGCCGCCTATGGCGACCTTTCGCAAGCCACAAAAGCCGGCGACGCCCTGCTCATCGAGGTGCTACGCAAAGACGGCATTGTCCTGAAGAGTTTCGAGCACACCCCGGGCGCCTGGAGCGGCAAGTCCGAGTTTACGACCACTCAATTCAGCTACCAAGGCGATGGCTCTGGTGACACCCGACTTCGCATCAGCGCAGCAGGAAATAAAACCGACGACCGCTTCAAAGGATCGATCGACAACTTGGCGGTCAAAGAAGCGAAATGAAAAACATGCTCCACCTCGCGCTCGCGCTCACAGGTTCGCTCCACGCCGGGGAGACTCTCGAACAACGCTTTGAAAGACCCCCGCCCTCCGCGCAGCCAGGCGTTTACTGGTATTTTAATGACGGCAATCTGAACTCCACGCAAATGACGGCGGAGTTGGAGAACATGAAAGAGGTGGGCCTCAACAAGGTGCTCTTTTTGGAAGTCGACATGGGCATTCCGAAGGGGCCTGTGCAGTGGATGACCGAGCCGTGGCAGAATGCGTTTGTGCAAGCTGTGCGCGACTCGGAGCGTCTCGGGATCGATGTGAAACTCGGCATCGGGCCGGGTTGGTGCGGAAGCGGCGGGCCGTGGATCAAGCCGGAGAATGCCATGCAGCACCTGGTCTTCAGCTCGGTGGACTTGAAGGGCCCGCAGACCGTGTCGCAGAAGCTGCCGGTGCCCGATCACCGCCACGCGCCGTTCCTCACGATGCATCATCCGTTTTACGAGGATTTCGCGGTGTATGCCTTTCCGAGCACTCCACCGGTGATTTCCGACATCGGCGAGAAGGCCCTCTACAAGCGCGAACCCTATACCTGCTACAAGCATGTGAAACCCTACCTGCTGACCGCCGCCCACCATGCGGAGCCCGGGGCCGGGGGAGTGATTGCGCCGGATAAAATCATCGACCTCACCAAAAACCTGAAACCCGATGGCACGCTCGAGTGGGATGTCCCTTCTGGGGATTGGACGGTGGTTCGCATGGGGCGCCGTAACAATGGTGCGGGAACACGGCCGGCACCAAGGGTGGCCGATGGTTGCGAGTCGGACAAATTCGATGCCAAGGCGATCGATTTCCATTTGTCGAAATTCGTCGGTGTGTTGTTGGAAAAAATCGGGCCGCGCGCCAAGGAGCACGGGCTCACCAATCTCCACATGGACAGCTGGGAGTCCGGCGCGCAGAACTGGACTTCGGCGTTTCTCGACGAGTTCAAGAAGCGTCGCGGCTATGATGCCCAGCCCTTCCTTCTGACCTATACGGGCAGGGCGGTGGAGGGCTTGGAGAAGTCCGAGCGTTTCCTGTGGGATATGCGCCTGACCGCGCAGGATTTGGTTCTCGAAAACCACGCGCAGCGCGTGAAGCAGTATGCCCACAAGCATGGATTCGATCTCTCCATCGAGCCCTACGACATGAACCCCGTTGGTGATCTCGATCTCGGCGCGGTGGCGGATATTCCGATGGGGGAATTTTGGCACAATGGGAACGATTCGGCCTACAGCGTTTTCGAGGCGGCCTCGATTGCCCATGTGATGGGAAAACCCATTGTCGCGGCGGAGGCATTCACCGCCAACGAAGCGCTGGATGCCTATCCCTGGTCGCTCAAGGACCAAGGCGACTGGGCCTTTGCCGTAGGCATCAACCGGATTTTTTTCCACACCTACACGCATCAACCGCTGAGCCAGGACTACAAGCCCGGCTTCACCCTCGGGCCACACGGCGTCCATTGGCACCGCAACCAAACCTGGTGGCCGATGGTCGGCGCTTTCCATCGCTACATCGCCCGTTGTTCCGAGATTCTCCAGCAAGGCACTGCTGTCTCGGATGTGCTTTATCTCACACCCGAGGGCGCGCCGCACATTTTCCTGCCGCCGCCGACGGCGCTGGAGGGCACAGGTTTTTATAAAGACAAAAAAGGCTACGGCTTCGACGGATGCTCGCCGCGAATGCTCATGGAGCGCGCTGAGGTGAAGGACGGCTTGATCGCGTTTCCCGGCGGCACTTCCTACCGCGTGATGGTGCTGCCGCAGGTGCAAACGATGACCCCGGCCCTGTTAGAAAAAATCCGCGACCTTGTGAAAGTCGGCGCCACGATCGTCGGCAACCCCCCGCTCAAATCGCCCAGCCTCTCGGGTTATCCCGCCTGTGATACAGAGGTCGAAAACCTCGCCAAGGAACTTTGGGGGAGCCTCGAAGCCCCCGCCGAGTCAACCAAGCGCGCCTACGGAAAAGGCGTTATCCACTGGGGGGGGGCACTCTCACCCGCGAACCAAGCGCCACTTTATCCAGCCTACGATCTCACAGCTGCGATCTTGAAATCGATGGGCGTCACCGAGGATTTCAGCGCCACCGGCCCCATTCGCTACGGCCACCGCCGCACGGCCGACCGCGACATCTATTTCGTCTCGAACCGCACCGGCGCGCCGATCAAGGCCGACTGCCGCTTCCGCGTGGCTAAGGGAAACCCTGAGCTTTGGGACCCCGTCACCGGCGAGCGCCGCGCGTTGCCGCAATTCGAGCGCAAGGACGGCACCACCACGATCCCGATGGAATTCGACGCGTTCCAAAGTTTCTTCGTCGTGTTCGGCAGCAAGGGCCAGGCGCCCGCATTGTCCAATGGCAAGAACTTCGCGGAAACCACGCCCGTGCAGGAAATCCCGGGAGCGTGGGAGGTTACGTTCGACCCGAAATGGGGTGGCCCTGAGAAGATCACCTTCGACACCCTGCAGGATTGGACGAAGCGCCCGGAGAGCGGCATCAAATACTACTCCGGCATCGCCACCTATCGGAAGGTCTTCCGACTGACAGAATCTCAAATTTCAAATTTGAATTCTCAAATCTTCTTGGACCTCGGCACCCTCCACGACATGGCGCGTGTGAATCTTAACGGCAAAGACCTTGGCGTCGTCTGGTGTGCCCCGTGGCGAGTCGAGATCGGCGACGCCCTGAATGTTGGAGAAAACCAACTCGAAATCGAAGTCGCCAACCGCTGGCCGAACCGGATGATCGGCGACAAACAACCCGCCGACGCGAACGCACGCGACGTTGAAGCACCGCCGGGATTCCTCGGCGGGCGGAAAACCCCAACCGGCCGCTACACCT
Organism: Terrimicrobiaceae bacterium; assembly: GCA_044377415.1. GTDB lineage: Bacteria > Verrucomicrobiota > Verrucomicrobiia > Chthoniobacterales > Terrimicrobiaceae > UBA967. The sequence goes on along the minus strand of JBILZC010000004.1, from coordinate 40,063 downwards.
TCTGCACCCACGACCCCTTCAAAGACGATTCGCCGCTGCTGCCCTCCGGCCTGCTCGGCCCCGTGACGATTTCCACTACGAAATAGACTATGAAAAAAACGGCGCTCCTCCTCACCCTCGCGGCGTCCTTGCTTTTGCCGCTCCGTGCCATCCATGCCGTCGAAGTCGAAAACCTCCGCTGCGAGTATTTGGAAAATCCGCTCGGCGTGGATGTCGCCAAGCCGCGCTTGAGTTGGATTCTCGAGGATGACGAACGCGGGCAGAGGCAGACCGCCTGCCAAGTGCTCATGGCCTCCAAGCTCGAAATTCTCGCCAAGGATCAGGGCGATCTTTGGGACAGCGGCAAAATTTCTGGCGATCGAAGCCTCCAAGTCGAATATGCGGGGAAGCCGCTCGAGTCACACGCCGCCTGCCATTGGAAGGTCCGCGTGTGGGACAAGGACGGCGAGGTTTCGGATTGGTCGGCTCCGGCGCAATTTGTGACCGGCAAAATGAAGCCCGGGGACTGGCAGGGGCAGTGGATCGGCGCCAGCGAGGATACGAAACACGCGGCGGTTTATTTGCAAAAAAAGGTGACCATCGAGAAACCCGTGGTTCGCGCCTCGGTGTTTTTCTGCGGACTGGGTTTTTCCGAACTCGCGATCGATGGGAAAAAAGTCGGGGACTATGTGATCGGGCCGGGCTTCACCACCTACAACAAGCGGGTGCAATACCTGGCCTTCGATGTCACCGACCGCTTCAAAACACCGGGCGTCCATGACTTGGATGTCACGCTGGCGGATGGCTGGTATGGATTGTCCAAAGATCCCTGGGTGCACCAGTTCGAGAGGAACACCTATGTGGACAAACCCAAGCTGCTGCTCAATCTCCACCTGCAACATGCCGACGGCACGGAAACCGTGGTTGTTTCCGATGAAAGCTGGAAATGGTCGCTGGGGGAGATCACTCGCAGTTGGATTGTGCAGGAGGACATCGACCTGCGTGCCAAGGCGCGGGATTGGAAACCCGTGGCGGTTGTCAAAGGTCCCGAGGGCAAGCTGGTTTACCAGAAAGAACCGCCGAACCGGATCGTGAACGAGGGCAAGCCGGTGGCGTTCCACTACGACGCCGCGAAGAAATCGGCCACTTGGGATTTTGGGCGCGAGATCAATGGCTGGGTGCGGTTTCAGGCTTCCGGTCCGGAGGGCACGAAATTGACTATCACCACCGAGGCGGTTGGTGGCGGGGAGGGATCTGGCGCGCCGGGTTTTCCCCCGCGCTCGAGCACCTTTGTCTTGGGATCTGCCGAAGGTTCACAAACCTACGAGCCGCGATTCTTTCATGGCGGCATGCGTCAGGTGACGGTGACCGGCCTTGCCTCGGAGCCGAAGGAGGGCGACTTGACCGGTTGCGAGATCAGTTCGCTTTACACCCCCTCGGGAGATTTCCAATGTTCCGACGGGCGGATCACTTGGCTGCATGATTGCGTGCGGCGCACCATGGTCGCCTACACCACTTTCCTGCCGAACGATCCGGTGCGGGAATGGAAGGCATGGACCCAGGATGTCCAGAGCATGTTCTGGTCGGCTGTCTATATATTCGACTCCCGCGCCATGTATGAGCGTTGGGGATACGACTTTCTCGACACCCAGGATGCCGGCGGCAATTTCCCCAATGTCACGCCCGGTCCAAAATTCGATGCCTTCAACAGCCCTTGGTGGGGCGGTTGTGGCGTGTGGCTCCCTTGGGAATTGTATCAGTATTACGGCGACGACACCTTGCTGCGCGAGGCCTATCCGGCCATGAAGCGGTATGTGGACTACCTGGAAAAGGCGGCACAAGACGGACTGCAGCAATGGGGCTTGGGAGATTGGTATGCCGTGGAGGAAACACCGGTCGCGCTGATCAACACCCCAGCCCATGTTCAGTTTGCGGATATCGTCAGTCGCACGGCAGCGATGTTGGGAAAAACCGACGAGGCCCAACAGTATGCCGCCGTCGCTTTACGCCTGCGCGAGACGATCAATCAGAAATTCCTCGATTCGGCGACAGGCATCTATGGCCAGCCCGGTTGGAGAATCGGGCCCGGCAAATGGGTCGTCCTGCCGAAGCCGTTTGAACAACTGCATTCCAGCTGGTGGACTGGTGACCGCCCTTGCACCCAGGCCGGCCAGGTGATGGCACTGGCCATGGAAATCCCGCCGGCTGAAGCGCGGGGCCAAGTCGAGCAGGCGCTGCTGAAGGAAATCGAAGCCCACCACGGACAACTCTCTACCGGCTTTGTCTCCACGCCTTACTTGTTGCGAGTCCTGCGCGACCTGGCGCCCGAAGCGGGTAGGAAGATGACCACGGCCGGGGAATTTCCTTCCTGGCTAAGTATGACTCGAGGGAGCGGCAGCGATGTCATGAAGGAGACTTGGAACGGCGGCGCGGCGCTGATGCCCTCGCTTGGCGGCAACATTGGTGCGTGGAACATGGAATCGCTCGCCGGAATCCGCCCCGATCCGGCCGCGCCCGGTTTCAAAAACACCATTATTAAACCCAATATGGTCGGCGATCTGCAATGGGTGAATGCCCATCACGACTCGCCCTACGGCCGCATCGTCAGCAACTGGAAACGCGATGGCGAAAAACTCACGATGGAGGTGACTGTCCCGCCGAACACGACAGCGACGATTTTCGTCCCTGCCAAAGACGCCGCTGGTGTCACCGAATCTGGCAAGCCCGCCGGGGACGCGGAGAGCATGAAATTCCTCCGAATGGAAAACAATGCCGCAGTCTACGCGGTCGGTTCGGGCAACTACCAATTCCAATCGCAACTCTGAGCATGAAAAAAACTACGCTGCTCCTGAGCCTCGCGCTCTCGCTTTACGGAACCCTTTGCGTGGCGGAATCCTCGGAAAAGCAAACCAACCCGCCCGAGTGGTCGCTGGGTTTGCAGGAACTCGATTTGTCTGGAATGACGCAGGGCTTCGGCGCGCCACATCTCAACAAGTCGGTCGGCGGCAAGCCGCTTTCGATCGGAGGGCGGGTTTTTGAGAAAGGTGTCGGCACGCACTCGCCTGCCGAGGTGGCATTCGACCTTCACGGAACGGCGCGGCGTTTCAGCGCGTGGGTGGGTGTGGATGATGGCGCGGAGGCGCCCGGGTCGGTGGCCTTCCAAGTCGCCGGCGATGGCAGGATCCTTTGGGAGTCCGGCGTGATGAAGGACGGGGAGGCGGCGAAGGAAGTGAGCGTCGATCTCACCGGTATCCGCCGCCTCGCACTGCGGGTCGGCAATGGCGGCGATACGAATGGCATGGACCACGCGAATTGGGCCGAGGCCAAAATCGATGGTCAGGGACTCAAGCCGGTGCCGTCAATCGGCAAAGTTCACGAAATCGATCTCAGCGATCCGCGTCCGCTGAACCTTACGCCCAAAGAAAAATGGACAGGCAAAAATCCGGCCGGCGATGTGTTTGCGGCCAATGCCGAATACCTCACCCTGAACGGCAAGCCATGGATGATGGTTTCGGGTGAAATCCACCCGACGCGGTATCCGCGCGAGCAGTGGGAGGAGGCGATCCTCAAGATGAAAGCCGGCGGGATCAACACGGTCGCAATGTATTTTTTCTGGGTGAAGCATGAGGAGGACGAGGGGACTTTCACCTGGACCGGTCAGCGCGACCTGCGGCATTTCATCGAACTCTGCGCGAAGCACGGGATGCGGGTGTTCGCGCGCATCGGGCCGTTCAATAACGGTGAGGTCCGGAACGGTGGCCTGCCGGATTTTCTCAAGGAGAAGGGCGTGAAGTTCCGCACCAACGATCCGGTGTATTTGGACTATGTGAAGAAGTGGTATCAGCAGGTCGGCGAGCAGTTGAAGGGGCTGATGTTCAAAGACGGCGGGCCGGTGATCGCGGTGCAGTTGGAGAATGAATTCGAGCACGCGCCAACCTCGTGGGGCTTCAAGGGCGAAGGTGGCGAGGAGCACATGCTCCATCTCAAGCGCCTCGCGATCGAGGCCGGCCTCGTGGCGCCGTATTATGTCGCCACGGCGTGGGAGTCGCCCGTGCCGGCCGAGGAGATGATGCCCGCGTGGGGCGGCTATGCCTGGATCTGCCCTGGCGGCCCAACGGCTTGGTATCTCTTCAACGACATGCACAGCGTGAAAAAGGGTGAATTCATCACGCCCGCGCACAACCATCGCATTGGCGTGAGCTACGATGCCACCCAGGTCCCTGTGGCCAACATCGAGACCGGCCCGGGCTTTTTTTGCTACGGCCAATGGCGGCCGAATATCCCGCCGGAAAGCTCGGAGGCGATCGCGATGATGATGACCGCGCGCGGCGGCAACCTCCTCGGCTACTACATGTATCATGGGGGCACGCAATTCGTCGGCAAGCGCGGCAATACCGGCCTCATGGCGTTCAGCTATGATTTTCAGGGCGCTTTGCGAGAGTTTGGGCAGACGAGCCCGATCTACGACTACCTCAAACCCGCGAATTTCTTCCTCGAGGATTTCCCGGAGTTGCTGGCGCCAACGGTCGTCGCGCTGCCAGCGAATCCGGTGACGGACAAAGCCAACACCACCGACCTGCGCTACGGAGCACGCATGAACGGCGAAAGCGGCTTCCTGTTTTTGAACAACTACCAGGACCGCGTGAAAATGACGGAGAAGAAGGGCCTGAACATCAACCTCGCCTTCAAAGGCAAAACCCTGCGGATTCCCGAAACGGGCGGCTTCGACCTCAAGCCAAACCAGTTTGCCGTCTTGCCGTTCAACCTGAACTTGCAAGGCGCGAAGCTCGATTACGCGCTGGCCCAACTCTACACCCGCACGAAGACCGACGATGGCAGGGAGGTCTTCGTTTTCTTCGTGCCGGAGGGCATGGAAGGGCACTTCGTGTTTGACAGCGACTCGATTGTCGAACTCACGGCGAAGTCCGCGACCGTGAAGAAAGAAGGCAAGCGCACGACCGTGGCCGTCCAGCCCGGGACCGATTGTGTGATGCGGGTGAAATCCAAAACCGGCGGGCAATGCGAAATCCTCACCCTCACCCGCCAGCAGGCCCTGCGCCTCACGCGTCAGGACATCTTCGGCCGACAACGGCTCGTGCTCTCGGACAGTGATGTGCTTTCGGCGGAAGGCAAATTGCGCGTTTCAAACATCGGCAATGCGAAGCTCGACTTCGCGCTGTTCCCTGCGCCAAAGGGCAAGCTCACGGCCGGCGCCGGTGCCTTCGCTAACGCCGGGGGAGTCAGCGACGGCGTCTTCCGCCGCTACACGATCCAAGTCCCGGAGGTGAAGCCGGACATCACCTTTAAAGGAATCGGCAGCAACGAAGTGAAAGTCACCGCCGGGCCCAAAGCCTTCGATGGTGCGCACGATGTGTTTCTCGAAGTCATCTACATGGGCAATGTGGCTCAACTGAAACAGGACGGCGCCTTGCTGGCTGAAAACCTCTTCAACCGCACTCCGTGGAAGATCGGCCTGAACCGCTTTAGCGAGAAACTCGCCAAGGCACCGCTTGGGATGAATATCTCGCCGTTCGCGCCAATCGTCGAAGTAGTGGACAACCTCCAAGTGAATTCCGGTGGCGTAAAGATGGAACTCCCCAAGAGCGCCATGCTCGTCGGCAATTTCCAAGTGACCGCCCCGCCCGCCGACGGCAAAGAGAAAGGCTTCGTCTCCTCGATCTCTGTCCTACCCGAATACGCCGCTTGGGTTGAAACGGAAGCCGCCTCCAATCGCTGATCCAAATCCCATGAAAAAAACAAAGCCACTCCTTCTCGCAGCGTCGCTTCTGATGCCGTTGGCCCCAATCCACGCGGAAAATGCCTCGGCAGCGCCCGCTGTTTCCCAAGAGCGGATGCAGAAGGTCTACGAGGAAGTGAAGACTCCCTACAAATACGGCGTCGTTCTGCGCGGCGAGGCCGATCAACTCGTCGATTCACCCAGCATTTTCCGCAAGGACGGCCAGTGGTATATGGTCTACATCGCCAGCACCAAGGACGTCGGCTACGAGACCTGCCTCGCACGGAGCAGCGATTTGTTGCATTGGGAAAAACTCGGAAAAATCCTGAGCTTCCCCGCCGAGGGGTGGGACCGCTGGCAACGCGCCGGTTACCTCGCGCTGGTCGATCCGGCCTGGGGCGGGAGCAATGAACTGGAGACCTACGACGGCAAGTATTGGATGTCCTTCCTCGGCGGCGAGCATCAAGGCTACGAGACCGATCCACTTGCGATCGGATTGGCTTGGACAAAAACTCCCACCGAAGCGCGTGAATGGACGCCCCTCGCGGAAAACCCGGTGCTCCACCGCGACCAGCCCGATGTCCGCCCCTTTGAGAAGGTCACGCTCTACAAGAGCAACATCATCTGGGACAAAGCCAAGACGCTCGGGTCGCCGTTCGTGATGTTTTACAACGGCAAAATCAAAAGCGGCTACGAGAAGATCGGCATGGCCGTATCCGACGATATGGTCAAATGGAAGCGCTACGGTGCGGACGCGGTCTTGGCCCACGGTGAGGAGCAACAGAACGGCATCACCGGCGATCCCCAGGTTGTGAAAATGGGCGACCTCTGGGTGATGTTTTACTTCGGCGCGTTCTGGCGTCCGGGAGCTTTCGACACCTTCGCATGCTCAACCGATCTGGTGAACTGGACGAAATGGACCGGCCCCGACCTCGTCCACTCCTCGGAGCCTTGGGACAAGACCTACGCCCACAAGCCCTGGATCGTGAAGCACGACGGCGTGGTCTACCACTTCTACTGCGCCGTCGGCGACCAAGGCCGCGTCATCGGCCTGGCCACCTCGAAAGACCTCAAGGCGCAGGCTAAACCGAATCCGAAGCCATGAAGAAAACCACACTCCTCCTCTCTCTCGCACTCACTGCCTCGCTCCACGCCGGGGAAAACCTCGCGCAGCAATTCCAGAACCCGCCGGTCGAGGCGCGCGCTGGGGTCTATTGGTGGTGGGTGAATGCCTTTGTGGACAAGGCGGTCATCACGAATGACTTGGAGGAGTTCAAGGCCAAGGGCGTGAGTTCCGTGCTGCTCGTCAATAGCAGTCAGCACGCGGATGCATTCCGCGAGAACGGCCCGGATTTTTTATCTCCCGAATGGCGCGAACTCTACCGTCACGCTCTGCAGGAAGCCGCACGGCTCGGGATCGCGGTGGATGTTAACATGGCGCCCGGCTGGAACATGGGCGGCAAATGGATCACTCCGGAGAAAGCCTCGCGCTGGTATTTGCAGTCCGAGACCGCAATCAAGGGACCGCAGAAATTTTCCGGCAAGCTCAACATTCCGCAGCCGAATGACGGCTACGCGAATATCCCGGCCTGCTACGGCGGGCGTAAAAGTTTCAAGGTTCCTTCGGAAAAAATGGATTACCGCGATTCGGTCGTGGTCGCCTTTCGCACGCCCGAAGGCGGCAAACCCGCGCCGCGCCAAAACCTCGGCATCAAGGCGAACCGCGTGGGTGGGGATTGCTACATGCCCGCCGACAGCGTGAACCAGCCGCCGCTCGTGCCTTGGGTTTCTTTGCCGGACGATCGACCGGTGAAGCCTGGCGATGTGGTAGATTTGACCTCGAAACTTAAGCCTGACGGCACGCTCGAGTGGGATGTGCCCGATGGCGATTGGACTGTGGTTCGCACCGGACACCGCATCACCAACGCCCCTCTCTCGGTGCCAATGCCGGGATTTCAGGGATTGGAAAACGACTTCCTCGACCGCGCTGGAATCGACTTGGTTTACGATTCGGTCGGCACCGAGTTGGTGAAGGAGGCCGGTCCGCACGCGGGAAAGACGCTCCGCAGCTTCGCCACCGACAGCTTCGAGGCCGGATACCCAAACTGGACCGCCAACATGGTAGAGCGCTTCAAAAAATATCGCGGCTACGACCCCTCGCCCTATCTGCCGGTCATGAGCGGATGGATCGTCGACAGCGCTGAGCTTTCCGACCGGTTTCTGCACGACTACCGCAAGACCGTGGCGGATTGTTTTGCCGACGAGCACTACGGCCGAATGACCGAACTCGCCCGCAAGAGTGGCATGATGACGCGCGCCGAGGCGGCGGGGCCCAGCCAGTCGGGGACTGTTTGTACCGATGCGTTGAAAAATCTCGGCCGTGTGGATTTTCTGCAGGGCGAATTTTGGAGGTTCGGGACCTTCGTGCAGCGCGACCAAAACATGGTTTGCAAGCAAACGGCCTCGGCCGCGCACATCTATGGGAAACGCTATGCCGCCACCGAGTCGTTCACAGCGGTCCACGGATGGCGAAACTGGGATGAATCGCCGGACATTTTGAAGCCGCTCGCGGACCGCGCGTTTTGCGAGGGCATCAACCAAATCTTTTTCCACTCGAGCACCTGCCAACCAGCGGATTACGGCAAGCCCGGCATCGTCTACAACGCCGGCACCCATGTGAACCCGCGCGTCTCGTGGTGGGAACAGGCCGGCGGGCCTTGGATTTCCTACATCAACCGCTGCCACTCGCTCCTGCAAAGTGGGCTCTTCGCCGCCGATGTGCTCTACTATGTGGGCGATGGCGCGCCGAACCTGATCCCGCCGAAGCATGTCCCCGACGGGCTCGGCAAGGGCTACGACTACGATTCCTGCAACGAGGAGGTCTTGCTCACGCGCCTCTCGGTCAAGGACGGCAAAATCGTGCTTCCCGATGGCATGTCCTACCGCGTGCTGGTCCTGCCCAATGCCACGAAAATGCCCGTGCCGGTGGCGAAAAAACTCAGCGAGTTGGTGCAGGCCGGCGCGACAGTGATCGGGCCGAAGCCACTGACCGATCCCGGACTCAAAAACCACCCTCAGTGCGACGACGTGGTGAAGAAAATCGGCGAGGAACTCTGGGGCGGAAAGACCGGCAATGGTCGCGTGATCCATGGCAAGACCGAGCGTGAGGTTTTGTTGGCGGATGGCGTGTTGCCCGATTTCGAGGCCGGCGGAGCGAAGGACACCTTCATCGACTTCATCCACCGCACGACTCCCGAGGCGGAAATCTACTTCCTCGCGAACCGCAAGGACCGTCTGGAAAAAGTCACCGCCACTTTCCGTCAAACCGGTCGCCAGCCCGAGTTGTGGAATCCCATGACCGGCGAGCAGCGCGAACTGTCGAATTTCGAAATCGAAAACGGCCGCACGAGCATTCCGCTCGAGTTCGATCCGAATGGCTCGATGTTTGTCGTCTTCCGCAAACCCACCACCGTAACCGCTGGCGAGGGTAGTAACTTCCCGGCGTTCGAGACCGTCCAAACCCTCGAAGGGCCGTGGACCGTGCAGTTCGACAAGGAATGGTTCTACCCCGCCACGAACAATCTAGTGGACTTCGACAAGCTTGAGGATTGGATCAATCGCCCCGAGGAGCCCGTGAAGCACTTCAGCGGGACGGCCAAATACATTAAAGTTTTCAGTGTTCAGCCTTCAGTGTTCAGCAATGGCGGGAGTTTCCATCTCGCCCTTGGAATGGTCGGGCATTCGGCCAAGGTGACGCTCAACGGCAAAGACCTCGGCGTCGTCTGGTGCAATCCGCGCCGGGTGGACATCACCGACGCGCTTAAGTCCGGCGATAACGAATTGGAGATCGAAGTCGTCAACAGTTGGCCAAACCGCCTGATCGGCGATGCGAAGCTCCCGACGGAGCAGCGCCGCACTCGGACGAACATCACCCAATACGAAAAACCCGAGAGCCAGACCCTCGTTCCATCCGGCCTCCTTGGTCCGGTGACCTTGCAGATCACCCAAAATCATTGAGCGATCCGTTACCCATCTCCAAAATCACTGACATTATGAAAAACACATCAATCTCGCTCCTTCTTCTCTCTTTGGGAGCGCTCCTTCCTTTGGCCTTGGCCCAGACTACGCCGCCTCCGCAAAAGCCGGCGGCGGTTTGGTCATTCGAGCAACTCCTCGGCGGCGACCCCAACTCGAAGTTGGTCCACGAACCGACGGCCGGCGTTCATGATCCAATCGCGGGTTTCCCGACGCTGGCGGAAGGTGTCGTTGGTAATGCCCTGAAGCTCGATGGACTGTCCACGCGCCTCACCCGCCTGGCCGATAAGGCCCCGGTGCTCGGCGATGCGTTTTCCTTCGAGGGATGGATCGCGTTGCAGGAATACCCGTGGAATTGGGCGGCGATCGTGAATCAGGAGCGCGACCACAAGGAGGGTTGGTTCTTCGGCATCAGCGGCGAGGGCCGTTTGGGCCTGCATGTCGCGAAGGATGGGAAGTGGATCGAGTGCAATTCGAAATCCCAACTCCCGCTGCTCAATTGGGCGCATCTCGCGGGCAGTTATGACCCAAACAACGGCCTCAAGATTTTCATCAATGGAAACCCCGAAGGCGAAATCAAAACGACCGGCCCGATCACGCCGGCGAAGGGTGTGGATTTGTTGCTCGGGCTGAGCCACACGAAAACCTTCCCGATCTGCACAGAGCGCGAATACAGCACCTCGTTCAACTCCCCGATGTTCCTCGACGGGCTTCTTGACGAAGTGAAAATTTACAATCACGTGTTTTCCGCCGACGAAGTTGCGCAGGCTTTTGCGTCTGTTCAGCCGAAGACCGCCCAACCCCTCCAATTCCGCCGAATGCCGTCCGGCCCTGAAGGCCCCGGCGAATTTGGCGCGGTTTATACGAGATTGAACTATGCCCCCGAATGGGAGCGTCACTGGCGCGTGGGTGAGGATTGCGACATCCTCGTAAGGTTCGACGACTCGCCCAGCCGAATCGTCTTCTGGCGTGGCACGAACTACGGCGCTGCCTATGTGAGCGAAAACGGCCTGTGGAGCGGCGACCAAAGCCTCGAGGTGAACAGCGCCAAGACCGGTTGCTACGAGCACATGGCCGACAAGAAGTGTGAGTTTTCAACGGCGAAGATTCTGGAGAGTAATGATGCCCGGGTGGTCATCCACGCGCGCTACGCCTCGGTCGGAATCGATGGTAAATTCCTCAATCCCGATCCGATGACTGGTTGGGGGCTTTGGTCCGATGAGTATTTCACCATCTATCCTGACGGTGTGGTCGTGCGTCATGTGGTGGCAAAGAACCACAATGGCGGAGGTCAGTGGCAGGAGACGATTATGTTCAACCAACCCGGTTCCCGCCCCGAGGACATGGTGGACATCAAGGCGCTCACACTCGCCAATGAAAAGGGAGAGTCTCACACCTATTCCTGGGAAAACGGCCCGCCGCTGAAATGGAAGGATCCCCAAAGCCCAGAAAGATATTTTCACATTCCTGCCGAGCCGAACATCCAGCTCGTGAACTTCCGCTCGCAATGGAAGCCGTATCTCATCTTTGAGCCAGGCGTGAAGATCGAGGGCTTCGGGATTCCGCCTAGCCGCGACTACTCGATGTTCCCGTGCTGGAACCACTGGCCGGTGGCCCAGCTTCCCAACGACGGTCGCAAAGTGATCGTCTCCGACCGCCCATCGCATTTTTCGCTATCCTCCTCGAGGCCGGTGATCCACAACGCCAGCGGAAGCTGCGAGGCGAGGTTCCTCTACGGCATGACCGACCAACCGATCGAAAGCCTCGTTCCGCTTGCGAAATCTTGGAATTCCGCCCCGGCGGCAATCCTCGCAGGCTCTGGATTTGAAAGCCAAGGGTTCGATAAATCCCAACGCGCCTACATTTTCACTGCGAAAGCCCCCGGTGCCGGACCGCTCGAATTCTCTCTTGAAGCGACACACGAGTCGCCGATTCATAACCCCGCCTTCGTTGTGAAAAACTGGGGCAAGCGCTCAGCCAAACTCTCAATCGACGGCAAAGCCATCCCTCTTGGAAAAGACTTCCGCTTCGGCCACAACAAAACCATCGAGGGAACCGATCTTGTGGTGTGGATGAAAATCTCAGGCGACAAGAAAACCTCGTTTAAAATTGAATCCCGCAAATCCGACAACGATCATGATTAGAAACTTTCCGCCATCATGAGAAAACCCTCACGACTCTTGGCCCTCGCTGCGCTGCTTCTCGTGCCGTCGGTCATGCTTCATGCAGAAAATGCCTCGCCAGCACCCGCCATTTTTCAAGAGCGCATGGAGCAGAAAAACACCGCCGCCAAACCCCTGCGCATCCTTTGCGTTGGTGATTCCATTACGGCCGGTTACACGGATAACCCGAATTGGGATGTGCCTTTTGAATTTGGTTACCGCCAAGGACTCTTCGAGCGCCTCCAAAAATCAGGATACCAGTTCCAGTTTGTCGGGGATTCGCCGGAGCCATGGGATGGGCGGTTCGGTGTTCCAAAAAACTCGCCTTCGCCGGATTTGAGAGTCATTGGCCAGGACCGCCATGAGGGCCATGGGGGATGGAATACCGCCCAAGTTTTGCAACACATCGACCAGTGGATTACAAAAAGCCAACCGGACTTCGTCCTCCTGATGATCGGAATCAACGACGCAGGCAGGCCGCCGGCGGCCGAGAACCTCAAGGGCATCGTGGAAAAGATCGTTGCTGTCCGCCCCCAAGCCCATGTGGTGGTGGCCCAAATCACCCCTCTATTGGCATTCACCCAAAGTATCGCGGACTACAACACCAGCATCCGCGACACGCTGGTGCCGGAATTCCAGCGCCGGGGATACAAGGTCACCACTGTCGATCAATACCGGAACATGCTGAAAACCCGACGGCACGATCGACCCCGAGCTTTTCTCGAACAAAATCAACCACCCCAACGCCACCGGCTACGACCGCATGGCGCAAACTTGGTTCGACGCGATCCAAGCCATTCTTCCCGTAGCGAAGAATTAAATTTCCAATGAATAGAAACCAAATGATGAAAAAACCATAGCCACCCTGTTTCTGGGCCTGCTTCTGGGCTATTCCGCGCAAGCCAACGAATCGCGCGTCGAAGCCAACCGCGTAGCGGAAGTCTCGCTCGTCTCGGCCAAGTCCTACGCGAATCCGTTCATGGAGGTGGAAGTCGATGCGGTGGTGACACGTCCGGACGGAAAGCAACTGCGCGTGCCGGCATTTTGGGCGGGCGGGAATGATTGGAAATTCCGCTACGCCTCGGAGCTAACCGGCACGCATTCGTGGAAGACGGAATGCAAAGATGCAGCGAACACCGGACTTCACTGCATCAACGGCAAAATCGAGGTGGTTCCGAGCACGAGCGACAATCCGCTCTACAAACACGGCCCGGTGCGAGTGTTCATTGCTGCGCTTCGATTCTGTCATCCTGTGCCAAAGCCGTTTTCGACATAAACTGGGAGCAAGGGTTGTCATTTTTTGATCTGATCTCGCGCAGAGTTGTAGTGCATTTGAATGACATGACGGTTGCTGGAGTTCTGCTACAAAAGGTGCAATGAGAAAAATGAACCCCCGTGCACTGCCTCTGTTCATAGCTCTCGTTGGCCTTACCCTTCTGCAAACCACCCACGCCGATGTCAGCCTGCCGAACGCCATCGACAGCAAAATGGTCCTTCAGCGCGACAAGGAGGGCTATTCCGCGCACGCCAACGAATCGCGGGTCGAAGCCAACCGCGTAGCGGAAGTCTCGCTCGTTTCTGGAAAGACCTACGCGAATCCGTTCATGGAGGTGGAACTCGATGCGGTGGTGACGCGGCCGGACGGAAAGCAACTCCGCGTGCCGGCGTTCTGGGCGGGCGGGAATGATTGGAAATTCCGCTACGCCTCGGAGCTAACCGGCATCCATTCGTGGAAGACCGAATGCAAAGATGCGACGAACACCGGACTTCACGCGATCAGCGGCAAGATCGAGGTGGTTCCGAGCACGAGTGATAACCCGCTCTACAAACATGGGCCGGTGGGAGTATCTGAGAACAAGCACACCTTCGCGCACGCGGACGGCACGCCGTTTTTTTGGCTGGGAGATACCTGGTGGAAGAACCTCTGCAAGCGGATGACATGGGAGGGATTTCAGGAACTCGCCGCCGATCGCAAGAAGAAGGGATTCAATGCCGTCCAGATCGTTTGCGGGCCGTATCCCGACGAGGGTTTCCTTGAGGCACGCATGGCGAATGAGGGCGGCCTGCCCTACGAGTCGGTGAAGTTTGAAAAGGTGAATCCCGAGTATTTTAACTACACCGACCGCCGCATCCAGCACCTCGTGGAGAGCGGCCTCGCGCCGGTGATCGTCGGCTCCTGGGGGCGTGGGGATTGCAATAGCATGCAGGCGATTGGGCTTGAGGGCTTGAAGCGCCACTGGCGTTACCTCGTGGGCCGCTATGGAGCATATCCGATCTTCTGGATCCTTGCCGGCGAAATTCCCGAGGAAACCAAATGGAACAAAGGTCCCTGGGCTGAGTTGGCGAATCATGTGCGGGGTCTCGATCCATTTCACCGAACGCTTACCTGCCACACGGGTCATGGCCGGCGCGGCGCGAAAGACGACACGACGGCGATGGATTTCGACATGGTCGGTGGCAACCACGACCAAAATGCGGCAATCCAGCCGCAGACCGTGGCAATCGTTTCCTCGGCCTATTCGAAGGAGCCACCCATGCCCGTGCTGGTCGGCGAGACCTGCTACGAGGGGCACATGCAACAGGGTTTCGGCGACACGCAACGCCGGATGTTTTGGCAGAGCATTCTAAGCGGTGCGGCGGGTCACACCTACGGCGCGGCTGGAATCTGGCACGCCAGCGTGGAAGGCGACCCCGGCTGTGCATCGGCGGCGTTCGGGGGCAAGAAGGTCTACGATTGGACCACCTGGAAGGAAGGCATGAACTACCCCGGCTCCACCGAACTGGGCATGGCGAAAAAACTCCTCGAGCAATACCCGTGGCAACGCTTTGAGCCGCATCCCGAGTGGACCTCGCCCAATGGCTACGCCGCCGGTATCCCCGGCGAGGTGCGCTTCATTTACCACCCGAGGGGGAGGATTTACGACTGGACGGGCACGGTGGTGAAAGACCTCGAACCCGGCGTGAGCTACTCCGCGTTCTACTTCGATCCCGCCACCGGCCGCCGCTTCGACCAAGGCATCATCCAATCCGAAACCGGTGAATTCAAAATGCCGGAACTCCCTTCCCCTCAAGATTGGGTGCTAGTGATGCAGGCTCAGAATCGTGCCAAAACAATCAACCTTCCAGCATTGAAAGTCGGGGAAACCTGCTCCGGGAAGCTGGAACCCATCGGCGCGACCTTCACCAAAAAGAGCGGACCAGAGTGGCTCGCGATTCAAGCCGACGGCACCTACTCCGGCATGCCAAAGGACATGAATGCTGGCCGAAATTCCATCCTGGTCTCCGTGAAACAACCCGATGGGGAGGAGTTGGTGCTGCAAGTGCGAATCCAAGTGCTGGGTGCCGATGGTGAGGTTTTCCTCGAATCGTTCGGTGCTTACGAAGGCACCAAAAACAACAAGCAGGCCGACACCGGCTTGACTGTCGCCCATGGCGGCAAGATCGCGGGCTGGAGTTCCTTGGGCGCTGGCGCCGTACACGCGGTGGACCGCTCGATGAAGACCAGCGAAACCGCCCTCACCCCGTCCGATTGGGCGATCATGATCTTCAAGGACAATGTCGTTACATCCGGCGAGATCGAAGCCAACGCATCGGAAAAAAACTATCAGGTTTCTTTTGAAACGGCTCCGGCCGCCTATGGCGACCTTTCGCAGGCCACCAAGGCCGGCGACGCCCTGCTCATCGAGGTGCTGCGCAAAGACGGCAGCGTCCTGAAAAGTTTCGAACACGCCCCCGGCGCATGGACCGGCAAGTCCGAGTTCGCGGCCGCCCAATTCGACTACCAAGGCGACGGCTCCGGTAATGTCAGGCTTCGCGTCGGGCCGGCCAGAACGAAAAGTGGTCGCTTTCAGGGAGCGATCGACAATCTTATCGTGAAAGAAACCAAATGAAAAAATCACTCCTCCTCGCCCTCGCCCTCTTGGTTCCCTGCGCTCTCCGCGCAGCGGAAGCACTCGAGTCGCAATTCCAAAACCCGCCGGAGGAAACCAAGCCGTATTGCTACTGGTATTGGCTGAAATCCGACATCACCCGCGACGGGATCACGAAGGATCTGGAGGCCATGTCCAAAGCGGGAATCCGCCTGGCGATGATCGGCATTGTCGGAGAGGGCAATCATCCGGTGGGTCCGGTGAAAATCTTTTCGCCGGAGTGGAAGGCGGCCACTAAGCACGCGCTGGCCGAGGCCGGACGACTGGGGATCGAGATCTACATGTTCAATTGTCCCGGTTGGAGTCAGTCGGGCGGGCCGTGGATCAAGCCCGAACAGTCGATGCGGCGGGTGCTCTGGAACTCAGTGCAGGCGGCGGGTGGTCCGTTTTCCGCAAAAGTGCGCAACGCACCGCAGGACATCGCGGTGCTCGCGGTGCCGAAGAAGAAGTCTGTGACGATCCTAGGTGTGAGGCCTGCCGAGCTGCCGCCAGAGCTTTCTTTCGTTAGCGCCTCAAGTAAGGCCGTTACTCCCGGTATGGCCAAATACGTGCGAGTAGAAATCCCCTCTTCCTCTGGGGTGCTTTCACTGGCCGAAGTGCAAGTTTTTAGCGGCGGGGTTAATATCGCCATCAACGGTAAATCTAGCCAATCTTCCGTCGGTTATGGCGGCAATCCTGAACGGGCCATTGACAACAATACTAGCGGCTCCTGGGGTGACAACAGCATAACCCACACTGACGGAAAACAAGCGCCCTGGTGGTCGCTTGAATTATCTCAAGAAGCCATAGTGGAAAAAATAGTGATCTGGAATAGAACCGATGGGAGCGTTGAAAGACTCAATAACTTTAATGTATCGCTCCTGGATGGTAGCCAGAACGTTATCTGGTCAAAATCATATGACCAAACGCCCAATCCAAAACTGGAAATACCTGATGCGGCGGCTAACTGGATATGGCATCCGGAAGAAGACGGTGCGAAGAACGCTCCGGCTGGAACCAAATATTTCAGAAAAGTCATCCAAGCGGATCCTTCCACGATCAAATCGGCAAGGATGATGGTGTCAGCGGACGATTCCTTTGTCCTTTGGATCAATGGCCAACAAGTCGGCAAAGGCTCGGACTGGAAGGTTCCGCAGGAATTTTCCATCGCGGAATTTTTGAAGTCGGGGGCCAACGTCATCGCGTGTTCCGTAATGAACAACGCAGTCAACTCGGCCGGCCTAATCGCGTTACTTGAGCTGGAATACAAAGACGGCAATGAGCAGCTAGTGGGGACCGATGCCTCCTGGCAGGTCCGCGCCGACGAGATCGACGGGTGGCGTGATAATGCAAGGGATTTCCCAGGTTGGCAGATGGCCCGTGTTATTGGGCCTTGCTCCACAAAACCGTGGGAACTGTCCGGGTCGAATTTGAGCAAGATTCTGCATTTTGAGTACAAAGAACCCTGGACGGCGCGTGGATTGACGATTGTGCCGAAGTCTACCAAATTTGCGATCGCTGGGAAACTTTATGCGTTGGATGAAAGTGGTGCTCGCACGTTGGTGGCGGACATCAAGGCAGGTGGATCCAACCCGAAGACCGATTTCCTTCCATTGGGAGCAGTGACCTTCAGCTTGAAGGATACAACTGCGAAGGTATTTGAATGGGTGGCCACTTCCGTGAATGACGTGTCGGAGGTGACTCTGAGCTCTGATCCCGTCGTGGCTAAAGCGGTCGAAAAACAACTGGGGCGCATGTTCCCATCTCCAGTTCCGGCGTGGGATTCCTACATCTTTCCCAGCACGCAGCAGCCGGCGGATGATTCTGTGGTGCTGCGCCGTGAGGAGATTCTCAATCTCACCGACAAACTCGATGCGAACGGCGTGCTCACCTGCGAGTTGCCGCAAGGGGAGTGGACCATCCTTTACTTCGGCATGGTGACGACCGGTAAAACGAATCAAGCCGCCGATCGTGAAGCCACCGGACTCGAGTGCGACAAGATGAGCAAGGAGATCATCCGATATCACTTCCATTCTATGTTCGACCAACTGATGGCTGAGATGACGCCCGATGAGCGCAAGGCATTTAAGGGCATCACGATCGATAGCTACGAGGTCGGATCTCAAAATTGGACCGACGGCTTTGACAAAACCTTCGCTGCACGGAATGGCTACGATCCGCTTGTGATGTTGCCGATTCTAACCGGTCTCGTGATTGATAGCGCTCAAGCCTCGGACGGCTTCTTGTCGGATCTGCGGCGGACGGTGGCGGATCTCATTGCGGAGAACTATATCGGCGGATTGCGCGAGGTGGCCGCTGAGAATGGATTGCGTACCTGGTGCGAAAACTACGGGCATTGGGGATTCCCCGGAGAATTCCTGACCTATGGGGGCTATGCTGACCAGATTGCCGGCGAGTTCTGGACCCAAGAGTGGAATCCCGGAATGATGGTGGAGTGCCGAGCCGCGAGTTCCGCCGCGCACATTTATGGCAAACAGAATGTTTTTGCAGAGGCTTTCACCAGCGGCCTCGACCTCAAACATCACCCCTACTCCATAAAGAAGCGGGGCGATGAGGCATTCTGCGCAGGCATCAATCACTTTGTGCTGCATGTCGTGGCCCACCAACCACGCGATGGCATGCCCGGCCTGAACCCGTGGTTCGGAACGGCCTTTCACCGCAATACGCCGTGGTTTAACCACAGTCGCAACTGGGTGCGCTACCTGCAGCGTTGCCACTTCATGCTGAGCCAAGGAGAGCCCGTCGCCGATACCGCCGCTTACATCGGCGATTTCGCGCCACAAATGACCGGACCAAATAATCCCGTCCCGCCCGGCTACGACTACGATTTCATCAACTCGGACGCCCTGCTGCGGAAGATCCGCGTCGAGAAGGGGGAGTTTGTCGTGCCCGATGAGAAAGACCCCGCCCGCATCTCGACCCGCTACAAAATGGTGGCTATGCCGCAAGAGCCCTTCGCGCTCCAAATGCGCCCGAAGGTCCGCGCTCGCATCGAGGAACTCAAAAAACAGGGGGGCCTATTTGTGGAGGGAGTTCCCGTCACCGCTGAGAAAATGCAGGAGTTGAAAATCTCCCCGCTCGTTTCCAAGGAGACCTGTCCTGTCCTTTGGAAGGCGCGACGACTGGATGACGGAATGATCTTTTTCCTCGCGAAGTTCAAGCAGGCCGGTCCCTTCGAAGTGACTCTGCGCGCCTCAGGAAAGATCCCGGAGCTTTTCAATCCAGTGACCGGTGAGACCCGCAAGATCGCTCGGTTCTGGCAAGATGGGGACGGAACCCGCGTGTCGCTGAATGTCAATGATCTGGTGGACTCGTTTTTTGTCGTGTTCCGCGACAAGTTGCCGGACGGTGGCTCGGTCGTGAAATCCGAGCGCGATGGCCAACCCGTCTCTGGCGCCGAGCTGGAGCTTTATTTCGATAAGGATGGGAGCCTGATCGGAGAGGCCGCACAGCCCGGCAACTACACGGTTACGCTGTCCACCGGCGCCCAAAAACAAACCGTCATCGCACCCGCCGGCGAACATCTCGTCATCAAGGACGGCTGGACCGCTGTGCCCGGACAGGAAGCCCCTAATACGCTCACGCAGGAGGTGGTTTTTGATCTGCCAGAGGCCCTCGCCAAAGCCGGCGAGGTGAAGCTCGATCTGGGCAAAGTGAATGTGATGGCCACCGTCACCGTAAACGGAAAGGAATTCGAAACGCTCTGGATGCCGCCGTTTGTCCTCAATGTGACGAAGGCCTTGAAGCCCGGCCAAAACCGCCTGCGCCTCCAAATCGTCTCCACCTCGCCGACCACCCCTTCCTTCGGTCCCGAGGTTCGGTTGAAGCACGTCCTGAAAAGCATTTTCAAATAATCCCTGTGAAAAAAGAACTCCTCCTCGCCCTCGCTCTGTCAGCAACATGTGAGTATTTTCTTTTGCTCTACATCTGCAAAGTTGCCGGGTTCATCGTTCCCGAAGAGCCAAAGAAATAACCCTCGCAATCCATCTCGCATCCACACTCACGATTTAAAATAACCAACACAATGAAACGCACTCTACTACTCCTCGCCGCCGGACTTTTCCTCCTTGCCTCCTGCAAGCCACCGGAACCACCAAAAATCACCGCCACGGATACCGGCAAGAGCGGTCCTGGCGGACAGACGATCAAAGGCGGTGATGTGACCATGACGTTTTCTGCCGACGGCAAGCCACTCACTTTCACGCGCGGGAACGGCTCGAACCTCATCAACACCAAAGACTCCGGAAAGGGCTTTTACATGACCACCGGTTCGGGGTCGGATGAGAAAATCATTCCTTTCACCTCCCTCGAATCCCAAGATGGCAAGCTGATCCTCACCGCCGCCGACAACACCCGCGCGACGCTGGCGGTGAATGCCGGAAACAGCCACATCTCCTTCCGCCTCGAAAAAATGGAGAATGTTCCCACGGACTCCGAGCCGATTTTGAGGTTACAAGCCAACTTCAATAACATCTGCCCTATGTCTGTTCCGCTGGATTATATGGTGGATCCGGGCAACTTTTACGCGCCGCGCCGTGTGACACTGAATGCGTCCTGGCCGTTCCTCTGGTTCCGCGGCGAAAAGGATCCGCTCGGCAGCTTTGCGTTTTTCGTTCCCCTCAACGACGACGACCACAACGAAACCCTGCTCCGCATCTGGACGGAGGAAAAAATGCCGCATCCGAAAATCGAAGGCAAATGGACCTACGAGCGCGCCAAAGCTTGGGTGGAAGAGTGGAAGAGCAAATTCACCCATACTCACATCTTGTCCATCAGCGCCGAGAAGCCCGAGGATCTCGATGTGTTGTTTGATTACGCGAAGAAAGTCCATGTCAACCGCCTCTACCTCCACACGGACACTTGGCGCGGGGCGTATTGGGTTTACGACCGCGATCCGTTATCGGTGAACAAAAAGGTCTTCCCTCGCGGCGAGGAGGACCTCAAGGCATTCCAGGACAAGCTCAAGGCGAACGGCATGGATGCCATGCTCCACACTCTTAGCTACGGGTTTGGCATGGAGGGGTCGAAATACATCGGCAAAGGAAAAAAAACCGACCATCGCATTTCAAATTGGGGCAAGGGCAAGCTGGAGAAACCCATTTCCGAAACCGACAAAACGATCCTCTTCCGGCCAAATTCCGGGGTGAAATTTCCGAATCAAAGCGCCTCGTTGCCATGGCCGCAAAGCTATCAGCGTTTCTTCTCTCTCGGAGAAATCCTGATCGATGACGAGATCATCCCCTGCAAATTTGAGGATACCGACAAGGAGGTGTGGAAGCTCACGGTCCACCAGCGTGGCGTCACCCCCGCCAAGCACGAGGCCGGCACGGAGGTCATCGGACTCCTGAAGGCCTACAACCAAAACTACTACCCCGACAGCCGCACCGACTTGCCGGAGATCGCTGCCAAGGAATACGCGGACTTTTTCAACCGCATGGGCCTCCAGCATAACGAATTCGACGGCGGGGAATGCCATGAGGATGTGCCATGGGGTTTCCGGAAATTCACGATGTTCGTTTACCAGAATACCGACCATCCGATGACGAGCAACACCTCTGGCGGAACTCCGAACCCTTGGGACATGGTTTACAGATTTAAAACCAATGGCGACCTCATCCTTAACAAACGGGGTGGCGGTTATGCCGCCTTGACGCTTCACCGCGAGGGGCGACTCTCCACCAGTCCGATCGAAAACCATGTCGCACTCGCAGGTGGCGCCGCCGCCAACAGCACGGGTTTCGCGATCAAAAAACCCGAGCCGATGTTTGGGATTTTCCCCAAAACGATTGTCGGGCACGGCCTGGCTGACTTGATCGCCGACCAGTTTTCCATTTGGCGTGAACTCGCCCCCAAGTTGACGCCGGAACTCCGCAAGCAGATTTCCGAGTCCTACTACCAAGACAAGACTTACGCCCCCTTGGACCCCGGTCCCGCCCTCGCCAAAACCCTGTTTGAAGCCAGGAAGACGCAGGGCGGCTATGAAATCCAACCCTTCTGCGTCATGGTTCGCGGCAAGGAGGATGTGGAGTGGAAAGGGGTAATGGAATACGGCGCGGTTGCTCCCCGCCAGTATATCGGCAGCGGCCTGCGCCTGCGTTTGGAAAATCCCTTCGGCCGCCAGGCCCCGCAATTCATCATCCGGGTATTGGACGGCTACACGGACGGCTTCGCCAAGCACGCGGAAGAAGCTCCGAAGGAAGAGTTGAACAAGGATATGCAGGGCTACCTGATCGGCGCCGGAGCGAGCCCTGATCACATCGCTGCCACTCCCGCTGCCACACCTGCACCAACCCCTGCAAGCACCGCACCGACTTTAATGATGCAGCCGAAGGCCGCGCAAATCAAGGATCTCGGCAAGTATGTCTTTGCCGATGTCGGTGCGGCCCTCGAGATGTCCTTCGACAACACAGCGAAAGCAGAGCCAGCACAACCAAGCGCCGCACCGAATGCCAAACCGAAGGCTACTCCTGCGCCCGTCGAGCATTTCCAAGGTGAGCACTTCCCGAGCTTCGCCTTCAACGGGAATTCCCAAAACGCGCGCGGCGTGGCTCTCACGGTCACCGGCGATGGCAGCGGGGCACTCCTGATCGTCCAAGTCGGACCCGGCGGCAAAGACTATGTCGTTCCGATCGACTTCACGGGCCGGAAGGACATCTTCATCCCGCTTGGCGAAGTCGCCCGCACCACCGGTCGCTGGGGCATCCGCTACCACGCCCGGGGCGCAGGCTATGGCCAACTCAGTGCGGTCTCGATTGGTTTCGCGAGGATTCCCGTTAATACCCAAGCAAAAGTCCTCGTGGAAAACCTCCGCCTCGTTGGAAATACTCCCTCCTCGATCAAAGACCCGGTCATCCACGCCGGTGCGGGCACGCTCAGCATCAAGGGCGAAGTCAAAACAGACCAATACCTGTGGTATCAAGGCGGTGACAAGGTGGGAGTCTACGATCTCGATTGGCACCTCGTCAAAAACCTCCCTGTGGAGCGGAAAGATTACGAAATCGAGCATGGTTTCAACGAATTCTGGATCGAAGGAGAGGCCGCCAACCCCGCGCCATGGTTCGATGTCCAATTTATCGCCAAGGGCGACTCGGTGGTTCTGAAAAATCAGTAATCCAGCTGTTCCATTAACGATTCCGTAGCGTCACCAGACAACAAATTTTATGAACCATAAACTCCCGATTCTTGCTGCCGTATGCATGAAATCTATTCTGCTTTACGCGGTCGATCCGACACCCGCTCCCGCCGCCCCCGATTTTGAGGCCATGCGCGCTGAGGTTGATGCGCTTGGCAAGATAAGCCAAGCTCCGAAATACGAGGTTTTGGATCGGCCCGACGCCACGCCGAATCTCAAGCCGATCTTCTACTCCGGCCTCGATTATCAGGGCAAGCCGACCACGGTTTTTGCCTGGCTCGGTGTTCCGGAAAATACCGGGGACAAAAAAGTGCCTGCTGTTGTCCTGGCCCATGGTGGCGGAGGCGCCGCTTCAAAGGATTGGGTGAAAAATTGGAACAACCACGGCTACGCCGCTATCAGCATGTCGCTCGAGGGGCAGACGGAATACGACCCCGCCCTCAAGGGATATGCCAGAAACCCGAATGGTATTCCAGCCCGCCCCGGCATCTTTGGCGACTCGGGCGCTCCGATCAAAGACCAGTGGATGTATCACGCCATCGCGAACGTGAACCTTGCTGCAGCCTTGCTCCGGAGCCTGCCCGAGGTCGATCCTGCCAAGGTCGGCATCATGGGCTGCTCGTGGGGCGGCATTATAACCTCCACCGCGATCGGTATCGATCCCCGATATGCTTTTGCGATTCCCGTTTACGGATGTGGCGGGTTGGATGCCATCCCGAACCACTGGGGTGGCACACTGGGCGGCAACGAGGTCTATAAAAAGGTCTGGGATGCCAATCTGCGCCTGGACCGCGCGCACATGCCGATCCTCTGGCAATCCTGGCCGCAGGACGCCCACTTCTCCATGGAAGCCTTCAACAATTCGCGTAAAAAGGCGGGCAGCGAAGTCTCCGAACTTTGCCTAATTCCTGGCATGGGGCATGGGAATCTGACGGATCGTGCGGAATGGTTTGCTTTTGTGGACAGCGTCCTCAAAGACGGCAAGCCTTGGATTCAGGAGAAATCCTCGAAGCTTGAGAACGGAAAAGCGCAGGCCACCTTCGCGTCCACAAGGCCGCTGGAATCGGCGGTTCTTGTCTCCACCACAGGCACCGGTCACACCGGTGGCCGCGCATGGGTGGAAACCCCAGCCACACTCGCCCAAGAGGGTGGGGTGTGGGTTGCGACCGCGACTGTCCCCGAAGGATCAACAGCCTGGTTCATCAATGTCAAAAACGGACCACTCACAACTTCGTCCGACTATTTGGAATGCAAAATCAATCGATGAAGAAACGGCGAATCTTCTCCCTCACGGCTTGGTTGCTGGGATCATTTTTTTCCCTGCACGGCGCCGATTTGGCCAAATACAATGTCGTGTGGGATTCGCCTTCGAAGGACTCGCTCGACTCGATGCCACTCTCGGGCCGCTTGGGCGCGGGCGCGAATGTATGGGTCCAAGATGGGGCGATCTGGATTTATGCTTCCCACAACGGCGCCTACGACGAGCAAGGGCGGCTCCTCAAGCTCGGCTGCCTGCGCATTACGCCGGTGGACTTCAAGCTCGGCGAAGCCGGTTTCCGGCAGGAACTCGTTCTCGCGAACGGGACGATCACGATTAAACAGGGGGATTTCCAGGCAGCTCTCTGGTTTGCCGGCGAGACGCTGGTTTTTGAATCCCGTTCCGGCAAGCCGCTCGCCTACGATGTCGCGTTTGGCACCTGGCGGGACAAGAAACGCGAGGGCATTCTCGTGGATGTTTTTGTCGAGACGCGGCAGAACTTTACGGAGGATCAGGTCCAATCCGGAAAGAACGGGTTTGTCTGGTTCCACCGCAATGCGGATTTCGGTATCGACATGGTCGAGAAGGCCAAAAAACAAGGGATTTCCCTCGTGGCGCTGCACGATGTCACCACGAGGCGCGTCTTCGGCGGAGCGGCGGTGGTGCAGGGGGGCATTTCGGAGCCGGTGGCCAGCGAGGTGCAATGGCAGTTCTGGGATGGCAAGGCGTGGACCGGTCGCACATCGCCGCAAGAAAATTTGGCCATCGCGGTCCGCCTTGGCGGCAAGTGGGATGCGGATCCGAAGCAGTGGACTGACGAAGCCACTGCACTGCTCGATCCTGCCGCCCGCAAGGCCGCGCAAGCGGATGAGGCGAAACGCTGGGACGAGTTCTGGTCGCGCTCGCATATTGCGGTGAATCCCACCGCAGGCGGTGCCGACGAGGGTTGGCTGGCAGGACGGAATTACCAACTCTTCCGCTACATGCTCGCGTGCAATCGCGGCGGAGAACTCCCACTCCTCTTCAATGGCGGCATTTTCACCACGGATAACAAGCCTGGGCGCATCGCGGGAAACAGTTCCCCGGCCGCGCCATTGAGTGCGGGGGCTCCCAGCTCCCCGGATTTCCGCCGCTGGCTGTTCTGCCATTTCATGTCGCAAAACCAGCGCTGGCTGGGTTGGCCGACTTTGGCTGGCGGAGACGCGGATTTACTGGAGCCTTCGCTGGCCTTCTACCGCGACCGCTCGTCCACGGCCGCCTTGCGGGCGAAAAACAACGGCGCGGAGGGCGTGCTTTATCCTGAGCCCCTGGATGTCTGGGGGCTTTGCGGCTATGCCCCGACAGGCACCAGCCTCTGCGGTGCGGGGCATCTCCATTACTACTATTCGATGATGCTCGAAAATGCCTGGATGGCCTTGCAGGCGGGCGACGCGCTCGGCATTTCCCTTGAAAGAGACCTGCCATGGATCGAAGGAACGGTTCTTTTTTATGACAGCTTCTATCGCGCCCAAACGAAGAAACGCACGGGCTCGGAATTGACCGCCGACGGCAAGCTTCGCATTTATCCCTCCCAAGCTTTGGAGTTCGGTGGAGGCGCCACCGATCCGCTGGAAGTGGTCTGCGCCATGCACCGCATCACCGCCGGTTTGCTCGCCCTGCAAAATCTGCCCGCCGCCTCGCGCGAGCGCTTGCAGCGCATCCAGGCCACGATCCCGGATCTGCCGATCGGCAAGCGTCAAGGCCGCGCCTCGCTGTTTCCCGCCCGCTCGATCGAGCAGGAGTTTAATCCCTGGGAACCTTGTGAGATGTTTGCGGCATGGCCCTACCGCATGGTTGGCGTCACCAAACCGGAAACCCTCGAACTCGCCCGCGACACTTGGGAAACCATCCCAGAAGCCCGCACGAAGTCGTGTAAACTGGATTTCTCATGGATGGCGACCGTTGCCAATGTCGCCTCGCTCGCCCGCCCGGAGGAGGCCAAGCAGCGCGCCATCTACAAAATGGCAAATACCGTCGCGCCGCAGGCCCGTTTCCCCGCGTTCTTCGGTCCCGGTCACGATTGGCTGCCGGACCACAACTGGGGCGGATCCGGCATGGTCGGCATGCAGGAAATGTTGCTCGCGCCCGAGCCCGGGCCGACCGGCAAGCTCCATGTCTTCCCATCCTGGCCGAAAGATTGGGATGTGGATTTCAAATTGCACGCGCCGGGGCCGGCGGTTGTCGAAGGCGTGCTGAAAGGCGGGAAACTCGAGTCGCTTAAAGTCACTCCCGAGTCCCGTGCCAAAGACATCGTGAACTGGCTCGGGAAGGAAACCCCGTATGTGCCACCTGCTCCGGGCGACACCGGGTTTGAAAATCCGAAGCCTGCCGCCACTCCGCTGCCGGCCTTAAGCCAAGGCAAAAATGTGACGGCCTCGAGCCAATTCCATCAGCCCGGCTATGAGGTCGCCAAAGCGGTGGACGGCGACCCGAGAACCCGCTGGGCCTCGGACATCGCTGCGCGTTCGGGCTGGATCGAAATCGATCTCGGCGCGGAAAAGGAGATCGCCCGCGTGAAGATTGACGAAATCGAATGGCCCGAAACGCAGGAGTTCGCCATCGAGGTCAAGCAGGGCGACGCTTGGAAGGAAGTCGCGCGCGGCGCGACGATCGGTGCCAACAAGCAAATCACCTTCGCTCCCGTGAAAGCCCGGTTCGTGCGGCTCAATGTCCTCAAGGCCGAACGCGCCATCAACATCAACGAATTCTCAGTTTTCGAGAAATAATCGATGAGGACAAATTCACCCCAACATCTCTCAGTCAAGAGATCCTTTTTAGAAAAAGACACTGCATCAGAATATCAAACAACCATGAAAAAAACCCTTTCAATCCGACTCCGCTGGAAGCCAGTATTCATTTCGGTGCTCATCCTCCTCTCTTCCGCCGCATGGCAGCTTCAAGCCGCAACCAGCATCGAGAACGACCGCTACAAAGTGAATATCGAGGCGGGTGAGGGGACATTCACCGTGGCCGTCAAGCCCAGTGGGAAAACCATCCTCACCGCCGGCAAGCTGAGTGGAAAGGGTGGCACGGCGAAAACGGTCGCGTTGGACGACAAAAATTTCGGAAAAGGCCAAGGCATCGAAATCACCTACGCCGACGGCAACCGGGAACTCGTGGCGCTTTACCCGAACCTGCCCTTCGTCACTTTCCGCTCCACGCTCCGCAATGGCAGCACGGAGCCGGTCGTTCACAAACATGTCGCGACAGTTTCCGCCGCAGTCGATCTCGGCAAGCCGCTCTCAGGGATCAACACGCTCGGCACCGGCGGCCTGTTCGCTCCCGACAAGAACCCCGGCAGCTATGCATTCCTCAGCATCGTCGATCCAGAAACCCGCTCGGGTGTCGTGGGTGGGTGGCTCTCGCATGATCGCGGGAGCGGCGTGGTTTTTTCACCCGTTGTAAACGGCGCGGCCCGCATGCAGGCGCAGATCGACTACGGCTGCCTGCGCATCAAGCCCGGCGAGGAGGCTGTGGCCGAGACATTCGCGATCGGATACTTCGAGGACGCCCGCTTGGGACTCGAGGCTTATGCCGACGCCATCGGCAAAATCTACGCCGTGAAATTGCTCCCCCAGACAGCCGGCCTCTGCACCTGGTATATGGACCGCCATGCCGCCGCGTGCGACGAGGTGAATCTGAAGGAACTGAACGCCGCCTGCGCGAAGGAGCTGAAGCCGTTCGGATTTGATTTCATGCTCATCGACGACAACTGGCAGGCCGGTGTGAAGGAGAACGGCCCGAAGAAAAACTTCACCACCCATGAGGCCAATGGCCCCTATCCCAGCGGCATGAAGGCGGCGGCGGAAAACATGGAGAGCTTCGGGCTCACACCGGGCATCTGGTTCATGCCGTTTGCCGGAAACTACAAGGATCCGTTCTTCAAAGACCGCCAGCATTTGTTTGTCAAAAAAACCGACGGCCAGCCTTACGAAACCTCCTGGGGCGGCACCTGCCTCGACATGACGCTTCCAGAGACGCAGGAGTTCGTGCGCGGGATCGTCAGCCGCCTCGCGCACGATTGGGGCTACAAACTTTTCAAAATGGATGGTTTCTGGACCGGCAGTGGCACCCCGCAGATGTATATCCACGATGCCTACAAACAGGACGGTATCGGCGACGCGGTGTTCTCAAACCCCGACAAAACCAATATCGAAACTCTGCGCGACGGCGCGAAGCTCGTGCGCGAAGCCGCCGGGCCGGATGTTTTTCTCCTCGGCTGCTGTGCGGTCCAAAACATGAGGTCGTTTGGCGGTTCCTTCGGCTTGCTGGATGCGATGCGTGTCGGGCCGGACACCAATGACGGTTCGATCGGCTCGCTCCATGCCTCCCGCCTGTGGTTCCTCCACGGCCGCGTGTGGTGGAACGACCCCGACTTCGTCTCTGTCCGCGCCTACCTCTCGCTCGATCGCGCCCGCCTGAATGCCGGCTGGACCGCTATTTCGGGCCAACTTTACTACATCAGCGATTGGGTGCCGATCTATCCGGCCGACCGCCTTGACATCGTCAAACGCACCATCCCCGCTCACGGCCTGCCCGCGCGCCCGGTCGATGTCTTCGAGCAACAAATCGCGAGGATTTGGCTCGTCACCGACACCCGCCAAGCCGTGCGCCGCGATGTCGTTGCTTATTATAACTGGGACAAGGACCGCGCCGAAATCTCCGCCACGCCCGAGCGTATCGGCCTGCCGCCGGCGAAGGAGTATGTCGGCTTCGATTTCTGGGCGAATAAGTTCATCCCGCCCTTCAGCGGCGCACTCACCGCGACCCTGCCTGGAGCCTCCAGCCGCATCATGGCAATCCGCCCAGTCTCCGAGTTCCCTCAGCTCCTGAGCACCTCGCGCCATGTCACCCAGGGCATTATCGATGTGACCGATGAAAAATGGGACGCCGCCAAATCCCAACTCTCCGCGACCAGCAAAATGGTCGGCAACGACCCGTATGAACTTCGCATCGTCGTGCCCTCCTCGGATAAATCCTGGCGCGCCACTGGCATCAAAGTCTCGGACGAAGATGTCGCTGCCGGCGTGAAAGCCAGCATAAAACAAGACGGCCCCCGCATCCGCGCCGCCCTCTCCAGCCCTGTGAGCCGCGAGGTGAAATGGCAGGTCGCCTTTGAGCGCGGCGAGGCCATCGACATCCTCCCGCCGCCTGTGGCCAACCTCAAAGCGAATGTGGAATTCAATCTGATCACCCTCTCGTGGAATGAAAACGGAGCCGCCGCCTACCGCGTCACCCGCAGCGACGGCCAAGTCAGCACCGAGCCGGTCGCGATGTTTGTTGATACCAAGTTCCCGCGCGAGAACCCCCTCGCCTATACCGTGGAAGCCCTCGGCGGTGATGGCAAAGCCGCCGCGCCCGTCTCGATCAAGGTGACGCCGTTGACAAAATTGACCGCGCCGCCCGTTCCACCGCTCCCCACGATCTCGCTCAATTCCACGAACACGAAGTTCGTTCAAAACACCGCCGGCACGGCCCGCTTCGGCCTGAGCTACACCGGTAAACCGCTGAGCATTGACGGCAAAACCTACGAAAACGGCTACGGCACCCATGCCAACGCCATCGCGGTCGCCACCATCCCGAAAGGCGCCACGCGCTTCGTCGCCACCGTCGGCATCGACGACGCCGCGCGCCAAGACGCACGAGCCAGCGTCATTTTCGAGGTCTACGGCGATGTGAACGAGATGGGCGAAAAACCCGTCCTGCTCGCACAGTCACCCGTCCTCACGACGAAGGAACTCTCCTCGTGGAACTTCAATGTGGAACTCAACACCCGCTTCAAAGAAGTGCGCCTCGTCGTCAAAGACGCCGGCGACAGCGTCCACAGCGACCACGCCGATTGGGTGAACGGGGGATTCATCGTTCCCGTAGAGCCATAATGGAAACCTCGGAAAATCCCTTGCTGGAGTCATCTCTGGTCAGGCTTAGGCGCCTGTGAGCGTGTGTGTGCTCTCGTTTGAATGGGTGGGGTGCGAGCAGGAAGACCGGTCTCCACACGCCGGGACGCCCGTGCCCCCTTGTTTTGCGATTCAAAGTCCAACTTGAAACGGACGTTGGTATGAGCCCGCAGTTGCTTCCAATCAGCCTGTGCGTGAGCGGTGTTTTCTGCGATAGGCCGCAGGGGATTCCTTGGTGACCTTCTTAAAAACTCTGCTCATGTAAAAACGGTTCACGAAACCGGTTTTTTCCGCGATCTCATCCAAACTTTCGTTTGTCCGGAGGAGCAACGATGCCGCCTCCCTCACGCGGATTTCTCTCACATACTTCGCAGGCGTGGTGCCGTGGAAATTTTTGAAGTCCTCGGCCAGCTTGGAGGCGCTGATCCCTGCCACACGCACCAGTTGCTTGATTGTGAGTTCGTCGCCATAGCGCTCCTCGATGTGGCGTTGAGTCTTGAGCAGATGCTCTGGAATGATAGGGTTCCAATCCAATTCCCGCCTTGCCAGCACCACGAGCACCAAAGCTTTCGCCAAGCGGAAATTCCTGTCGTTCGGACGCAGTTCCCGCACTTCGAGGATTGCCTCCTTGAGTTCCTGCGACAGCGCCAATTCGGCAGGGGTTGGCTGAAAGGCCAGCGCACCGGCCATTTTTTCCGACAACTTTCTTGTGACACTGAAATGCACCCAGAGCGATGGCGCCGACTTCGTGGACCGGCAGTGGAAAAGTTGGTGCGGCGGGACCACCACTATCCGATCCGGATTCAATTCCACCACTTCGCTCTCGAAGACCACGCTGTGTCCAGGCTCTGAGTTGTAATACAACCTCCAGAAGGGTCCGAACACGGATTGGAAATTCCAGTTTTTGTTGGCCTCGAGATAACCGCATTCGTGAAGCACCACGCCGCTGCGAGGGGAGTCAGCCCACAGCGGATCATGCACGATGCCCACACCTGAAAACGGGGAGTCGTATGCTCCAATATTTTGTTGCTTCAAACCTGGTTCCGCTCCATCCGGCGACTGTTGGGACTTTTTGATTTTTGCAGTTGGGGATTTCGTGGCCATCGATGATTGCGTGGAAAAGTGCCGCAATTGACTTGGAAAAGATACAGGAAATACAGGATTGCGCGACGATTTTTCCTGGCACAGTGGGGTCATGAATTTTTAAAAAAGATACAAAATAGTGGGTCTTCGGATATGGACGATCCAGACGATTGGGCCTAATATTTTCAACGATGAATCCGCCCCCGTCTTCTGCCAGACACAGGTCAGGCATGTATCCAACACCGATCGATGCCCACCCCGTGTGCGTCTTGATGAACCTCTTCCCCACTTCAACACTATGATTCTCTTTGGAATAGGATTGCATGCATTGGGCGGGATCGCGGCGGCCACCTGCTATATTTCGCAAAAAGGAGCTTCGAAATGGTCTTGGCAGACCTACTGGATCGTTTTCTGCGTGATGGCGTGGTTCATCATGCCGCTGGGGATTTCTGCGCTTACGGTTCCGGATCTCGGCGCGGTCCTTCGCGAGGCGCCGCAGGATGTCGTGCTGAAGGTGTTTTTCTATGGTGCCCTCTATGGTTTTGGTGGCATGGCCTTCGCCTTGGCGATTCAGTGCATCGGGTTCTCGATGACCTACGGAATGGCGATCGGGATTTCAGCCGTTTTTGGCACGGTCGTGCCACAGGTTTTGGATGGCACTTTGGTGGCTAATTTCCAGAAGCCCGGCGGGCTCATCGTGCTTGCGGCGTTCATTCTCTCCATGGTTGGAGTAGCCGTGTGCGGCCGCGCGGGTTTCCTCAAGGAGCGCGAAATCTCCGAGAAAGGCGATGGCAACAGCAGCTTCGACATGCGCAAGGGGCTCTGGCTAGTGGTGCTGGCCGGCATCCTCTCGGGAATCTTCGGCGTGGGTGCGGCGGCGGGTAAACCGATCGACGACATTGCCAGCCAGCACGGGGCGATGGCTGGCTTCAACGGCTACCCGAAGTATATCTACCTCACTGGGGGAACGCTCCTGACGAACCTCGTGTGGTGGCTCATCGTCTGCTTCCGGCGCGGAACCTTGCGGGAGTTTGTCTCGATCCCAGATGGCGCGGGCCGCCTGGCATTCTATTACCTCATGGCACTCATTGGCGGCATGCTCTGGTTCATCCAATTCATCTTCTACGAATTGGGGCATGCCGACATGGGAAATTTCAAATTCATCAGTTGGGGAATCCACATGGCGATGCTCGTGTTTTTCAGCTTCGTCGTCGGCCTCGTCTTCCGCGAGTGGCACAACTGCACGCGCAAGACGATCGGTGTTCTGCTGGCCGGGCTTTTTATCCTGGTTGGTTCCTTCGGCATCATCACCTACGGCTCGCTGGTGGGTGAAAAGGAAGCCGCGAAAAACGGAGCGCCTGCCGACTCCTCCAAGGTCCATTGAAATCAATGCCACGGCCCGCCCCGATTCACTTCACGCACACGAAAACCAAAAACATGAAAAAAACCACGCTCACCCTTGCCGCCATTGGCCTCTTGGCCTCCATTCACGCCCATGCGGCGGAAACGACGGCTCCCGCGACCTCCCCCGCCACTGAAACGCCCACCTATTTGAAGCAAAACAAGTCCGCAGAGGCTCCGGTCGTCACCCCCGCGCCCGATGACCTCCCTCGCGAGACCGAGGAACAACGCGACGCCCGCATGGCCTGGTGGCGCGACGCCCGCTTCGGCATGTTCATCCACTGGGGCGTCTATGCGCGCTTGGGCGGGATTTACGACGGCAAGGAAATCCCAAGCCTCGGCGAGCAGATCATGGGTAGGGGAGAAATCCCTGTCGCCAAATACAAGGAACTCGCCAAGGAGTTCAACCCCACGAAATACAATGCCGAGGACTGGGTGCTCATGGCCAAAAAGGCCGGCATGAAATACATCGTCATTACCGCCAAGCATGTCGATGGCTTCGCCCTCTGGCCCACAGCGACTAACGACTGGGATGTCGAGTCCACCCTCTACAAAAAAGACCTCCTCAAGCCGCTGGCAGAAGCCTGTAAAAAGCATGGAATCAAGCTCGGTTTTTATTACGCCCAGACCGTGGATTGGTCGAACGGCGGCGCTTGCAACAACTGGGATCCCGCAGGCGCTGACGATATTCCGAACTACATGAAAAATATCGCCATTCCCCAGATTAAAGAATTGGCGAACAACTACGGTGATGCTCCCGCCATCCTCTGGTGGGACGTTCCTGTGGCGATGAATCTCGATTACGCCAAGCAAATCCTCGACGTCCTAAGCGTCCGCCCCAACCTCATCCAAAACAACCGCCTTTACAAAATGCACGGTCACATGGGTGTGATCGATATGGCCGCACTCGAAGAAATCAAGGGCAACCCTCTCTACGGTGACACCGAGACCCCCGAGCAATACATCCCGCCCAACGGTCTCGGTGACCGCGATTTCGAGGTTTGCATGACCATGAACGACACCTGGGGCTACAAGAGCACCGACCACAATTGGAAGTCCGCGAAGACCCTTATCCACCAACTCATCGACATCGCCAGCAAAGGCGGTAACTACCTGCTCAATGTCGGTCCTACCGGCGAGGGCCTCTTCCCTGAGCCCATCGTCGAGCGTCTTGATGTCATCGGCAAGTGGATGGCGGTGAATAGCGAATCGATCTACGGCACCACCCACAGCCCCTTTGCGAAGCTCATCTGGGGCCGTTGCACCGTCAAGAAACACGAGGGCGGCACGACCCTCTTTCTCCATGTCTTCGATTGGCCGAAGGACGGCAAACTCCTCGTTCCCGGCTTGGAGAGCAAAGTCAAATCCGCCCGCCTGCTGGCCAACGGCACGAAATTGAAATTCGAACAAACCCCTGAAGGCGTGCTCATTCAAGTTCCCAAGCAGGCCCTCGACGCCGACGCCACGGTGATCAAGCTGGAAATCGTCGGCGAGCCGAAGGTCTCCAAGGTGTTCATCAAACCCGGCAAGGATGGTTCGATCGAATTGCCAGCCGCTCTGGCCGATTTCCCAGCCCCCGCCAAAGGCGGCACCCCTCGCTTTCAAGAGGGTGAGGCCGGAAACGAAATTGGCTTCTGGGACAACGCCGAAGCTCCTGTGAGCTGGGAATTCGCCGGCGCCAAGCCCGGAGAATACGAGGTTTTGGCCGAAGTCTCCGGAATCAAGGATGCCAAGGCCATTGTGGAATTTGGAGATCAAAAACTCAACCCAAGCCTCTCCAGCACCGTCAACTACATCAAATACAATACCCAAAGCCTTGGCAAAATCCGCATCGCCGGGGAAGGGGATCAAAGCCTTGTCATCAGGCCGGATCCAGCCAATTGGACAGCCTTCAATCTCCGCAAGCTCACGCTCAAGCCGGTCAGCGTTCAGTAGGGCCTACGGAAAAGCCCCAAGAGTCTTGCCAGCCCGCTTTTTGAGCTGGATGTTATAACTGACATTGTTAGGTTGGCCAATCTTCGCGTTTCCATCCATTTCCCATCAAAATCCCAAGCATGAAAAAGACACTCTCTGCTCTGGCTGTATCGCTACTGATGCCGTTCGTTACGATCCAAGCCGCTCAAGTGGAGAACCTCCGCTGCGAATTCCGTGTGAACCCGCTGTCCATCGATGCCACAAAGCCGGGGCTGAGTTGGAAACTGGAAATGGGAAACCGGAAACCTGAAAGAGGAATTCGGCAGACGGCTTACCAAATTCTCGTGGCCTCGACGCCGGAAATCCTCGCCAAGGACCAAGGCGACCTTTGGGACAGCGGCAAGGTGGCCTCCGACCAAAGCGTCCACATCGATTATCAGGGGAAACCTCTCGCCTCTGGCGTGGTTTGCCACTGGAAAGTGAAGGCGTGGACCACCGACGCCAGCGGCAAGGCGGAGGTCACGGATTGGAGTGCGCCCGCTTTTTGGCGGATGGGAACTCTCGAGGCCGCAGGCTGGCTCGGAAAGTGGATCGGCCATGATGACGCCGACCTAAATATTGCGCCTTGGCTGAGGAAGTCGTTCGACCTCCCCACCGTGCCGACGCGTGCGTTTGTGACTGTCAATATCGCCGGTTACGCGGAGCTTTACATCAATGGGCAAAAAGTCGGCGCCGATGTGCTCACGCCGGCGGTCTCCGACAACACGAAGCAGGTTTTTTACAACACCTACGATGTCACCAGCCTGCTCAAGCCCGGTCGCAACACCATCGGGCTGTGGATGGGGCGGGGGATGGCGACCAGGACGGATACGGGAGCCAATAAAATGACTCCCGCCCTGCCGCATGTGCGCGCGCAGATCGAGGCGGAAATCGACGGGAAGCCGTGGGTTTTGGGCACCGATGCGAGTTGGAAAACCTCACCGAGTTCCTACACGCGGAGCGGTGGAACCCACCACAACGACTTCGGCGGCGAGCGCGTGGACCCAACCGCCCACATCGCGAACTGGTGCAGTCCAGATTTCAACGACAAAGGTTGGAAGAATGCCGTGGAGGTCGAGGCGCCAAAAGGCGAAGCAGTGGCCCAGCAGGCGCCGCTGAACCGGATCGGAAAGGAAATCC
This sequence comes from Terrimicrobiaceae bacterium, assembly GCA_044377415.1. GTDB lineage: Bacteria > Verrucomicrobiota > Verrucomicrobiia > Chthoniobacterales > Terrimicrobiaceae > UBA967. The sequence continues at coordinate 4,318 of JBILZC010000004.1, read as the reverse complement.
CTGCCGTGGCGGTGAACGACCTCGGTGGCGGCCGGTATGAGATTGATTTTGGCACGGCCCTCACCGGTTGGATGCGTCTCAAGATGCCGGAGTGGAATTCAGAGGGCTCCGCAACCCAACCCAAGCGCGCGGTGGCGCGAATGACCTTTGCAGACAAGAAGCACTACGGAGTGAAAGTCGGGTTCGGTGGGAAACCGCAGCCCCTGCCGGACGGCAGCTACCAGCACTTCAACCAAGTTAGTGAGTTCGTTTCCACCGGCAAGCCGGGCGAGGTTTTCGAACACAAATTCAACTACGCGGGCTTCCGCTATGTTTTGGTGGAGGGCCTGCCCGTGCCTCCAAAAAAAGAGGATGCCGTGGCCATGCTCGTTGAGAGCGACCTGGAGCCAGTCGGCGCCTTCGAGTGCTCGAACGAGCTCTTTAACCGCATCTCGCGTGTGAACCAATGGACTCAGCGCAGCCTGAATCTCGGCGGCTACTTTGTGGACTGCCCGCACCGCGAGCGTTTGGGCTACGGCGACGGGCAGGTCGCGGCGGAGGGCTTTATGACGAGCTTCGGGTCGTATGGTTTCTACCGGAAATGGCTTATGGATTGGCGGATTAGGCAGGGCGCGGATGGCTACATGCCGCATATGGCGCCGTTTGCCATGGGCGGTGGCGGCCCCGGGTGGCCGGGCCTCCTCTCCGCGATCACTTGGCGGCATTATCTCTACTACGGCGACAAGCGCGTGCTGGAGGAAAACTACGACGCGATCCGGCGGTTTGTGGACAATCTTGAGTCCCGCTCGAAGGATGGCGTTCTGCGTGCCTACGGGGGAACATGGGATTTCATCGGCGATTGGGTTCCGCCAGAGCGCGGCATGGATACCCAAAACTGGCCGGGCCGCCCCGCCGCCGAGCTTTTCAACAACTGCTACCGCATCCAGCAATTGGAGATTCTCAAAAACATCGCATCCGTCCTTGGCAAAAAAGACGAGGTCGAGCGCTGCGAGGCCCGCCTCGCGACGGCACGGGCAGCGGTGCACGCGGCGTTTTTCGACAAAGCCGCCGGGAACTACGGCATCGACGAGCAGGCCTATTATGTGATGCCGCTTCTGGCCGGCGTCACGCCGGAAGCCGAGCGCCCCGCGTTGATCCAAAAGCTCGAGGAAAACATCCTCGAGAAGAACAAGGGCCATCTCGATACCGGAATGCTCGGGACCTATTTCATGATGGAGCACCTCCGCGCCATCGGCCGAAACGATCTTGTCTTCACGATGTTCAACCAGACCGCCTATCCGGGCTGGGGATACATGGTCGAGCAAGGCGCCACGACGCTTTGGGAACAATGGAACGGCTACTGGTCGCACATCCACTCTTGCTTCACCTCGCCGGACAACTGGTTCTACCAAGGCCTCGCCGGTATCCAGACGGACCCCGCCGCGCCCGGCTTCAAAAACACCATCATCAAGCCCGCGCTCGCCGGCGATGTGACATGGGTCAACTCGCACCACATCTCGCCCTACGGTCGGATCGTGAGCAATTGGAAGCGCGAGGGCGAAAAACTCTCGATGGATGTGACGATTCCTCCGAACTCCACGGCGACGATCTTCGTGCCTGCCAAAGACGCCGCCAGCGTTACCGAATCCGGCAAGCCCACCAGCGAAGCCAAAGGCGTGAAGTTCCTCCGCATGGAAAACAACGCCGTTGTCTATGCGGTCGGCTCCGGCAGTTACCAATTCCAATCCCAACTCTAATCTATGAAAACAAAAACACTCCTGACTCTCGCCGCCCTCAGCTCCCTCGCCTTGCAACCGCTCACCTCTTTTGCCGAGGAAAAACCAGCCGCGCCCACGCCTGCTGCCACGCCCAATCCCGATCCCTATGCGAATGAAACCAAGGAGGAACGCGACGCCCGTATGGCATGGTGGCGCGATGCCCGGTTCGGGCTGTTCATCCACTGGGGCGTTTATGCCGTTCCGGCGGGCATTCACAATGGCAAGCCTGTGGATGGCTACGGGGAGTGGATCATGGAAAAGGGCAAAATCCCAGTCGAGGAATACAAAGCCTATGCCTCGCAGTTCAACCCTACCAAATACGACCCCGAGGCCTGGGTTCTCCTAGCCAAAAAAGCGGGCATGAAATACATCGTCATCACCGCGAAGCACCACGACGGCTTCGCCCTCTGGCCATCGGCCGTGAACGACTGGAATATCGCATCCACGCCCTACAAAAAAGACCTCCTCAAGCCCCTGGCCGAAGCCTGCAAGAAGCACGGCATCAAGCTTGGCTTCTACTATTCGCAGGCCATGGACTGGAACAACGGTGGAGCCTGTTCGCAGGATCCCAACAACAAACGCACGATGGATGAATATGTGGAACAGGTAGCCGTCCCGCAGGTGCGCGAACTTCTCACGAACTACGGCGACGCCCCGGTGATCCTGTGGTGGGATACTCCGGCGGCCATGAACGAGGATCGCGCCGCGAAGATCATCGAGCCGCTCAAGCTCAAGCCCGGCATCATCCACAACAACCGCCTTCTCAAGGTTGCCCCCTGCGGCGTTGTTGACATGGAGGCCCTCAAATCCGGCAAGCGTGAGCCCTACGCTGGCGACACGGAGACCCCCGAGCAGCACATCCCCGCCACCGGCCTCGGCGACACCGACTGGGAAGCCTGCATGACGATCAACCACACTTGGGGATACAAGAGCGACGATGAGAATTGGAAATCCACCAAGGTTCTCCTTCAAAATCTCATCGATATTGCCAGCAAGGGCGGCAACTACCTGCTCAATGTCGGACCGACCGGCGAAGGCCTCATCCCGCAAGCCAGCGTCGAGCGTTTGGAGGAGATCGGCAAATGGATGGATGCCAACGGTGAATCGATCTATGGCTCAGGCGCCAGTCCGTTTGCGAAGCTCCCATGGGGGCGTTGCACCACGAAGAAGTCCAAAGGTGGCACCACGCTCTACCTTCATGTCTTCGAATGGCCTGCTGAAGGCAAACTCCTCCTCCCTGGTTTGGAGAGCAAAGTCAAATCCGCCCAAATGCTCGTTGGCGGAGAGGAATTGAAATTCGAAAAAACAGCCAACGGTGTCGTCGTTGACCTCCCCCCACAGGCGCCCGATGCCAACGCGTCGGTGATCAAAATGGAAATCGCCGGCAAGCCCAAGGTTGTGGCTCTTTTCATCAAGCCCGCTGCCGATGGCTCGATCGTGCTGCCTGCATCTCTTGTCGACTTCGGCATCCCCAAGAAAGGCTCAACACCTAGCCTCCAACAAAGCAAAGAGGGCGCCGAAATCAGCAGTTGGAATAACCCCGAAGCACCCGTGAGCTGGTCCTTCAGCGGGCTCAAGCCCGGCAATTACGAGGTTCTGACCGAAGTCTCCGGACTCGAAACCGCCAAGGTCATTGTTGAACTCGGCGCGGCGGCTCCGATTTTGAATGTCGATGTTTCTGGCATCAAAAAAGAAAAATCCGCCGAGCAAGACGAGGTGCAAACCCTCGCCGCCAATCTCGCTGCCACGGGAGATTACAAAAAGTTCGAGTTGCAAAACTTGGGCCAAATCCGCATCGCCGGAAATGGCGAATGGAATCTCACCATCCGCCCCGATCCGAGCGCATGGAAAGCCTTCAATCTCCGTAAGGTCGTGCTCCGGCCCGTCGCTGAAAATTAAACCCGCTACGGGATTTTAGTTAGAACCGAAGCCGAACCGACCTACTTCAAGAGTGAGGAGATTTTTTCTGTGATCTGGGCGGCTTGAGCGGTGGCTTCGGAGAGGCTGGGGGCGGGTTTTTGTCCGGGGCCGCCGGGAACGCCGGGGCGGGCGTGGCCGATGTGGCCCATGTACGCGGAGAACAGAGTGAGGCGGCGTTGGTCGACGAGGGCGCGGATGGCGGATCCGTTATTCGCGAAAAACGACTCGGCTGATGTCGAGGTACCGAGATCGGCTCCCAGAAATTGCGTGAGGATTTCGCGCGCCATCACCCAATGACCTTTGCGGTTGGGATGTACGCCGTCTGGTTGAAATTTGAAGGAGGGATTGGTTTTTCGGATTTCGTCGAGTTCCCACCGCATCGGTGAATGAATATCGACCACGGTCCAGCCATCGGCGCGTTTCGAGACGAGCCATTGGCTGAAGGCGACGAGGTTTTGCTCGTGGGGATCTGGGGTGCGGGCGGAATCGTGGATGGGCGGGGTGCACAAAACAACCTGTTTGGCACCGGCTTTGAAGGCTGTTTCGCGCAAGCGTGTGATCGCCTCGCTGAAGCGCTTGAGGCCGGCTTCATTGTTTGGCAAACCGCTGCCATCGTTCATTCCGTAGCAGGCCACAACGAG